>JBOFIT010000111.1:0-111822 GCA_051650305.1 Cellulosilyticaceae bacterium
ACACACAAATGATTGAATTAGGAAAAATTCAGAAACTTACAATCGTGAGACAATCAGACTTTGGTGTATACGTCAATGCAAAAGACGGTGTGGCTGGAGAGGAGATTCTTCTTCCACGTAAGCAAGTACCAGAGGGGGCTGAAATCGGCCATGAGGTAGAAGTTTTTGTCCATAGAGATTCGGAAGATCGTATGATCGCAACTATAGAGAAGCCAAAAGTAACATTAGGAGAAGTAGCGCAGCTAGAAGTCGTAGCACTTGCACGTATCGGTGCCTTCTTAGACTGGGGCTTACAGAAGGATTTATTCCTTCCATTCAAGGAGCAGACAGCTACTTTAAAAGTAGGCGACAAATGCTTAGTAGGTGTGTATGTGGATAAAAGTGACCGCTTATGTGCGACAATGAAGGTATATGACGTTTTAGAAAGTCAGACACCTTACAGCCAGAACCAAAAAGTAGAAGGTATTATTTACCAAATCAAAGACAGTATGGGGGCACTTGTAGCAGTAGGAAGCAAGTATCATGGCCTTATCCCACATAAAGAATTAGCATTTGGAAGTTATCAAGTAGGCGACAAAGTAGAAGCACGTGTGAAGCGTATCAAAGAAGATGGTAAGCTAGAGCTTAGCCTTCGTAAGCAAGCATTCCAACAGATGGAAGATGATGCGAGTAAGATCATGAAGAAACTTGAAGCAAGTGGTGGCAAGTTAGCCCTTCATGATAAGAGTACGCCACAAGAAATCAAGGCAGTACTGAATATGAGTAAGGCATCTTTCAAGCGTGCAGTAGGTAGACTTCTTAAAGAAGGTGCTATCGAACAAGCTGACGGTGGTATCACAAGACGCTGGTAATAGTTAGAAACATAGATTAAAGACTAAAACATCAATCGACTAAGATTGATGTTTTTTTAATTTCCATGAGTTTTTCTTGGTGAAATTGAACAAAATAGGCAAAGAGAATGCATCAAAGTGACGAAATGAATGAAAATGACCGAAAATGATTGAAAGTGAAAGAAAATGAATTTATTATAGAAACAAGGAGTGGTGTTATGTTAACTGAAGAAAGACAGCAACTCATTGTAAAAATGCTTAATCAAAGAGGAACAGTAACAGTCAGTGAGTTAGTAGAACTATTAGATGCTTCAGAATCTACCATACGTAGAGACTTGACAACCCTAGATGAAAAAGGGAGTCTAAAGAAAATTCATGGTGGGGCTATGCTTCTAGAAAAAAATACTTCACATATCGAATACCGTATGGAACGTAAGCAAGAGATGAATAAATCTCAAAAAGAAGTCATCGCAAAAAGAGCCGCGGAACTTATTGAAGAAGGTGATGTGGTTTATCTAGATGCAGGGACAACGACAGAGCTTATGATCACTTACATTCAGGCGAAAGACTTGATCGTCGTGACCAACGGGATTGGGCATATTAAGAAACTTTTAGAACGTGGGATACATACCATTGTATTAGGTGGGGCCATTAAGGCGACGACAGAAGCGGTGGTAGGTGCTAAGGCCATGGAAGACTTAGACAAGTATCAGTTTACGAAAGGTTTTTTTGGAACCAATGGTATCAGTAGTACGAAAGGTTACACAACACCAGATATAGAAGAAGCCATGGTGAAGCAGAAGGCTGTAGAAAAGTCGAGTATGGTATACGTCTTAGGAGACCATACTAAAATAGGACAAGCAAGCTTTGTAAGTTTTGCCAAGTTAGAGCGTGCAACACTTATTACAGATGGTGCTGTAAGTCAAGCATTACATGCACAAACAAATATAATCGAGGTAGAAAATGATGATTAGTACAGTAACACTGAATCCATCTATTGACTATATGATTCAGGTGGAAAACTTGCAATTAGATGCGGTGAATAGATGTAAAAACGAAGCAATGTTTCCAGGAGGAAAAGGAATCAATGTATCCATCGTCCTAAATAATCTAGGGATTAAGAGCCAGGCGCTAGGGTTCGTAGCAGGCTTTACAGGTAAGGAAATCACACGACTTGTAGAGAGCAAAGGCGTGCGTGCAGACTTTATCGCTTTAGAAGAAGGCCAATCACGTATCAACGTGAAAATTAAAAGTAATGAAGAAACAGAAATCAATGGCAATGGACCACATATTTCAGAAACACAGATCAAGGCACTTTATGACCAAATCCATACATTGCAACAAGGCGATGTACTGGTACTTGCGGGAAGTATACCAAATACAGTACCTGCATCTATCTATAAAGACATCATGACAAGTCTTAAGGATAAGGGCATCGAGATTGTGGTAGATGCCACCAAAGAATTACTGATGAATGTGCTACCAATGGGGCCATTCCTCATTAAACCAAATCATCATGAGCTTGGTGAGCTTTTCGGTGTAAAGATCACAACCCAAGATGAAGTCGTAGTCTATGCAAAGAAATTACAAGAGATTGGTGCAAGAAATGTACTGATATCCATGGCAGGAGATGGTGCGGTACTGGTGACAGAAGACGGCTGTGAGATGCGTCATGGTGGACTTCGTGGTACAGTGAAGAACTCAGTAGGTGCAGGAGATTCCATGGTAGCAGGCTTTGTAGCAGGCTATACCCTTCATAAAAATTACAAAGAAGCATTCAAAATGGGTATCGCAACGGGTAGTGCATCAGCATTCTCAGAAGACCTAGCAACAAAAGAAGAAGTAGAAGCTTTACTTACAAAAATAGTTATTGCATAAGTAGTGACCATACAATCAGCTAATCGAACAACAACGGATGGAGATGAGACAACATGAAAATTACTGATTTAATCAAAAAGGAAGGTATGAACCTAGATTTTAATGCAGGTTCAAAAGAAGAAGCTATTACACAGCTTGTTGACTTAATGGACAAGACAGGTAACCTTAAAGACAAGGAAGCCTACAAGCAAGGGATCTTAGCTCGTGAAGCGCAAAGTACCACAGGTATCGGTGAAGGTATCGCTATACCTCATGCGAAAAATAAAGGGGTACAGAACCCAGGACTCGCAGTAGCACGTGCCGTAGACGGCGTTGAATTTGAAAGCTTAGATGATGAAAAAGCAAAGTTATTCTTTATGATTGCAGCACCTGAAAATGGGGCTAATGTACACCTTGATATGCTTTCTAGACTTTCTGTACTTTTAATGGATGAAAGCTTCCTAGAAGAGCTTTTACAAGCTAAGTCAAAAGAAGACTTCTTAGCATGTATCGACCGTAAAGAAAAAGAGAAATTCCCAGAAGAAGTAGAAACACCAAAAGCTTCAACACCAGCAGAAAGCAAAGGTTACCAAGTACTTGCAGTTACAGCATGTCCGACAGGGATTGCTCATACGTATATGGCAGCAGAAAGCTTACAAAATAAAGCAGAAGATAAGGGTATCTCACTTAAAGTAGAGACCAATGGTTCCACAGGTGCGAAGAATATTCTTACAAAAGAAGATATCGAAAATGCAACATGTATTATCGTAGCAGCAGATAAAAAAGTAGATATGGCACGTTTTGAAGGTAAGAAAGTGATCCAGACAAAAGTAGCCAATGGTATCCACAAAGCTGATGAACTTCTAGAGCGTGCAGCCAAAGGTGATGCACAAGTATACCACCATAGTGGTGGGGGTGATGAAAGCAGTGCATCTAGTGAGAAAGAAAGCTTTGGACGTCAAATCTACAAGCACCTTATGAATGGTGTATCACATATGCTCCCATTCGTTATTGGTGGTGGACTTCTCATAGCCCTTGCATTCCTTTTCGATGATTATAGTATCAATCCATCAAACTTCGGGTCAAATACACCATTTGCAGCGTTCTTAAAGAGCGTAGGTGATGCAGCCTTTGGTTTCATGCTTCCTGTACTTGCAGGGTACATCGCCATGAGTATTGGTGAGAGACCAGCACTAGCAGTAGGTTTCGTTGGTGGGCTACTTGCAAACACAGGTGGTGCAGGCTTCCTTGGCGCTCTTCTTGCAGGTTTTATCGCAGGGTACCTTGTAAAAGCTTTAAGCAAAGTGTTTAGCTACCTTCCACAATCATTAGAAGGGATCAAGCCGACACTTCTTTACCCACTCTTTGGTACACTTCTTATTGGTGCGATTATGACATTTGTAGTGAATCCTCCAGTAGCAGCAGCAAATATGGGGCTTACAAACTTCTTAAATAGTATGGGTACCACAAGTCAAGTAATGCTAGGTATTGTAGTGGCAGCGATGATGGCTATCGATATGGGTGGTCCAATCAACAAAGCAGCGTATGTATTCGGTGTAGCATCATTAGATTCAGGTAACTTTGCTATTATGGCAGCAGTTATGGCAGGTGGTATGGTACCACCATTAGCAATCGCTATCTCAACAACAATCTTTAGAAATAAATTTACAAAAAAAGACAAAGAAGCAGGTCTTACAAACTACATTATGGGACTTTCCTTCATTACAGAAGGTGCGATTCCTTTTGCAGCAGCAGATCCACTACGTGTGATTCCAGCAGCAGTAGTAGGTGCAGCAGTAGCAGGTGGGCTTACAATGGCATTTGATTGTGCCCTACGTGCACCACATGGTGGTATCTTCGTCTTACCAGTTATTCAAAATCCATTAGGTTATGCAGCGGCAGTTGTAATTGGCGCAGTAGTAGGTGCCATCATTCTAGGTGTGCTGAAAAAACCATTAGACAAATAAAAGCTAAAAAAACAGGCATGTAAACAGAAATGCCTGTTTTTTTAGTATTTTTTTACAAAAACAATAAAAAATATTTAAAAAGTTATAGAAATATAGTAAAATAAAGATAATCACAAGGGGATGTTAAGCGAATGTAGTTCCTGGTGTAATAAGGGTAAGGAGAACGGGGAAAATGCCAAATGAGCTATTAGATCCAAAAATAGATTTTGTGTTTAAACAATTATTTGGAAAGCATCCAATGATTAGCGTAGCCTTTTTAAACGCAGTGCTTAAGTGGAAAGTACCGTTGAAAAGTGTAGAATTAAAAGAGCGCTTGACAGAAAAAGTAGACCAAAAAGATCAAGTAAGTATTATCACCATAAAGGGGACGACGGTTCAAGATGAGAAAGTAACCATCGAATTATGGCTTGCAAATCAAGATGATATACTACGCAAAAATCTTTACTTTGTCGGCAAACTATGGGACATGCAGACACAAGGGGAAAATAATTATAAGTTACTAGGAAAGACAGTGTATATTAATTTGCTTAACTTTAAGTATATTAAAGATACAAAGGTACATCATACATACCGTTTAAAAGAAGTGGATACCCATGAGCAGCTTTCAGATATGCTAGAGATTCATTTTGTGGAGATTCCTAAGTTTGATAAAGAGATGATGACAGCGCATCAGGCAGAAGGTAAGAGTAGTGAGCTAGAAGAGTGGCTTCGCTTTTTGAAATATCCAGATGCACATGATGAGAAGCAAAGTACAAAGGAAATCAACGAAGCCTACCGTCAGCTTCAACGTATGAGTAAGGACGAGACGCAGCGGATGCTCTACCAAGTCAGATGCAAGATGATCCATGATGAATTGGTGGCCTTACAGAAAGCTAAGAAAGAAGCGATGCAGCAAGGGATTCAGAAAGGCATCCAGCAGGGGATTCAGAAGGGGATTCAGCAAGGCATTCAGCAAGGGATGATAGAAGAAAAGAAAAAGATCGCGAGAAACTTAATTAAAGCCAAGATGACAGATGAGCAAATCATAGCTATCACAGGACTTGGTCAAGCAGAAATTATGGAACTCCGCATGTGAAAGGCTTTACATAAAGTGCAAAAGAAGTATAATGAGAAGTGCATCGATTAAGTGGTGCACTTCTTTTTTTGAAGAAAATATAAAAAAATGGAACTTTTTATGTTAAGCCTACGTCTTAAAGACAATACATAAATAATAAATACATGTAAAGAGGAGAACGACTATGAAATTAAATAAGAAATTAGTAGCCATGATGCTTGCAGTAGCAGTAGGGGGATCACTTGTAGGATGTGGTCAAAAAGAAGAGCCAAAACCAGAGGTTACAAATCCTGTAACACCAGAAGTAGAAGAAGAAAATAAAGAAGAAGATAAAGAAGAAGTAAAACCAGAAGAAGACAAAACAGAAGAAGAAAATAAAGAAGAAGTAAAACCAGAAGAAGATAAAAAAGAAGAAGATAAGAAACCAGAAGTAAAGCCAGAGGAAGATAAAAAAGAAGAAGACAAAAAACCAGCAGTAAAGCCAGAAGTAAAACCAGATCCAAAACCAGAGGTTAAGCCAGATCCAAAGCCAGAAGCTAAGCCAGATCCAAAACCAGAGGTTAAGCCAGACCCAACACCAGAAGTAAAGCCAGATCCAAAGCCAGAAGAAAGTAATAAAGTGGTATTAGCAGACCTTATGAGCAAGATGCTTGAAGAACAATGTATGCCAATGCCAATGCCAATCGAAGGTGACTTAGCGAAGGATTCTTTCTATATTGATACAAATGTTGTAGAAGAGTATACAATCATGAAAGCTGGACGTTCACCAGGCGTTGGTGTAATTGCAATGGTAAAAGCAAAAGATGGTCAGTTAGAGGCAGCAAAGACAAATATGGCTAAAGCCCTTGAGTCAGCTGTAGGTAATGCCTTCTACCCAGATGAAGTAGAAGCAGCACAAAATGGAAAAGTGGTTACAAAAGGTAACTACGTAGGTCTCTTCATCTTAAGTGAAGACTTCCAAGATTCAATCATCAAAATGTTCAACGAAGCAGTAAAATAAGCATTTAGTAAAATAACAATACACACAACATACGGAGGGAAAGAGAATGGTTTTTAGTAGTTTATTATTCTTATTTATTTTCCTACCAGTATTTCTAGCAGTTTATTACGTAGCTCCACGAGGGCTGCGTAATTTCATTTTATTCGTAGCGAGTCTTATGTTTTATGCATGGGGAGAGCCTATCTATGTAACGATTATGCTTTTCTCAACGCTGCTAGATTATACAGTAGGAAGATGTATCGACAAATACCGTGAGCATCCACTTGTTCCAAAGATTGCCTTAGGGGTATCAGTAGTTGGAAACTTAGGGATGCTAGGATTCTTTAAATACGCAGATTTCTTTATTGGTAATATTAATAATGTCTTTAATGTAGATATGGCACTGCTGAAGATTGCACTGCCTATCGGTATTTCATTCTATACGTTCCAAACCATGTCTTACACCATCGATTTATATCGTGGTAAGATAGGGGTTCAAAAGAATATTATTTCCTTTGGTGCCTATGTAGCCATGTTTCCACAGCTCATCGCAGGGCCTATCGTTACTTATGCGACAGTAGAAAAGGAACTCAATGAGCGTAAGGAAACGATGGATGCTTTTGGACACGGTGTGACCCGCTTTATTGAAGGTCTTGGAAAGAAAGTCCTTTTGGCAAATAATATCGGACTTCTATGGGAAAATATCAAAGGCATGCCACAGAATGAGCTTACTTTAGTAGCCAGCTGGTTAGGTATCGCGGCTTTTGGTCTGCAACTGTATTTTGACTTCAGTGGGTACTCAGACATGGCCATAGGGCTTGGGCATATGATGGGCTTTAAGTTCCCAGAGAACTTTAATTATCCCTATTTATCCCGCAGCATTACGGAGTTCTGGCGTAGATGGCATATGACCCTTGGAAGCTGGTTCAGAGAGTATCTGTATATTCCATTAGGTGGTAATCGTGTAAGTAAGCCGAAATTCTACCGTAACTTAATGGTGGTATGGTTCCTTACAGGTTTCTGGCATGGGGCAGGCTGGAACTTCGTGGTATGGGGGCTCTTCTTTGGGGTACTCATCATCATTGAACGTGCAGGACTTTTAAAGTTCTTAGAGAAATTACCACGCTTTGTATCGCACATTTATCTTTTAGTACTGATCATGATCAGCTGGGTATTTTTCTCTTTAGAAAGTGGCAGTCAAATCATGACTTACCTAAAGGCGATGTTTGGCATGGGAAGTGGTGGCTTGGTGGATACGAAGGCTATGTACTACGTGACGAACTATGCGCTTATACTAGGGATAGGTATGATCTTTGCAACTCCAGTGATGCAAAAGCTTAAGATGAAGCTTAAGCCATGGATGCTATATGTGTTTTATATGGCAGTGCTTTTATTAAGCACAGCGTACCTTGTGGATTCTACATTCAATCCATTTTTATATTTTAGATTTTAGGAGGTGTATACTATGAATAAACGTTTTCATATAGCGATGGCACTTTCTTTTGTAGTGTACATCGGTGGATTTTTCAGTCTACAAATACTAGCTAAGGATAAGGATTTTTCAGACCTTGAAAATAGAGGGTTACAAATGCTGCCAAACTTTACGATGGAGCGTTTCTTAGAAGGAAAGTTCGGAACGGACTTTGAAAAGTATATCGCAGACCAATTCCCAGGGCGTAATACGTTTATAGCCCTTAAGTCTCATGCAGAGTTAGCATTGCAAAAGAAAGATAATAACGGTGTGTATATCGGGAAAGACGGCTACTTCCTTCAGGAGTTTAAAAAACCAGATGAAGAATTGATGGCGAAGAATATCGACTATGTGAACCGCTTTGCAGAGAAAGCCAATGTATACTTTATGCTGGCACCTACGGCTACAAAGGTACATGAAGATAGACTGCCAAGCTTTGCTACACCTTATGATGAAGGGGTATATATCAAGGATTTCACCGAAGGGCTAAGTGACAAGGTGCATCTTGTAGATGCTTTAAGTAAGTTATCTGAACACAAAGATGAAGAGATTTACTACAAGACAGATCATCACTGGACCACACTAGGGGCGTACTATGGCTATACGGCTTTTTGTGAGGCTTATGGTATAGAACCTTTAGCTGTAGAAGATTTTGAGCGTCTACCAGCAGGCAAAGACTTTTATGGGACGCTGTTCTCTAAAGGGAACTTTACGTTTGCCACACCAGATGTGGTAGAAATTTTTGAACCAAAGCAGCCAGTGGAAATGACAGTGACTTATGTGAATGATGAAAAAGTGGTAGATAGCTTGTATGAGATGAGTCATCTGGAGAAGAAGGATAAGTACAGCGTCTTCTTAGATGGTAATCATGCTATGATCGAAGTGAAGACCAATGCAAACAATGGCAAGAAACTAGCAGTCGTTAAAGACTCTTATGCTAATGCCATGATGCCTTTCCTTGCACAACATTTTGAAGAAATTTACATTCTTGACTTACGTTTCTTAAATGCATCTATTCCTAGTTATCTTGAGGAAAGAGGCATCGAAGATGTGCTTATGCTTTATAATGTACAAAACTTCGCAACGTTGAATAAATTAAGCCTCATTGCAAACTAAAAAGTCTTGTCAAAGACAGGAAAGTTATGAGTTTATAAAAAAAGTCAAATTCTTGTAAATAAGGTAGAAATATAGACAAGGTCCCTATCCTCTAGGTACAATAGGTAAGAAATCGTACTAGAGGAGGGGACTTTTTATGTGTATGAAAAAACGTTTACTTTGTGTAGGTATTGCAGCGATGATGTGCTTTGCGCCGATGACTTATGGACAAAGCAGTGTTGAATATAGAGAAGAACAAGCAATGGTAGAAGCAACAGGGAAACTTGTGGTGAAGCCAGGTCATGAAGTGGTAAAGATGACGGTTGGTGATGTACTAGACCAAGCCTTCCTAAGCAATCAGGTGATGCTAGAAGATGGTGCAAAGCTTCCAGACGATACAGTGTATGAAGTGGTATTCTTAAAAGGCGAGAGACTTTTTGAAGAAGGCGTAGCAGTGAAGTCGGGTAAAGCAAATATACGTATTCAAATCAAGGATAGCAACATGATGACAGATGCATGCATACGCTTAATTATTGAAGAAGACTGTACACCAGAACCACCAGTAGTAGAGCCACCAGTAGAGCCAGAGACAGTAAGCCATATGCCATATATTTATGGTTATGAAGATGGTACATTCCGTCCAGAACGTAGTGTGACGAGAGAAGAATTAGCAAGTATGGTATCACGTCTTATTCTAAATGGTAGTATGCCAATCCATGCCAATCACTACAGTGATTTAAGTGATACAAGATACAGTGCAAGACATGCGGCACATCTAGATGATATGGGTATCATGAAGGGGTATGGCAATGGCACCTTTGACCCTCAGAAACCAATTACACGTGGTGAGATGGCAGCAGTTATCAAAAGAACGGTACAAGCATTAGACGTACCAGCTGCAGCCAGAAACATGATGAACTACGCAGATGTAGCAGCGGATAACTGGGCGTATGAGAGTATTCGCTTTGTCACAGAGAATGGCTTTATGGATGGGCAAGAAGTAAATGGGAAGATGGTGTTTAGACCAGAAGAACCATTGACACGTGCAGAAGCAGTCATTACCCTTAACCGTGTATTTGACAGACAATGTGAAGATGCACGTATTGATAATCCATATAGCGACTTAAAAACGAGCCATTGGGCGTATGAGCAGATTTTATTTGCAAGTGTGCTTCATGAGCATGAAGTAAAATAATAAAAAGTAATAAAAAGCTAGGACACAACTGCGGAGATTGTGTCCTAGCTTTTTTACATGAGGAGATAAATGCTATTGGAAGAGCTCGAAGGTGTAGCCTAAATTTTGGGCTTCGGTAAGAACTTCTTCAAGGACTTCTGCATTTGTTTTAGAAACTGCATGGAGTAGGATGATGGAACCATTGTGAAGGTTATCTAAGATAATCTTCTTTGCTTGGGCATGGCTAGGCTGTGCATTTACATCAAAGTCTTTGTAAGCAAAGCTCCAAAAGACGGTCTTGTAGCCGAGAGCTTGTGTCATAGCTAAGCTTTTCTCAGAGTAGTGTCCCATTGGTGGACGGAAAAGCTTCGGCATCTCTTCACCGACGATGTCTTTGTACTTGGTAGACACATCTTCGAATTCCTTGGTGAAACGCTCAGGATCACAGGTGCGTTGTGGCATGGAAGGGTGAGACTTGGAGTGATTCGCCACAAGGTGACCTTCGGCTACCATACGCTTGATGATGTCTGGATTCTTCTCCACATAAGGTGAAGTCACGAAAAAGACAGCTTTAACCCCGGTTTTTTGGAGTGCATCTAAAATAGCAGGGGTATAGCCATTTTCGTAGCCTTCATCAAAAGTGAGGTAAAGTACTTGGCGAGATGTATCACCAACATAGTGGGCATCATAGGTACCAAGGTCAAAGGAAAGGGTGTCATTGACCCTTGGGGTGCTATGTTCTTTATTGCGAACCAGCCACCAGTCTACTTTGGTATTATTTAAATTGGTGTTTGTACAAACGACCACTTCTTCACGGGGAAGTTGAGTGGCAAGAAAAAGACCACAGCATAATAACACCAGGCATACGCTGTTAAATAATTTGCGTGAAAGGTTGTTCATCTGTTCAGCTCCTTTAAAAAACGATAGTCATAGTATTCCCTTAAAATCTTTTTCTATAGAAACTTGTACAAAAAAAATAAAAAAGATAAAAAATAATGACAGAATAGTGTAAAATAGAAAGGATGTTATAAAGAAAGAGGCGAATGTAGATGAAGAATTGGCGAGTGATACCTCCTATCTTACTACTGGTAATGATGCTAGGCATAGGGATTATGTGGCTATACGTTCAGGGACCGAATGGGACGGAGCAAGGCATGCAAATAGAAAAAGTAGAAGAAGGCAAAGATGCAGTAGCGGATGGGCAAAAAGAAGAACCGAATAAAGAAAATACAGAGGGAGTAGGGCAGATGACAGATGCAGATAAGCAAGAAGTGACGGACAATGAGGGGAGCACACAGCAGGAGAATAATCAGGAAATGATTACACCAGAAATGATTGAAGGCAGCAGTAATGAGTTGGTAAAAGGGGACTTTAAGGTAGTGGGGTATTATCCAGCGTGGAAACCAGAAGAAGCAGCGACCATACCCTATCATCAATTGACTCATATTAATTATTCCTTTGCGATTCCGAAGAGTGATGGAACGCTTATGCCTTTACAAAATGAAGCATTAGCAAAGGAAATTATCCAGAAGGCACATCAAAAAGGTGTCAAAGTACTTATGGCAGTAGGGGGCTGGGAATATGAAGGGGTACCGTTGGAGACAGCTTTTATAGAAGCTACCAATACACCAGAAAAGATTGAAAAACTAGGGGATAGCATACTAGAAATGGTGGATACATATGGCTTCGATGGCGTGGATATGGACTGGGAGCACCCACGTACAGATGGGCAATCTAAGTATCAGTATAAGGACTTGATGCTGTACTTAAGAAGTGAACTTACCAAAAGAGAGAAACTACTGACTTCAGCAGTGGTAGCAGGTGTCACACCAGACGGAAATGTGCTGTGGGATGCAGCAGGACATTTAGATGAGGTGTTGAAAGCTGTCGATTGGCTTAATGTTATGGCATATGATGGTGGTGATGGGGACAGGCATTCAGGTTTAGGATTTGCAATCCAAAGTGGTTTGTACTGGCGTGATACACGTCAGGTGCCACAGGAAAAAGTGGTGCTAGGCTTACCTTTTTATGGACGGCCAGGATGGCTGACTTATGAGGAGATCCTTAAAGAGGACCCATCGGCAGCTGAGAAGGATATTGTGGGAAATATGCATTATAATGGATTGGTAACGATACAGCAAAAGACGGAGTGGGCCCTTAAAGAAGCGGGTGGTATCATGATTTGGGAATTGACAGGAGATAGTCAGGTGAAAGAATGGTCGCTGATGCAGCGTATTGAAGATACCATTAGAAAGTAGGAAAAGTGCTGAGATAAAGACAAGTTAGCCTAGTGAAAGTGCATAAAAAGAGTTACTTATTTTGACGAAAAAAGACATAGAATATTTTGAGAACAGAAAAAAGAGTTGTGAAAAATGTGCAATAAATGATGATAAAAATTATCTAAAACTTTCAAAAAACTATTTACAAATACTGGAAAATGTCTTACAATAAAGAAGTCTTAAGGGAACTATTTAAAATACTTTATTATTAGGGGAAGGAAGATGCATATGACACATATGGACGCTTATACTATTCTTTATCAAGCTAGAGAACATATGACCGGAGAAAACTGTATTGAGACACTTATTAGAGAAACCAGCGGGGAAGATGTGAAGACATTCATAGAAGATATGGATGAGAAAGCAGAAGAAATCAGAAAGATTGCACTTAAAGAACTTGAGCAAGGAATCAATTTGATCAGATCTGAATTTCCACCTAATGTTTCAAAGAGGATGCAGAAGTATTATATCCAAAATAAAGAAACACTAGTTGAGACTTTTTCACATAAAGTAAAGGAAGTTATCTTACATTATCATACGGAAGAAATGTAAAGTAACTTCAAGAAAAAGTAAACCAAAAAGCATCAAATGAGAGGAGAATGGTCCATAAGCGACTATTCTCTTTTTGTTTTTCAACATTCAAAGTATAATACAAGAGTATAATAAAAAGAGCATTTTTAGGAGGACATAAGAAGTGGAGAGTAAACTAGAATTATATGATATTTATCCGAAGGTAGTACCAAGTCATGAAAGAAGTACACTAACGATACAAGCGTTGGATTATAGTGTGCGCTTTGAGGACGGTAAAGGCTATGAAGTGATGATCTTACCTATGTGGGAGTCTATGCAAGGTGAGGGGTCAGAGGCGTATGCGTGCATCCAGTGTGAGGCGAAGGAAAATAAACTTCAGCTTGGTTATGATTTTAAAAATGAGCAGGAGTATCTGATACGTGTATTTGAGGAAAAAGAAAAGGTAAAGATCCAGTTAAGTGTCTATGCAGTAGAACCAGACTTGTATGAGCGTAGACCTTATAAAGGGGATTTACATGTACATACTTGTTTTTCAGATGGTAAAGAATCACCAGAGTTTGTGGTGGCGAAATACCGTGAGCATGGTTTTGACTTTTTGGCCATTACAGACCATCATCAATACGAGCCTTCATTACGTGCCATAAAAGCATATGAGGATGTGACACTTGGTTTGAAGCTTTTCCCAGGGGAGGAAGTGCATGCACCGGATAATCATATACATATAGTGAATTTTGGTGGAGACTATAGTGTGAATCAGCTGTATAAAGATGAGCCAGACCGTTACCGCAGAGAAGTAGAAGCGATTCAAGAAAACTTAACTTGTCCAGAAGGGGTAAACGCTTTTCATTATGCATCTTGCTTGTGGGTATATGACCATATTAGAAAAGGCAATGGTCTAGGAATCTTTGCACATCCACACTGGATTGCTAATGTGTATCATGTGAGAGATGCCATGACCAAGCATCAGCTGGAGCACCTACCTTTTGATGCTTTTGAACTGATAGGTGGGCAGACTGTAAAGGAAAATAATATGCAGGTAGCATTTTATAACGATATGCGTCAACGCTTCGGCAGGGATATCCCAATCGTAGGAAGCAGTGATTCCCATGGTGTGATGACAGGATACTTATTTGACCAAATGAAGACTTTCGTCTTAGGAAAATCAAATGAGAAGCAGGCCATTGTAGAAGCTATTAAGGCGCAGTATTCCGTAGCAGTAGAGTCTTATAAAGGAGAGGCACCACGTGTACATGGTAGCTACCGTATGGTAAGTTATGTGATGTTCCTAATGGAAAACTACTTCCCACTTCATGATGCACTATGCTATGAGGAAGGCCGTCGCATGCTTGCTTATATAAGAGGCGATGAAGAAGCTAAGGAAAGCTTAGAGCGCTTGGCACCACGTACCGAAAAGCTTATGGATAAATACTTTGGAAGATACGCATAAGCAAGTAGCATGATGATTACAGATCAAAGACAACTACAAAAACTTTTTTGGTTAAGCTGGATGGTTTATTTTATTACTTATATTGGGCGTGTGAATTATACGGCTACCATGGTGGAGATAGGGACTAGTGGTGGCTATACCACCTCACAGCTAGGTAGTGTTGTCACAGCACTTTTCATCACCTATGGCGCAGGGCAATTAGTGAGTGGGGTACTAGCAGACCGTATGTCACCTAAGGGGCTAATCGTCATGGGGCTTGTAGGTTCAGGACTGTGTAATCTGATGATGGGTATGGCGACATCTTTCTCACATATGGTCATCATATGGTTACTCAATGGTGGTTGCATGGCACTTATCTGGGCACCCATTTTACGTCTTTTTGGGATGTATATGCCGAAGGCACAGCTGCAGAGAAGCTGCTTTCATATACAAACCTCTGTGGCGATAGGTACTTTTTGTACTTATGTATTATGTGGGAGTATTGTGACAGTGTGGAAGTGGCAAGGCGTGTTTTATGTGGCTTCAGGCTTGCTTTTAGGCGTGGCTGTCATTGCGTGGTATGGGTATTCGCAGATTGAGAAGTATGCTGAAGTACATGGGGTGCAAAAGGGAGAGGCTGTGCAATGTAAGCCATTGGATGAGAATAAAAAAAGGCTGGATAAAAAGCTTCTAACCACATCAGGTTTGAATCGCTTGCTCGTATGTATCCTCATGATGGGCTTTTTAAAAGATGGGATGATGACTTGGATTCCACAGTATATGGTGGATACCTTTGAAATGTCCAATACTTTTTCAATTTATTTAGCAGCATGCTTACCGCTAGTTAATATGGTGGGCATTTATGGAAGTAAGTGGCTTTATCAAGTGACAGGAGAAGATGACCTAAAGGCGAGTAACTTGCTTTATGGCATAAGCTTAGTGAGTTTGTTAGGCCTTGTATGGATGGGCGATCAGTATATGTTAGTGGCACTATGTTGCTTTGGTGTCGTAAGCTCTTGTATGCTAGGGGTCAATACCTTGCTAGTGAGTGTGGTACCTACCTATTTTGCATCGTATGGAAAGACCGCGACAATAGGTGGGCTCACCAATAGTGTTACGTACTTAGGAAGTGCCTTGTGTGGCTATGGCGTGGGTATCTTGCTAGAGAAAGTAGGCTGGCAGTATACAAGTTGGCTACTTATCGGGTGCTGTATACTAGCTATCTTTATGGGGAATAGAGCCACTAAAAAATGGCATGCATTTAAAAAAATAACGCTACCTTCGCAGTAAGTGAAGGTAGCGTTATTTTTGTTATTGAATGGTTAAAGTTTGATTGTCAAATGTGATGACATCGATTGTGCGATCATCGCCATAACTATCATAAGTAAGGGTTACTTTGTCCCCTACTTGAGAAAGTGGGATTTCTTTTGAAAGTGCAGAAGTCACCACGAAGGCTGTCGTCGTATTGGTATCAAGTGTGAAATAGTAGTAAGTCATTCCGTTTTGTACATCAGCATTTATACGTGTGAGTGTACCTGTGAGAGACTTGGTTGTAGCAGTAGCACCACCGATGCTGATACTATTTCCTTTAGACTTAAGGGCTTCTTTGTAGTTGCGAAGAGCGATTTCTTTTGTGTCACCAACCCCTAGTAAGCTGTAGTCTTCTACAGATACGAAGGCTACCATTTTGATAAGACCTGCATTATCTTTAAGAGACATAACGTAAGTTGGTGTACCAAGGATGTTGTACATTACAGGGAAAGTTGCTTTGTAGCCTTTTTCTTGGACTTTTCCGGTAGCAGAACTCATGGCTGCTGTCTCAGTCGCACCAGGCTGCTTGTAAAGACGTGCTTCTTTAGTGCGTGTATCCACAAGGATAAAACCAATGGTAGCTTCATCAGCACCAGCAGAAGTCATACCTGTATACCAGTAGCTTCTGCCATCTTCGCCGTATACGAGAGAAGTACCTGGAGTTGGTACAAGGACATTTGCTTGTGCTAGACGAGAGTTGAGGAAGCCATCTACATAAATCCCCCAGCTCGTAAGTTGGCTTGTGATAAAGCTTTCAGGCTGGATACGGTCAATCCACTCAGGAGCCTCTTCAATGGCGTAGGTAGATACTTCACCAGTGGTTGCATGAACAGTAGCTACACCGATAGCATCGCCACCACTAAAACCAATGGCATGTTCATAAAGGGTAACGACCCAGTAAGGTGCGCCGGCATCATCGATTTCAAATGTAAAGTCTGTAAGACCTACATTCATAAGACCACTTAGGTAGACGTGACGTGCTAAATCTTGATGAAGGTATGCGTCAGGTTGATAAACGATCTTGACAGGTTTATCATCTAGGGTTTGGATGAAGCGAACGTCTTGAGGGTTCGTAGCAGATACCATGATATAACCAGTAGTACCATCAAGGTTAGTTGCCCACTTAATGAGGTCACGGTGAACAAGTGGTGCCACCCAGAAAAGTTCGTTTTCTACACTTTGAATATGGAAGTCACCAAGGCGAGCGATGCTACCTAGACCAGGAACTTCGCCCATTTTTTTATCGCCTAGACGAATGGCTGTCTCTTTATCTACGAGACGGATGTCTTCCACACTTACAGGACTGATATCCTTGGTGAAGTCACTTGCTTTCACTTCGCCAATAAGACTGCGGTAAGCGTCTGCATGTAAAAGTGGTGTAGAAGTGATGAAAGGTACGATGACAACCACAATACCAAGAAGTGCAGCAAGGATAAAATGTCCCTTAGCGACTTTGGAGATATTAAGGATGTTGTTTTGGTCCATCATTAAAAAGCCGGTAAGGGCTAAAAAGCCAATGATGATGACATAGAAGGTGATGAAGTCTGGCTTTAAGACTGGCAGCTCAACGTAAGCATAGAGAAGAACTGCAATAATGCCTAGAAGATAGGCAGGTATTATTTTTTTCATATGGGTCTCCTTTTGTGTTGTATTATGTATAAGTATAGACAACATAATAGTATTTTTACACATATTAGGATTTAAAGCAAGAGAGACAGAAATACAAGAATGTGTTATTATAAAGAATAAGATAAGGGTATATACTATATAACAAAGAGGTGATTAGATGAGCCCATTGGCACAAGAAGTTATAGAAACACTTGCTAAAGAAGAAGATACAGCGCTGTTGGCAGAAGTATTGGATTTTTATGAGTATGTCAAAGCGAAAAAAAATCGTGGCAAGTGGCAGAACATCCCACAGGTAGAACCTACATCAGAAGAAGTAAAAATATGTAATCAATACAAAGAAGAAGAGCATGAATGGGTTGATTTTGAGGTGCTAGCACAGGAGCTTGGGATAGATGACTAGAAGTTATCAGATTGTTGTAACAAAGCAAGTGGCAAAATTCATAGCTAAGCAAGATAAAGTTACCCAAGGAAGAATTACTAAAGCTGTAAGAACACTACCAGACGGGGATGTAAAAAAACTAAAAGGATATGAAAGCTTTTATAGGTTAAGGGTAGGGGAATTTAGAGTTATATTTGAAAAACAAGAAGAGTTATATAAGATTCTATTAATTGATATTGGTAATAGAGGACAGATTTACAACAAGTATTAAGATTTAAAGAGAAGATATGAAAGCCCCCTCCATGGGAGGGGGCTTTAGTATGTAGATTAATAAGATACGAACATTTGTGTCCAGTAGTGGCCAGAAGGAACATAGCCGATGCCCATGTGTGTGAAGTTTTCACTGAGTATATTGGCACGGTGTCCAGGGCTATTCATCCAACCGTCCACAACGGCAGCAGGGGTACTATAACCCATGGCGATATTTTCGCCAGCTGCACGGTAGTTTACACCGAATTGCTTCAGCATATCGAAAGGTGAACCGTAGGTAGGACTATTGTGGTCGAAGTAATTGTTCTTACGCATATCCTCTGATTTAGCTTTTGCAACTTTTGAGACTTTCGCATCCAGTGTGACAGGGCGAAGACCACGGCTCGTGCGTTCTTTGTTGACAAGGGTAGTCACTTGCTGGGCGAAGCTAGAGGCTTCAGGAGTCACAGGAGGCTCAGGAGTCACCGGAGGCTCAGGAGTTACAGGAGGTTCAGGGGTTACCGGAGGTTCAGGAGTCACAGGAGGTTCAGGAGTCACCGGAGGCTCAGGAGTCACCGGAGGCTCAGGAGTTACAGGAGGTTCAGGGGTTACAGGAGGTTCAGGGGTCACCGGAGGTTCAGGAGTCACAGGAGGTTCAGGCGTCACTGGTGATTCTGGTACTTCTGGGGTTTCAGGTTCTTCTTCGGCAGGTGGCACGAGGATATGTATGGTCTTATCTTCTTGCCAGTCTACGATAAAGCCAAAGGTTTCGCAGAAAAGGCGAAGCGGTATGTATGTACGGTCTTGAATAAGTGTTGTAGGGGTATCGATAGATACGACTTCATCATTTATGACCATGAAGTTTTCATTGGCTTTGATGCGAAGTTCAAGGAATTCACCAGTGGATTGATGTGTGCCAGTAACAACGACATAAGGACTTTGCCAATCAATGGTAAGGTCGGTGGCGTCTGAAAGCTTTCTAAAGGGAATCATGGTATGATCTTGTTCGCTAATATAAGGTTTAGCATCTTCGAAGATGATTTCATCTTTTTCAGTGAAGATACGAAGTGACTGTGCCAGCACAGGTGAGGTAAGTGTCACCGCTGTAAAGGCAAAAACGCCACATGCAAAAAGTGTTTGTTTGTATTTTGTATAGAGATGGTTCATAAGAGTCATCCTTTCTGTGTGTTACATAAATATTATAAAAGTTACAAGGCGTGTAACAATTATGTAACAATTATAACATAATAAACAAAGATATAAACCGGTAAAAGCTGGTAAACGTAAAAAAAAGCTATACAATTCTTAGGTATATCAAGAATTGTATAGCTTTTAGATTTCTTTAGAAAATAGTATTAACCACGTGTTTTTTCACGAATGAATTTGTAAGTTTGGATAATAAGTGTTGGCATAATTGCTAAGCCTACGATTTTACCAAAATCACCAAGTGTAAGTGGTGCGACTTCGAACAGATGTGTAAGTCCTGGTACAAAGAGTGCTGATGTAAGAAGGAGTACACCAAGTACGAAAGCACCAACACTGTATTTATTTGACATAAAGCCTAACTTGATGATAGAAGCTTTACCACGGCAGTTAAAACCATGGAAGAGTCGTGCAAGTGCTAAAGTAGCGAAAGCCATGGTACTTGCAGTTGGATTGAAAGTAGCACCTGGCATTGGATTCATAGAAAGCCCAATGTGGTAAGCAATAATGGTAAAGATACCGATGATACTTCCTTCTACTAAGACACGCATCATAAAGTCTTTTGAAAGAATGGATGCTTTTGGATCACGAGGTTTTTCTTTGAGTAAGTCACCTGTAGCGCCTTCCATACCGATAGCAATAGCTGGTAAACTATCTGTCAGAAGGTTGATGAATAAAAGGTGCACAGGAGCAAATGGTGCTGCAAGACCCATAATAGAAGTATAAAGAACAGTTAAGATACCAGATGTATTCCCTGAAAGAAGGAACTTGATGGAGTTCTTAATGTTGTTATACACATTACGTCCGTTTGCCACAGCTTTAACGATCGTTGCAAAGTTATCGTCTGTAAGAATCATAGCAGCAGCGTCTTTAGATACTTCTGTACCTGTAATACCCATAGCGATACCGATATCAGCTTTTTTAAGAGCAGGAGCATCGTTGACACCATCCCCTGTCATGGCTACGATATTGCCACGGCGTTGCCATGCATCGACGATGCGGATTTTGTTTTCAGGAGATACCCTTGCATACACTGCGATGTGTGTGAGTTTTGCATCTAGTTCTTCGTCTGTCATTTTATCAAGGGTAGTACCTTCGATTGCGATGTCATCTGCACCTAAAATACCGATTTCTTTTGCGATTGCAGAAGCGGTCACACGGTGGTCACCTGTAATCATAATTGGCTTGATACCAGCAAGCCTTGCATCACTTACAGCTTGCTTAGATTCCACACGAGGTGGGTCGATCATAGAGATGAGACCTAGGAAGATATAATCTTGTTCGTCATCTAAAGTAAGGGTACGGTCTTCAGGAAGAATCTTATAAGCGAAAGCTAAGACACGTAGGCCGTTTTCAGAAAGACTTTGGTTAGCTTGGTTGATTTTTTCTTTATCATCATCAGTCATATCACGTATGCCATCAGCAGTCATGATGGAAGTGGTACGATCAAGAAGTACGTCGAAAGCACCTTTAGTGTACATGATGTACTGATCATCAATAGTATGAAGTGTACTCATAAGCTTTCTGTCAGAGTCAAAAGGAATTTCTTGTAGACGAGGGAATTCTGCACGTGTTACAAGTTCGTCGATATTGATACGTTCAGCGAGGTTGACAAGTGCTACTTCAGTAGGGTCACCGATTTCTTTGCCGTCTTGGGTTACAGAGTCGTTGTCAAGAACAGAAGAAAGAATGAGGTGACGGTGAAGTGACTGAGTAAAGTCAAGGTCTTCGCCAGGAATGAGTTCATGATTGATATAGACTTTTTTAGTAGTCATTTTGTTTTGTGTTAAAGTACCAGTCTTGTCAGAACAAATAATAGATACACTGCCTAAACTTTCCACGGCTTTAAGTTCTTTGATGATGGCATTTTGTTTTGCCATTTTTTGTGTACCTAAAGCAAGTACGATAGTAACGATAGAAGAAAGTGCTTCAGGAATAGCAGCAACGGCAAGTGCTACGGCGAACATGAGTGAGTCAAGGATTGGCATATGACGGTAAACGCTAAGACCAAAGACGATGACACAGATACCAAGAATAATCATAGCCAACTTCTTGCTAAATTCATCAAGGTTTTCTTGAAGTGGTGTTTTCTTTTGTTGTGTTTGATTCATAAGTGTAGCGATTTTACCGATTTCAGTAGCCATTCCAGTGGCTGTAACCACCATTAAAGCACGGCCATAAGTAACAAGTGAACCAGAGAAGACCATATTGATCTGATCGCCTAGAGCCATCTCAGTTTTATCAATAGCAGCGATATCTTTGTTGACACTCTCAGATTCACCAGTAAGGGCACTTTCATTCACTTGGAGTGAGAAGTTCTCGATGATACGTCCATCAGCTACGATTAAGTCACCAGCTTCAAGCATAATGATATCACCAGGTACGATGTCATGAGAAGGCACCTCAACTTTCATACCATTACGAAGAACTTTCGCAGATGGTGCAGAGAGTGCTTTAAGACTTGCCAGAGATTTCTCGGCTTTGAAATGTTGTACTGTACCGAGGATAGCATTAAGTATAATAACTGCAAAGATAACGATGGTACTTTCTAGATTACCAGAAAGCATAGAGATAATAGCAGCAGCAATAAGAATAAGTACGAGTAAATCTTTGAATTGCTCTAAAAAGACAATAAGAGCACTTTTCTTTTTACCTTCCGCAAGGGCGTTTGGCCCATATTTCTCGAGATTTGCTGTAACTTGTGAAGAAGAAAGACCTTCTTTTGTAACCCCAAAGTGTTTAAGTACAGCTTCAATTGATTGATTGAAAAAAGTTTGCATGTAAAAACCCCTCCTTTTAAATTTTGGGAATAGTGAGAACACTTAGATAGCAAAAAAGACTTTTAATATAACTTCCAGATAGCATAACTGAAAATCATATTAAAAGTCTTGTTACCATACGAGTGGTATATATTACCAGATTCTTGTGAATCGAGACTGTTGATAATATATTTAAACTACTCCCTCTTAATATATTGGTGTATAAGATTTAATATGATAATAGACGTTAGAAAGTTAAATGTCAATAGGAAAAACAATATAAGTCTAGTATTTGTCATTTGAAAAATACTATGAGATAAAAAAATGAATGGTTTTTATTTCTAAAACTGCATAAAATAAGATGAAAAGATGAGACAAGAAAGGGGCTGTTTATGGATGTTGGTGATGCTAACGCGTATTTTGTTGGGGATCAATGGGGTATACCTGATGGTGACGGGAGCCTGGTTTAATGTATGGGCATTAGGCTCTGGCTTGCTTTTGACGTTCGTACCGAATGTGCTCAAGCGTTACTTAGGGATTCAACTTACAAAGTCTATGGTGAACTGTGTGATGGTATTCCTTATTTGTAGCCAATGGTTGGGGACGTACTTACGCGCCTACGATTGGTTGCCTTGGTGGGATGTCTTTTTGCATGGGGCATCAGGTGTGATGATGAGCCTTGTGGGCATTTTGATTATTTTAGTAGGAGACAAGAAAGGCGTGCTTTTTAAAGAAAAGCTTTACGGCATCATAAGTCTTACGATGTTTTTGACAGCCTCAGCAAGTGCGGTGTTTTGGGAAATCTTTGAGTATGTGGGGGATACTTTCTTTGGGACCTTCGCGCAGCTTGGAAGCCTTACAGATACCATGGGAGATATGATTATTTGTGTGGTGGTGGCAGGGGTATTTAGCTTAATCGTCTATGTAGGCCTGAAGAAAAGGAAGGGCGGCTATTTTGTAAGACAAGTCGAGGAACTTGTGGCCCTAAACACAAAAGAAGGTATGGCTTAGGACATACCTTCTTTTGTGTTTAAGATTATTTTGAAGCTGCAACTTTTGCAATCTCGATGATTGTCTTGCATGACATCTCGAAGTGGTTAAGAACGACGAATTCGAAACGTCCGTGGAAGTTATAACCGCCTGTGAAGATGTTTGGACATGGAAGTCCCATAAAGGAAAGTCTTGAACCATCTGTACCACCACGAATAGGGTCATCAGTTGGTGTGACACCTAGGTTTGAAAGGGCTTCATTTGCAAGGGCCATAATGTGAGGATGCTGATCGATGATTTCTTTCATATTGTAGTAGCTATCAGAAATCTCAAGAGTCACAGTGCCTTCACCATAGCGTTTGTTCATCTCAGCGGCAGCTTCTGTCATCACTTCTTTACGCTTAGCGAAAAGCTCTTTGCTATGGTCACGGATGATGTAGTCTGCAGTCGTTTCTTCGATACCGCCTTTGATATCGTGAAGCATGAAGAAGCCTTCGTAACCTTCTGTACGCTCTGGAACTTCGTTTGAAGGAAGCAGTGCATTGTATTCATTGGCAAGGAGAATACTATTGATAAGTTTGTCTTTGGCACTACCAGGGTGAACGCTTACACCACTGAAAGTTACTTTAGAACCAGCAGCATTGAAGCTTTGAGATTGGATCTCGCCTAATGTACCACCGTCGATGGTGTAAGCAAAGTCTGCACCAAAGCGTGCTACGTCAAAGTGGTCTACACCGTGGCCTACTTCTTCATCAGGTGTGAAGCCGATACGGATAGGTCCGTGCTGGATTTCAGGGTGTTGAAGTAAGTATTCGCAAGCAGTCATGATGGATGCGATACCTGCTTTATCATCAGCCCCAAGAAGGGTTGTACCATCTGTTGTGATGAGATCTTCGCCTACCATGGTCTTAAGAACTGGGAACTGAGTAGGTGAAAGGACGATGTTTTTTTCTTTATTGAGAATGATCGCTTCACCATCGTAGTTAGAGACCATTTGAGGATTCACGTTTTTGCCACTGAAATCAGGTGCAGTATCCATATGTGCAATGAAACCAATGGTTGGCAATTCTTTATCTGTGGTAGCAGGTAGTGTAGCAAACACATAGCCGTGCGCGTCCATTGATACATCCACAAGACCGAGTGATTCACATTCGGATTTCAGCATTTTTCCAAATTCAAGTTGAGATGCTGTGCTAGGGAATGTGGTGCTTTTTGAATCAGACTGTGTATCAATTTTGACATACTTTAAAAAGCGATTAATAAGTGTTTCTCTTAACATAGTGAGACTCCTTTGTGGTAAAATATAGTTATGCACATGTAGTATAGCACAAACAACCAATAAATGGTATGATGCTAACAGAGTATAAGTGTAGAAAGGATATGCATATGATTTTATTATCAGCTTCGGAAATGAGTAAGATATATGGCGAAAAAGTCATCTTTGACCAGATATCTTTTACAATTAATAATACTGACAAAATAGGGCTCATTGGGATCAATGGTACAGGAAAGACAAGTCTTCTACGTATGATTGCAGGACTTGAAGTGCCTGATCGTGGAGAAGTCATTACTTCCAATGAACTTGCTATAGAATATCTTCCCCAAAATCCGTATTTTGATGAGGAGGCTACTGTTATTGAGCAGGTGTTTAAAGGTACATCAAAGTTCATGCAAGTTCTCCGTGATTATGAAAAGACGGTTTTAGCTATTGAGCAACGACCAGAAGATACAAAATTACAAGAAAAGCTCATCAAACTCAGTGAAGAGATGGACTTAGTGGATGCGTGGCAGGTGGAAAGTGAAGCCAAAGCCATCCTTACAAAGCTAGGTGTCACAGACTTTAGCCAGCAAGTAAAGACCATGTCTGGTGGGCAGAAGAAGCGTATCGCCCTTGCGGGAGCGCTTATACGCCCATGTAATTTACTGATTCTGGATGAGCCTACCAACCACTTGGACAATGATACCATCGATTATCTAGAAGAGCTTTTAAAGACCAAAAAGTGTGCAGTACTTATGGTTACCCATGATCGTTACTTCTTAGACCGCATCACAAACCGTATTATCGAACTAGATGGTGGTAAGGTATATGAGTACGAAGGCAATTACGGCACATTCCTTGACCTTAAAAGTCAGAGAGAGCAAGCTAGAGAACGTATGGAAGAAAAGCAGCGTGCCCTGTATAAGCAAGAGTTAGAATGGATGCGTAAAGGTGTAGAAGCTAGACGTACCAAGCAAAAAGCAAGACAAGAACGCTTCTATGACCTAGAAGACAACATGGCGAATCGTCGCCAAGATAAATTAGAGATAGGCCTTCAAACGTCACGTTTAGGAAAGAAAATCATAGAAATCGAGCATGTGAATAAAGCTTTTGGTGACAAGTGTGTGCTTCAGGACTTTAGTTATACTTTTGTACGTGGTGACCGTATCGGTATCATCGGGAATAACGGGATCGGTAAGTCTACTTTACTGAATATGATTTGTGGGCATATGACACCAGATAGTGGGAGCATTGCCATCGGTGATACAGTCAAGATTGGGTACTACTCTCAGGAAAGCAAAGATATGAATGAAAGCCTGCGTGTCATTGATTATATCAAAGAAAAAGCAGAGTACATTACGGTAGAAGATGGCCAAAAAGTATCGGCTGGCAAGATGCTTGAGCGATTCCTTTTCCCAGCCCATGTACAGTATACGCCTATTAGTAAGCTTTCAGGAGGCGAGAAGCGTCGCCTTTACCTTTTAAGTGTATTGATGGAAGACATCAATGTGCTGCTACTGGATGAGCCGACCAACGACCTAGACATTCAAACACTTCAGATACTTGAGGATTATATCGATACTTTTGATGGACCAGTGGTGGCGGTATCCCATGACCGTTACTTCTTAGACCGCGTCTGCGAAAAACTCTTTGTATTTAAAGGTGATGGTGACGTACAGTACAGTATAGGAAACTATACGGATTATGTGACTTACCGCCAAGAAGAAGTGGCACAAAAACAAAAAGAAATGGTG
This sequence comes from Cellulosilyticaceae bacterium, assembly GCA_051650305.1. GTDB lineage: Bacteria > Bacillota > Clostridia > Lachnospirales > Cellulosilyticaceae > JBOFDK01. The sequence continues at coordinate 26,196 of JBOFIT010000111.1, forward strand.
AAGACGAAAAGTGTGGATACACGTGTGAAGCCACAGGCGAAACTTAAGTTTAGCTACCACGAAAAGCAAGAGTATGAAAAGATAGAAAGCGTCATCGAAGCATTAGAAGAAAAGCTTGAGCAGATCGAAACGGAGATGGGTAAAGCTGCGACCAACTATGGTAAGCTTAATGAACTCACAAAAGAAAAAGAAGAAGTAGAAGAAGCATTAATGGAAAAAATGGAGCGCTGGGAGTATTTAAGTGAACTTGCATCTAAAATAGAAATGCAAAATCAGTGAATATTTATTAACCCTAAAATCACATAATAATGAGGAATAAATGTTAGACAAACTCAAAAATAAATCTATCTATTTATTGGCAAAATGTGTATAATAAAAAAAGAACACATAAGGAGGAAATGAAGATGGAAGACAACAACCTTACGATGGCAGACTTAATGGCTGAAATTGACAAAACAATGAAACGCATTTATAGAGGAGATATCAAAAAAGCAACAGTTGTATCTGTAGAAGATGCAAATATCGTGCTTAATATTGGGTACCATGCAGATGCAATCTTATCATGGAACGAATATAGTTATGATGAAGTAGCTAAAGAAGATGTACAAGTAGGTGATACCTTTGACGTACAAGTTGTGAAAATAGATGATGGTGATGGCAATGTTTTAGTATCTAAGCGTCGTGCAGAAGCTGAAGTAGCATACGAGAAGATTGAAGTAATGTACAAAAACAAAGAGCACTTTACTGTTAAACTTAACAATGCAGTAAAAGGTGGTCTTCTTACATCTGTACAAGGCGTACGTGCCTTTGTACCAGGTTCACAACTTACAGATACATACGTTTCTGATTTAAGTGAGTATGTAGGAAAGACAATCGAAGTAGAAATCATCGAATTCAATCCACAAGCGAAAAAACTTGTGTTATCAGGTAAAGCAATCGCAAAAGCTAAATCAGAAGCGCTACGCGCGTCACGTTTTGAAGCTATTGTAGAAGGCGATAAGTACGAAGGTGTAGTGACAAAGCTTATGCCATACGGTGCTTTCGTTAATATTGGTGGTGTAGAAGGCCTTGTACACAATTCAGACCTTTCTTGGACACGTATCAAGCATCCTTCAGATGTTGTAAAAGAAGGAGACAAAGTAACAGTAACAGTACTTGGTCTTGATAAAGAAAAAGGTAAGATCTCTCTTGGTATGAAAGATGTAGCTATGGACCCATGGTTCTTAGAGACAGCTAACTTAGAAGTTGGTCAAATCACTACAGGTACAGTTGGTAAGTTCATGAGCTTTGGTGCTTTTGTTAAACTTAGCCAAAATGTAGAAGGACTTGTACACATTTCTCAAATCTGTGAGAAACGTATCGCTAAGCCAGAAGAAGCTTTAGAGCTTGGTCAAGAAGTACAAGTGAAAATCGTAAACATTGATAAAACAAACAAAAAAATCGGCCTAAGCATGACTGAAGTTAAAGAAGAAGTAGACCAAGACATGCAAGCTTTCATGGCACCAGAAGAAGATGAGACATTATCAACTTTAGGTGATATTGCAGGAGATGCATTCAAAAAGTTATTTTAGTAGCAAACACTTAGAGAAGTATCCTTTCTAAAAGAAGGGGTATTTCTCTTTTTTAATAAGAGAGGTAAAGCAATGTTGAAGGAAACGGGATTAATTATTTTTGATATTGATGGGACACTCCTTGACTCGGTAGATTTTAATAAGGCGAATCTGAATGGTGTGCTAGAAAAGAGGGGGTATAGCTACCGCGTGACTGATGAACGAATCAGAAGTTACTTAGGTTGTACCGCTGAGGATTTTTACCGCGGGGTATTAGATGAGTCGAGCTACGGTGAATGGGAAAGTATCCGAAGAGAAGCTAGAAGTCAAGCTGGAGAGATGATGCTACGACACGGCAAGGCCTTTGAAGGTGTGTATGAGACTTTTGAAACCTTGCACAAAAAAGGCATCAAGCTGGTACTTTATAGTAACTGCTCGAGACCGTATCTGGAGGCAGCAGTGGAACTTATTGGCATAGGACCTTTTTTGAGTTATACTGAATGTGTAAAAGACAATGGCTTAGAAAAGCCAGTATTACTCCAGAAAATACGAGACAAATATAAAGGACATCATGCAATTGTCGTAGGCGATCGCATCCATGATGTAGAGGCGGCAAAAGCGAATGGGATACCATCAGTAGGGGCAGTGTACGGCTATGGTAAAGATGAAGTAAAAGATGCAGACTTTAAGATTAGTCGTATGAGTGACCTTTTAGGCTTGCTTGAAGACTAGGGTAATGAGTTAAGAGAAAGAGATAGGGTGGGAACGTCAACATGAATTGGATAAAGAAAATCTTAAAACCCAAAAAAAGTACGCAGTATCACGTCCAATATGAAAAAAGTGATGCCACGCGCTTGTTTGATGAATTAGAAGAGTTGGCTATTAAAAAACAAAAGCTGAGAAAGTACGCTGATCAATTAGAGAATAAGAAGTCTCAGGTGGCATTGTACGAGCAGCTAGGGGAAGAAGATATAAAAAATCTCGCATTATGGGTAGGGCAATACAAAGGGATTATGGAGCAAAAACACCTGTTAAAGGGTAGACTTATTAAAAATAATCGTTCTTTGTACCATCTTGCACAATATGAAGAAGAATTGCCAGAATTGATGAAAGAAATGAGTTTGACAGAGCGCTTTGTAAAAGAAAATGAGAGAGATATGATTTATCTCGAAGAAGAAAAAGAAGACTTGCTGGAAGAACGTGAAGTGCTTTTACAAGGGTATCGTTTCTTGAAAGGCTTTATCGTTGTGTTTGTACTTGTATTAAGTGCACTTTTACTGGGAGGCTTCGGGTTATTGCAGCTTTTAAGAGAAGGCATCTGGGTGTACTTAAGTGTCGTAAGTATTGCTTTAGTCCTTTTCTTAGCGGGTATTCTTTATGCGAAAGAGTACCTAGAAAAAGAACTCCGTAAAAATGAACTCCTTCAAAAGAAAGTCGTTAAGTACTTAAATAAAGCGAAGATACGCTACTTCCATCATAAACGCTATCTGGATTTCCAATTTGAGAAGCTAGGTGTCGATAGCCATGCGAAGTTGGAGATGTACTATAATCGCTACATAAAAAATAAAGACAATGAGCAGCAGTACAATGCCTTTAATCGTCAATTAATGACTATTGAATCACGTATGGGTGAACTGTTTGAAAGTTATGACATCATGTATGATGAGATGGGAGCCATCGAAGAGTGGCTGCAAGCACCAAAGAAAGCTCAGGCGGCACAAAAGATTGTGGAGCAAGGGGAGCAGCTGATGCAGCAGATAGGTGGGATAGAAGCTTTAGAGGAGGAACTTTGGCGCGAAGTGTATGCACTTAAAGAAATGCCAAAATATACAGCGCTTATAGAAGACCGCATCCAAAAGTATTTAATCCTTACAAAAAATGAAGTTCATCAAGAAGTGTCTTGACAAAGCGGCATAATATGCCTAAAATGTTAAGTAAACTAATAGATTACATGCTAAGAAAAAGAGGAGTATGGTGTGGACACGTTAAGAGAGAAAGACTTAGAAGCTGAGAGGTCTTTTACGGAGGTTGTACCAGAAGGTAGCTTTGGAGCACTACTTTTGAAATACAGTAGAAAGTAGCGGGTATGCCCGTTATAGCACATGAGCGCTTAGTGAAAACTAAGAATAAAGGTGGTACCGCGAGCTTTTTCGTCCTTTTTTAAGACGAAAAGGCTCTTTTTTATTTTCCACCCCTAAAAAGAGGTGATAGATAATGGAAGCTATGGGTTTTGTGATGCTTTGTATAGGGCTTATGATTGCAATCTTTGCTAAACGCATCGTACTTGCAAAGGTAAGGCTAGATGAAGCTGACAAAAAAGAAATGGAGCTTTTAGCGACGGGAGGCATTATTGCCGTCCGTGTAGCAGGCGTTATTGTAGCTTTATTAGGCTTGATATTTTTAGCTTTATAATAAACGTTAGTTTATAGAAAAATAAAGGAGGACTAAGAGATGAAAAACTTAGAAAAAGTATACGATCCGAGTATCGTAGAAGAAAGACTTTATAAAAAATGGATGGATGCAGGGTACTTCCACGCAGAAGTAGACAAGACAAAAAAACCATTCACTATCATGATGCCACCACCAAATATTACAGGGCAACTTCACATGGGGCATGCACTTGATAACACCCTTCAAGATATCCTTATTCGTTTCAAAAGAATGCAAGGGTACAATGCACTTTGGATGCCAGGTACAGACCATGCAAGTATTGCAACAGAAGTAAAAATCGTAGAGAAGCTTCTTAGCGAAGGCATCCGTAAAGATGACTTAGGCCGCGAAGGTTTCTTAGAGAAAGCATGGGAATGGAAAGAGCAGTATGGTGGTACCATCACATCTCAGCTTAAAAAGATCGGTACATCTTGTGACTGGGAACGTGAACGCTTTACAATGGATGAAGGTTTATCAGAAGCCGTACAAGAAGTATTTATCAAGCTTCATGAGAAAGGTTACATCTACAAAGGTGCACGTATCGTTAACTGGTGTCCAGTATGTCAGACGACCATCTCAGAAGCAGAAGTAGAGCACAAAGAAAGTGCGGGTAACTTCTACCACCTTCGCTACCCAGTAGTAGGTACAGATGAATTCATCCACCTTGCAACGACACGTCCAGAGACACTTCTTGGAGATACAGCTGTAGCAGTTAATCCAAAAGATGAGCGTTATGCACACTTAGTAGGTAAGATGGTGAAGCTTCCTCTTACAGAAAGAGAAATCCCAATCGTTGCAGACCACTATGTAGATATGGAGTTTGGTACAGGTGTTGTTAAGATTACACCAGCACACGACCCTAACGATTTCGAAGTTGGCGGTCGTCATGACCTTCCACAAATCTGTGTGATGAATGATGATGGTACCATGAACAATCTTGCTGGTAAGTATGCAGGCATGGAGCGCTATGAAGCAAGAAAAGAAATGCTTAAAGACTTAGAAGAGCAAGGTTTCCTTCTTAAGATTGAGCCACACACACATAACGTAGGGACACATGATAGATGTAAAGCTGTCATCGAGCCAATGATCAAAGCACAATGGTTCGTACGTATGGAAGAAATGGCGAAGCCAGCTATTGAAGCTTTAAAGACAGGCGAACTACGCTTCGTACCAGATCGTTTCAGTAAAATCTACCTTAACTGGTTAGAAAATATCCGTGACTGGTGTATCTCACGTCAGTTATGGTGGGGCCACAGAATCCCAGCTTACTACTGTCAGGAATGTGGTGAAGTAGTGATCGCACGTAGCATGCCAGAAGCATGTACAAAATGTGGGCATACACACCTTGTTCAAGATGAAGATAGCTTAGATACATGGTTCAGTTCAGCATTATGGCCATTCTCAACACTTGGTTGGCCACACAATACAGAAGAGCTTGAGCACTTCTACCCAACAAGTGTCCTTGTAACTGGATACGACATCATCTTCTTCTGGGTAGTACGTATGGTATTCTCGGGTATCGAGCAAATGGGTCAAATACCATTCAAGGATGTTCTTATCCATGGTCTTGTACGTGACTCAGAAGGCCGTAAGATGAGTAAGTCACTTGGAAATGGTATTGACCCACTTGAAGTAATCGACCAATACGGTGCAGATGCACTTAGACTTACACTTATCACTGGTAATGCACCTGGTAATGATATGCGTTTCTACTATGAAAGAGTAGAAGCAAACCGTAACTTCGGAAACAAACTATGGAATGCGACACGTTTCATCCTTATGAACTTTGAAGATGAAGATATCAACCTTACAGTAGATATGAGTGAGCTTACAGCAGCGGATAAGTGGATTATCTCTAAAGTCAATACACTTGCAACAGACGTTACAGAGAACATGGAGCGTTATGACTTAGGTATTGCTGTACAGAAACTTTACGACTTCGCTTGGGAAGAGTTCTGTGACTGGTACATCGAGATGGTAAAACCTCGTCTCTATAATAAAGAAGATAGTACACGTAAAGCTGCACTTTGGACACTTAAGACTGTCATGACAAATGTCCTTAAGATGCTTCATCCATACATTCCATTCATCACAGAAGAAATCTTCATGAGCCTTCAAACAAGTGAAGAAAGTATTATGATTAGCGAATGGCCAACATTCAAAGAAGAGTGGCACTTTGCAGTAGAAGAAAATGAAATCGAAATGTTAAAAGGTGCAGTACGTGCCATCCGTAACATTCGTAGCGAAATGAACGTACCACCATCAAGAAAAGCAAAAGTAGTGGTTGTATCAGAAGAAGCTGAAGTATTAGATATCTTTAGCCGTGGTCAAGTGTTCTTCAGTACCCTTGCGTCTGCATCAGAAGTAGCACTGCAAAGCACAAAAGAAGGCATCGAAGAAGATGCAGTATCTGTAGTGATTCCAAATGCAGTACTGTACATTCCTCTTGCAGAGCTTGTAGACTTCGAAAAAGAAATCGAACGTCTTACAAAAGAGCAGGCAAAACTTCAATCAGAAGTTGATCGTGTAAACAAAAAGCTTTCTAATGAAGGTTTCGTAGCGAAAGCACCAGAGAAACTTATCGAAGAAGAGAAAGCAAAGCGTGACAAATACCAAGCGATGCTTGAAGAAGTAGAAGCAAGACTTGCTAAGTTCAAAGCTTAGATAATAATAAACAACACAAAAAAAGCGGTAAGCCTAGATGGCTTAGCGCTTTTTTTGTAGTTAAAAGAGAGGTTTAGCGTGCATCTAGAGGGATGTAAGCCCTTCTAGGTGCGACACTTTTATAGGCAGGACGGATAATTTTTCCTGCATTGACGATTTCTTCGATTCGGTGTGCGCTCCAGCCAGCGATTCTGGCAATGGCGAATATCGGTGTATAAAGTTCTAGTGGCAAGTCGAGCATTGTATAGACGAAACCAGAGTAGAAGTCTACATTGGCACTTACGCCTTTATACATTCTGCGGGATTTGCTAATAACTTGTGGAGCGAGTTCTTCTACTTTACTATAGAAATTAAATTCAGCAGATAAGCCTTTGGCTTCAGCTAGCTTCTGTGCGTATTCCTTAAGGATGACTGCACGAGGGTCGGATACAGAGTAAACCGCATGGCCGATACCGTAGATGAGCCCAGCTTTATCGAATGCTTCCTTATTAAGGAGTTTGGTAAGGTAATCGGAGATGGCTTCTTCGTCAGTCCAATCACTGATTTGTGCTTTCATATCTTCAAACATACGTACAACCTTTAAATTGGCACCACCATGCTTAGGACCTTTTAAAGAACCAAGGGCAGCAGCGATGGTAGAGTAGGTATCTGTACCAGAAGAAGTCACGAGATGGGTGGTGAATGAAGAGTTATTACCACCACCATGCTCAGCGTGAAGGATAAGTGCCAAATCCAGTAAGGTAGCTTCTAGTGGCGTATACTTGCTATCAGGGCGGAGCATATGAAGGATGTTTTCGGCTGTAGAAAGCTCAGGTTGTGGTGCATGGATAAATAAGCTTTGGTTGCCGTGATAATGGGCATAAGCTTGATAGCCGTATACTGCGATAGAAGGGAAAGATGCGATGAGTTGGATGCACTGACGCAGTACATTTGGTAAAGACGTATCATCAGGCGTCTCGTCGTAGCAGTAAAGTGCAAGGACACTTCTAGCCAGTACATTCATCATATCCTTACTAGGTGCTTTAAGAATCATATCTCTTACGAAGCCTTCAGGAAGCTTGCGGTAGTCGCCAAGTAAGCCTTGGAAGTCGTTAAGCTCTTCTGTAGTTGGCAAGTTGCCAAAGAGAAGAAGATAAGCAGTCTCTTCGAAACCATAACGTTTTTCGGCGATATAACCTTTGGTAATGTCTGCGATATCGATGCCTCTATAAATAAGGCGCCCAGGAACGGGTATAATCTCGCCTTCATCCATAATATAGGAATGAACTTCGCCGATTTCGGTAAGACCGACGAGAACACCTCTTCCGTCTAAGTCACGTAGACCTCGTTTGACTTGGTACTTGGTGAAAAGTTCGGGGTTGATGTAGTTATTTGTTTGTGCTAAATCAGCAAATGCATTGATGCGCTCGGTAGAAAAAGTAGATAATGTCGTTTCAACCATAGAATGCCTCCTTTTATCAGAATATTATTTATTATTATAATAAATTTACCACTAGTTACTAAGTGTTGTCAATATTCAATTAACCGAATAGAATACAACGATTATAAATGCCAAGTCCTTAAAAAATAAGAAGTTTACATATAGCTTTATGAATAATTATAAATTTTTTTTTGAATTTTAGGGAGAGAGGAACATGCAAGTTTGGATAAGATTTATGAAAAAATATGATGGAGTAGTAATAAAAGTGTACTTGTGTGAAATACAATAAATAGTGAGTAATTCCAATGGATAAGCTGCATTCGTTGAAAAATAAGTTTTTTGCATAAGAACAAATGTATTTTTAGTAAACACAATAATAAGACTAAATTCAAACATATGATTTAAAAAATTAAACAAAAATCATTGAGAAATAAGACATTCTTTAAATGTACATAAATATTTCAACTAAATTACATAAATTCGTTGAAATTATTGTATACATGTGGTAATATGTAAAACATGAAAGAAATCAAAAGTGAAATGTCATGAAATGTAGTTATTAATAACTTGCAAAATGGCATCAACTTTAGATAATAACTAAAATTTCATTCAAATGGAGGAGTTGAATATGAAAAAATTTGCTAAGAAATTTACTCTTATTGCAATGGCAGCTGCAATGGCTACAGCTACTTTTGCAGGATGTAGCCCAAAGGCTTCAGGATCAGTAATCGTTGGAACAATGGAAATGAACGGAGTATTCAGTCCATTCTTCTCACAAACTGCATATGATGATGAAATCGCATCTATGTGTAGTGCAGCACTTGTTACATTAGGTCGTCAAGCTGAGTACTTACCAGGTCTTGCAGAATTTAATGTAGAAGAAGTAATGGGTGATGATGGTAAAGTAGCTCAAACAATTTACACATTCACACTTAAAGATGGTTTAAAATTCAGTGATGGAAGCAAAGTTACAATTGACGATGCAATCTTTAGCTGGCACGTTACTTGTGACCCTACATATGAAGGAAGAAGCACACTTCGTACAATCGATATCGTTGGTATGAAAGAGTACGTAGAAGGTGATGCTGCTACAATTTCAGGTATCGAAAAAGTAGATGAAAAAACTGCAAAAGTTACACTTAACGGTGTAGACCCTACAGCACTTGGTAAAATCGGTGGTACAGTAGTAGCTCCAAAAGCTTACTACGGTGAAGGCTACTCAAAAGGTAACTTAGATGGCGTACGTGCTAAGAGCGGTACTCCAATGGGCGCTGGTCCATACAAATTCGTAAGCTTCGAAAATAACGTTGTTACACTTGAAGCAAACCCAGACTACTACAAAGGTGCTCCAAAGACAGCTAAAATCAAGTACCAAGTTATGGCTTCTGCAAACAAATTAGAAGCACTTAAACTTAACGAAGTAGATATCTCAGATCCATCTGCATCACCAGAAATGGTTAAGAACGTTCAAGATGCAGGATTCGAGTATGAATTACTTGATAACCTTGGATACGGTTACGTAGGTATGAACGCAGAGAGAATTCCAGATGTAAACGTACGTAAAGGTTTAATGCACCTTATGAACAGAAAACCAGCTGTAGAGAAATACTACGGTGACCTTGCTCAAGTTATCGAGCGTCCAATGTCTACAGTATTATGGGCATACCCAGATGATGCGACAGAATTCTATGGTTTCGACCCAGCGAAAGCTGCTGAATACTTCACAAAAGCTGGATACAAAAACGAAGGTGGCAAGCTTATGAAAGATGGTAAGCAACTTCGTATTGAAGTAGGTATCCCAGGTGATGGTACAATGGATCACCCATCAGCTCCAGTTCTTACACAAATGAAGACAGAGCTTGAAAAATTAGGTGGCGTACTTGAAATCGCAGATACAGACGGTACAATCTTCTTCGATCGTCTTAACGCAAAAGATTGGGATATGTTCTGTGCTGCATGGGGTGCAGGTACTGACCCAGATATGTACCAAATCTGGCACTCAGAAGGCCCATCAAACCATTACAATGTAAAGAATGCAGAAATGGATGAACTTATCATGGCAGGTCGTGAAACAAACGATACAGCTAAGAGAAAAGAAATCTATGCAGAAGCTTTAGATATCTTAATGGATGAAGCGGTTGTTATGCCAATCTACCAAAGAATGAATATGTATGTATTCAACCAAAACAATATCGACATGGAATCACTTCCAAAAGATATGACAGCATTCTACGGTTACTTTGCAGAAGTTGAGAACTTCCAAGCTTTAGCACAGTAAGTAAACAATAAGGCCTGAAACTTGATCACCAACTCCTAGCTGAGTTGGTGATTAATATCAGCCTACAATAAGAGTTATGTAAATTATACCGAAACTGGAAATATGAGGTTTTAATCATTGTAAGTTGATATTAATCAGAAAAAAACTTGAAAAGGAGTGAATAATATGTGGCAATATATTGTGCGTAGAATCGCCGTATCTTTCTTCGTATTGATAGGCGTATCGATGCTTATTTATGGTCTGATTCGTACATCACCAGCAGACTATGTATCTACTATTACAAATAGTATTCCAGAAGTAACACCAGCAATGAGAGAAAACTTAGAGAAACTCTATGGTCTCGATAAAGGTATTGCAGAAGGATACCTTGATTGGATGGGTGGCGTGGTACAAGGTGATTTAGGCGTATCATTCATTTATAAAAAACCAGTTGGCGAAGTGATTGGTGATAAGATGTGGATCTCTTTCTCAATGGCACTTCCTTCATACATATTACAAATGCTTATAGCGATACCGCTAGGTATTATTTCCGCGACTAAGCAATATTCAAAGACGGACTATACCGTAACAGTCCTAGCACTTATGGGACTTTCGCTGCCAAGTTTCTTCTTCTCAGCGCTGCTTCAAAGAATCTTTGCGATGTGGTTAAAAGTGGTACCACTTCAAGGGATGGTCAATGCCCGGGCGGACTATACAGGGTTCATGTACTATGTAGACCTTGCACATCACTTTATCTTACCAATCACAGTACTTACACTTTTAAGTATCGGTGGACTTATGCGTTACACACGTACAAACATGCTTGAAGTACTGAATGCAGACTATATCCGTACAGCGAGAGCAAAAGGTGTAAGTGAGCATGACGTTATTTATAAGCATGCATTTAGAAATACACTTATTCCAATCGTAACAATGGTTGGTGGTATGATTCCAGGACTATTCAGTGGGGCCATGATTACAGAAGGTATCTTCGCTATTGAAGGTCTTGGTAAAGCGTCTCTTATGGCTCTTAAACAAGGGGACATCCCTTATATGATGGGATTCTTAATGTTCCTTGCGATTCTTACTTTATTAGGTAACTTAATTTCAGACGTTCTCTACGCAGTGGTAGACCCACGTGTAAGACTTAAGTAAAGGAGTGATGATAATGGAAAAAACTAAAAAACAAGAAAAAATTAATTTAGAGAAAGTCGTTACTCCAGGGCAACTTGTTATGAAGCGCTTTCTTCGTAATAAACTTGCTATTACAGGTGTAGTTGTTATTATACTGATGTTTATGTTATCCTTCTTAGGACCTGTCTTTTATCCATATGGCGAGTATACTATCTTTTTTGAAAAAGATGGTGTAGAATTTAGTTCAGATGATCACAAAGGCATTGATGTAACAAGTGAAGGTGTACAGCTTGTAGCGAAGCAACAACCATCTCTTAAGCATCCATTAGGAGTAGATAAAGATGGTCGTGATGTACTTGCACGTATTATGTACGGCGGTAAGATTTCACTTATTATCGGATTTATCGTAGTAGGCTTCCGTCTCGTTCTAGGGGTTTTACTTGGAGGGATAGCAGGTTACTATGGTGGTAAAGTCGATAACTTAATTATGAGACTTGTAGATATCTTCTACTGTCTTCCAGACCTTCCAATCATGCTTATTGTAAGTAGTATCTTGATTGCATGGGGTGTACCACAAGAGTATAAGATTTATGTACTGATGCTAGTAATGGGTATCCTTGGATGGGCAGGTATCGCACGTCTTGTACGTGGGCAGATCTTAAGCTTACGTGAGCAAGAGTACATGGTAGCGGCAGAAGCAGTAGGGCTTCACCCAGCGCGTCGTATTATCAAGCATCTTATTCCAAACGTTATGCCACAACTTATCGTTATTGCAACAATGGGTATTGGTGGTGCGATCTTAGCAGAAGCAGCATATAGTTACCTAGGTGTAGGGGTACCATTCCCATATGCTTCATGGGGGAATATGGTTACTGTTGTTAACGACCCAATTATCATGAGAGAGTATATGTTCATGTGGATACCACCAGGTTTATGTATCTTATTAACAGTTTTAGGCTTCAACTTCGTCGGCGATGGTCTTCGTGATGCCTTTGACCCTAAAATGAAAAGGTAGGTGGTAGCAGTGTTTAAATTTAATAAATTATCAGAAGAAGAAAAAGCACAACGCAAAGAAGCAAAACTTCGTATGAAGGAAATTGCAAAGTCAAATAAAGGTATTATTAAAAAGTATGAAGATGAGAAAAAACGTAAAAACGTAGATCCATCTGAATACCAAACAGAAATGAAAAATCCAGAGAATATCCTAGAGATCGATAACTTACATACTTACTTCTATACAGATATGGGTACTGTAAGATCTGTAAATGGTGTAAATATCGTGATTCCAAAAGGAAAAACAGTTGCACTCGTAGGTGAGTCAGGATGTGGAAAGTCTGTAACAAGCCTTTCAATTATGAAGCTTGTACAGGCACCAACAGGGCAAATCACAGATGGTCAGATTCGCTACAACCGTAAAGGCGGTGCAATTGATATCGTGAAGACACCTATCGAAGAAATGCAAAAAATCCGTGGTAATGAAATCGCTATGATTTTCCAAGAGCCTATGACAAGTCTTAACCCAATCTTCAAGATTGGTCATCAAATTGATGAAGCCATCAAGCTTCATAGACCAGATATGTCAAAGGACGAAATCAAAAAGCAAACAATCGAGATGCTTAAACTTGTAGGAATCGCACGTGCAGAAGGTATTTATGAGTGCTACCCACATGAATTATCAGGTGGTATGCGTCAGCGTGTTATGATCGCGATGTCACTTTCTTGTGATCCACAGATGATCATTGCGGATGAGCCTACAACAGCTCTTGACGTTACGATTCAAGCACAGATCCTAGACCTTCTTCGTCAAATCAAAGATAAGATTGATGCAAGTATTCTACTCATCACACATGACCTTGGGGTTGTGGCTGAGATGGCAGATTACGTGGTTGTTATGTACGCAGGTAAAATCGTAGAGCAAGGTACTTCTCATGAAGTATTCTTAAATCCAAAACATCCATACACAATGGGTCTTATCAAGAGTAAGCCAGCGGTAAACAAAAAAGTAGACCGTCTGTACTCTATTCCAGGTCAAGTACCAAACCCAGTGAATATGCCATCACACTGTTTCTTCAAAGATCGTTGTGAGCACTGTGTAGCGGCTTGTAATGGCGATATTCCAGTATTACGTAGCATTGGCGAAGATCACAATGTGGCATGTCACCTATACGATGTAAAGGAGGGGAAATAAATGGCAGAGCATAAGTCAGAAAACATATTAGAAGTAAAAGAACTTAAGAAGTATTTCCCTATTAAAGCGGGATTATTACAACGTACGGCAGGTCACGTTAAAGCGGTAGATGGCATCTCTTTTAACATCAAAAAAGGGACGACATTTGGGCTAGTAGGTGAGTCAGGCTGTGGTAAAACAACAGTTGGACGTACACTTCTTCGTCTTCAAGAAAACTCAGGTGGAAGCGTTGTATTCGATGATAAAGATGTCTTCAAGCTTAGCACAAAAGAGCTTCGTCGCATTCGTCCACAGATGCAACTTATCTTCCAAGATCCATACAGTTCATTAAGTCCACGTATGCCAGTCGGTGAAATCATCGGTGAAGCGGTACGTGAGCATAATATCGTACCAAAAGAAGAAATTCGTAGTTACGTTATGAAGATTATGGAAGAATGTGGGCTTCAACCACACCATATCGATCGTTACCCACACGAATTCTCAGGTGGTCAAAGACAACGTATCTGTATTGCACGTGCAGTTGCACTTCAACCAAAGATTATCGTTGCTGATGAGCCAGTATCTGCACTTGACGTATCCATTCAAGCACAGATTATCAACCTTCTTATGGACCTTCAAAAAGAGCATGATTTAAGTTACCTTTTCATCTCTCATGACCTTAGTGTTGTAGAGCATATCGCAGATGAAGTAGGGGTTATGTACCTTGGAAACTTAGTAGAGAAGGCTTCAACAGAAGAATTATTCAAAAATCCATTACATCCATACACAAAAGCTTTATTTAGTGCAGTACCTGTACCAGACCCAACGGTGAAGATGAACCGTATCATCCTTGAAGGGGATATTCCATCGCCAGCAAACCCACCAAAAGGTTGCAAATTCCATACAAGATGTAGAGAATGTATGGACATTTGTAAGACAGTTGCACCAGAATACAAAGAACATGGTGCAGACCACTTTGTGGCATGTCACCTTTATGACAACAAATAAGTATGGCAAGAAAAAAGAAACAACCTTTTGTGGATGATGGACGTACGATAGCAAATATGAACGTACCAGGTATGCCTTGGTATTTAGATGGGCCAAAAGTTCAGACAGATAAGACAGAAGGCGAACAGCAAGAAGATACCTTAGCTGACATGGAACTTACAAAAGGTGAAAGAAGAGCCATGATTAAGGGTGCACTTGCAGCAGTCCTACCAATAGGGGCATTTTTTGCAATAGCTTATACCCTCATCTTACTGTTTATAGATTTTGTATGGCTTTCTTAAAGAAGCGTGAGCGTAGTTTACACAGTGTGTAAGCTACGCTCATTCTTTTTGTCGAACAAAAAAATAATGATGGCGAAAAATGTATGGATATAGTATAATAAATGTGATTTTTTAGACAAAAAAGGAGACGGTATGGGGAAGATGGGGCAGAAACATTTTTTTGTGACTGGAGAGAAGGGTGTCGGTAAATCCACACTGTTAAGAGAAGTGATACAAGAGCTTGGATTAGAAGGAGAGATTCAGGGGTTTGTCACCTTACCTTATTATGAAGGGGATAGACGCGGGGGCTTTTACTTACATAGCATCGGTGCAATCGAAGACAATGATCAGCCCATATCCTCACAGCCTACTGATACGACTTGTGTGCCCATCCTAGAAACTTTCGAGTCTTTAGGGGTGGCGACGTTACAGCAAGCCAGAAGAGCAAGTGATGAATGGATACTCATGGATGAGCTGGGGGTTTTAGAAAGTGGAGCTAAGTGTTTCAGAGCGGAAGTCATAAGGTGTCTTGAATCATCTAAGCACGTGCTAGGTGTACTGAAGGCGAAGCCACATCCGTTTCTAGAGAGCATCAAGGAACGTGAAGATACGAAGGTTTATGAAGTGACGAGTTATAATCGTAGCGAGGTGAAAGAGGCGATGAAAAAAAGAATAGGTATTTTGTTAGTAGGTATTTTATTAGTGGGAAGCCTTGGGGGATGTACACCTAAAGTAGAGAAAGAGGTCGTGGAAGTACAAGAAGCAGCAGCGTATCCACGTACGGTTACAGACCAGATGGGAAGAGAAGTGACCATAGAGAAAGCGCCGGAGC
Source organism: Cellulosilyticaceae bacterium (assembly GCA_051650305.1). Classification (GTDB taxonomy): domain Bacteria; phylum Bacillota; class Clostridia; order Lachnospirales; family Cellulosilyticaceae; genus JBOFDK01. The sequence continues at coordinate 41,918 of JBOFIT010000111.1, forward strand.
GCATTGTGTCATCGTATTATATCGCTTCATCATTGCTGATTGCCTTAGGGGCAGAAGAGCGTGTGGTGGGGATCGAGATGAAAGCGGATACCCGTGAGATTTATAAGCTGGCGGCACCGCAATTTTTAGAACTACCAGCTGTAGGGAATAGCAAGACCATCAATGTAGAAGAATGCTTGGCTCTAGATGCGGACTTGGTCATTATCCCTACCCGCTTAAAGGAATTCATACCGCAATTAGAAGCGTTAAACATACCTGTAATGGTAGTAGAGCCAGAAAGCATCGAGGCATTCTTAGCTTGCGTAGAACTTGTAGGTATAGCTATTAATGAAGAAGATAAGGCGGCAGAGCTTATAGACTACCATCACGAGGTCATGGCAGAAGCTAAGGCTTTGACCGAACAAGTGGAGAAAAGGCCACGTGTATACTTAGCGGGAAGTGGCGAGCTTTTACGTACATGTACAGCTAGGATGTATCAGCATAGTCTCATAGAGATGGCAGGTGGCGAGAATGTATCGGCTACATTAGAGGAAGATTACTGGGTGAATATCTCACCAGAGCAGCTATTGGCATGGAATCCAGAAGTAATCTATGCAGTAAGCTATGCGGACTATGGACTAGATGCCATCACGGAAGATGGGAAGTATGGTACCCTTGAGGCAGTGAAAAATGGTGACGTCTATACGTTCCCATCAAGCATTGAACCATGGGATTATCCGACGCCTTCTTCAGCCTTAGGGATTTTCTGGACGATACATAATCTTCATCCAGCACTTTTTAGCAGAGAGTCTTATGTGGAAGAAGCACAGAGATTTTATGAAGATTTCTATGACGTACAGGTATCTGAAGAAGCCCTCGGCTTATGAGAAAAAAAGAATGCCTCTTAAGCCTTATAGCTGTGATGCTGGTCATCATCAGTGTAGGGATAGGGCGGTATCACTTAACCTTTTCAGAGGTGATACAAGCACTTCTAGGCATAGGAGCGGAGGAGCGAGTACATACGCTGGTGTATCAGATACGCTTGCCACGAATTGTGATGGTAGGCTTAAGTGGTATGGCACTAGGACTTTCGGGACTTGTGTACCAAAAGCTTTTTAGAAATCCCTTGGTATCACCAGACTTACTAGGGGCTAGCTCAGGGGCTTCACTTGGAGCGGCAGTAGGCATCGTTCTAGGTGGGCAGATAAGTGGTAGCGTCGCAGTAAGTGCTTTTGGTGGTAGCTTGCTAGCAGTCGGTATGACTTTGTATTTGGCAAGGTATGTACGAGGTGCGACATTGGGCTTGGTGCTAGCAGGCATCGTAACCACGGCACTTAGTGGGTCACTTCTGATGATGGTGAAGGTACTAGCTGACCCGTATAAGAGTTTGCCGACCATTGAGTTTTGGCTTATGGGGGGCTTTTATAATGCCAGCTGGAAAGGCATAGCTGTGGTGATGCTTTGCGTGATTGTAGGCGCGGGTATTTGCTTTGTATTAGCCTTCCAATTAAAGCTACTGACCGTAGGAGATGAGGTGGTAAAGACCCTTGGTATGCCAGTAAAGGTGATGCGATATAGCCTTATAGGTGCAGCTACACTGTTAGTAGCAAGTGTCATCGCTATGAATGGCCTTGTGAGTTGGATTGGTCTTCTAGCACCACACGTTGCTAGGCTTTACATAGGCAAGCGTACAACAGCGACTATCTATGGTGAGATGCGTATGTGTATGGCATGGGGAGGTATCATTTTGTTGGTAGCAGATACTTTGTGCCGTACACTTTTTCCGATAGAACTACCCATTAGTGTGATGACGTCTTTGATGGGCGGCATCTTGCTTGGGTGTTTACTTATAAAGCAACATAAAGAGCAATAATCACAACAAAATCAGCAACTAAAGGAGGCTTTCAAGTGTTTACAATTAAAAATTATGTGGTGGCTTCAAACTTAGAAGAAGCTTATGAATTACTCACTAAAAATCGCCAAAACAAAGTATTAGGTGGTACCATGTGGATGCGTATGGGTAACAAAAGCATTCAGACTGCCATCGACTTAAGTGGCTTAGGTTTAGATACAATTGAAGAGACAGAAACGACTATTGAGATTGGTGCTATGTGTACCCTTAGACAAGTGGAGACACATCCTACACTTATACAGTACCTTGGGGGAATCTTACCGAAGAGTGTGTCAAGCATTGTAGGGGTTCAATTTAGAAACACAGCGACAATAGGTGGCAGTGTCTACAGCCGTTTTGGTTTTTCAGATGTACTGACAGCACTCCTTGGGATGGATGCATATGTGGAGCTGTATAAAGGTGGTAAAGTAGCTTTAAAAGACTTTATGGACATGCCTTATACCAAGGACATCGTGGTGAAAATCATCATCGCAAAAGAAACAGGTCGTGGGCAGTACGTTACAGAGCGTATGAGTGCTACGGATTTACCGATTCTGACTGTATGTGTAACGAAAAGTGGTAGTGACTATCGTATCGTAGTAGGGGCAAGACCAAGTCGTGCAAGACTTGCTGAAGAAGCGATGGCATACCTGAGTGATTATAGATGTGAGATGACAGAAGAAGTCTACGAGAAAGCGGCAACATTAGTGGTAGAAGAACTCAGCTTTGCATCGAATATGCGAGGGTCAGAGGGATACCGTGAAAAGCTAGCAAAGGTACTTGTAAAACGTGCATTAAAGGAACTGGAGGATTAAATGATGGTAGAGTTAAAACTATGGATTAATGAGAAGCTTTATGAAGATCGTATCGAAGCGGATACAACACTTTTTGATTACTTAAGAAGTAAAGGCATGAAAAGTGTCAAGTGTGGTTGTGATACCACTAACTGTGGCTTATGTACTGTATGGGTAGATGGCAAGTCAGTGCTTTCATGCTCAGTGCTTGCAGTACGTGTGGCAGGTAAGCGCATTACAACTTTAGAAGGTATCCAGGAAGAAGCAGAAGCTTTCGGTGCATTCTTAGCAGCCGAAGGCGCGGAGCAGTGCGGTTTCTGTAGTCCAGGGTTTGTGATGAATCTCTTTGCGATGAAGCGTGAGCTTAGTGAGCCAACAGAAGAAGAGATTAAAGCGTATCTCGCAGGAAACCTTTGTCGTTGTACAGGCTATATGGGACAAATGCGTGCAATCAAAAAATATCTTGCAGCGTGTAAGGAGGCATAAGGATGAAACAAGTAGGAAAAGGGATCGTCAAATTAGATGCAAAAGCTTTAGTGACAGGCAAACCAGTTTATACAGATGACATTGCACCAGAGAGCTGTCTCCTAGTAAAAGTACTTCGTAGCCCTCATGCTTATGCACGTATTCAGTCAATTAATACGACCATTGCAGAGAAGGTGCCAGGCATAGAGTGTATCCTTACATATAAAGATGCACCAAAGAATCGCTTTACCATGGCAGGCCAATCTTATCCTGAGCCAAGTCCATATGACCGCCTCATCTTAGACGAGTATGTACGTTATGTAGGGGACCCCGTAGCAATCGTTGCAGGTACAGATGAAAAAGCGCTTAACCGTGCCATGAAGCTTATCAAAGTAGGCTACGAAATCTTAGAGCCAGTACTTGACTTTGAAAAAGCCATGGAGCATCCAAGCCGTATCCATATGGAAGAAGATTACCATGTGAACTTCCCGATAGGGAATGATGTGGCACGTAACCTTTGTTCAAGTGAAGGTTTCACACATGGGGATGTGGATGAAGTGATGGCGACATGTGATGTGGTCGTAGAAGAAAAGTACCATACAAAAGCCAATGCACAAGCTATGATGGAAACCTTCAGAACCTATACGTATCTTGATTATAATGGACGTCTCAATATCGTGACAGCCACACAGATTCCATTCCATGTACGTCGTATTCTTGCACGTGCATTAGATCTACCGAAGAGTCGTGTGAGAGTGATCAAGCCACGTATCGGTGGTGGCTTTGGTGCGAAGCAGACAGTGGTAAGTGAGATTTTCCCAGCGTTAGTAACCATCAAGACAGGTAAGCCAGCAAAGATGATCTTTACACGTACAGAGACTTTTATGGCATCCACAAGTCGTCATGAAATGCAAGTAAGTGTTAAGCTTGGTGCAGACAAAGAAGGGAATATCAAGGCTATTGATATGTATACCTTATCTAATACAGGTGCTTATGGTGAGCATGGGCCAACGACTGTAGGTCTATCAGGTCATAAAACGATGTCGCTTTATAATAAAGCAGAGGCATGCCGTTTTGGATGTCACGTTGTGTATACAAACACCATGTCAGCAGGTGCTTTCAGAGGTTATGGTGCGACACAAGGTACTTTCGCGCTGGAGTCAGCGGTGAATCAATTAGCAGCGAAGCTCGGTATGGACCCTATCGCTCTACGTCGTAAAAATATGCTAGAAGTTGGGGAAAGCCTGAACGCTTACTACGGCGAGGTGCTCCAAAGCTGTACATTAGAACAATGTCTAGAAACAGGTAAACAGATGATTGATTGGGATAATAAATATCCAGCACGCCAAGTAGCACCAAACCGTGTGCGTGGTGTAGGGATGTCTATGACCATGCAAGGGTCTGGTATCTCAAGTATCGACATCGCATCAAGTCAGATTCGCTTAAATGATGATGGTTACTATACACTACTCATTGGTGCTACCGACATGGGTACAGGATGTGATACAATCCTTGCACAGATGGCAGCAGAATGCTTGGAGTGTGAAGTAGATAAGATTGTGGTAAATGGTGTTGATACAGACCAATCACCATACGATACAGGGTCTTATGCATCCAGTACCACTTATGTGACAGGTATGAGTGTGATCAAAGCCTGTGAAGAACTGAAAGAGAAGATGCTAGCAGAAGCTGGTAAGATGCTAGATGTACCAGTAGAAGCACTACTCTTTGAAGGTGAGACAATCGGGACAGAAGACGGTGAGAAGACACTTACAATTGATGCACTTGCTCAAGGTTCAGTAGTAGGTGACCATCAAGTACTTGTAGGCAATGGTGCTCATTCAAGCCCTACTTCACCACCACCATTTATGGTAGGCTTCGCTGAAGTAGAGGTAGATACAGAGACAGGACATATCGACCTTATTGACTATGTAGGTGTGGTAGACTGCGGTACAGTCATCAATAAAAACTTAGCAACCATCCAAGCAGAAGGTGGGATTGCTCAAGGAATCGGTATGGCACTGTATGAGGAGATCAGTTATAGAAAAGACGGTAAGATGCAAAACAACAATTTCTTACAATACAAGATACCGACACGCCTCGATGTAGGGAATATCCGTGTAGCGTTCGAGAGTAGCTATGAACCTACAGGACCATTCGGCGCCAAGTCTATCGGAGAAGTAGTCATCAATACACCTTGTCCAGCTATTGCTCATGCGGTCTATAATGCATCAGGAGTATGGGTACGTACACTACCAATTACAGCTGAAAAAGTATTGATGGGTAAAAAAGAGGTGTAAGATGAAAGTATGTGGCATTGTATTAGCAGCGGGCAAGAGTAGTCGCTTTGGCGAAAATAAATTAAAAACAAGACTAGCAGAAAAAAGTGTTTTAGAGTATACTTTAGAAAAGCTTGATACTTTAAATTTATGCCAGTGTATAGTTGTTGCCAATGCGGACACAATGCCACTGGTAGCAGCGCGAGAAGGTATACGCGTTGTATACAATGACTATCCGTCTTATGGAATCAGTTATTCCATTCGATTAGCTTTGCAACAAGGAGATACGTATGATGCGTATCTCTTTGTTGTAGGGGACCAACCTTTGATGAAAGTAGAAACGATTCAAGGTTTGCTAGATGCGTATAAAGAAGAGCCATCTAGCATATGGGGGGTAGGCTATGAAGGCGTACTAGGCAACCCGATGATTTTCCCTAGCAAGTATAAGCCAGAGCTTATGCTACTAGAAGGAGATAGAGGCGGGAAAGCGCTACTAAAAAAGTATCATTTGCCTTATAAAACCTACACAGTCCAAGATGAGGAAGAGCTGTGGGATATGGATACACCAAAAGACTATGAACGTATAAAAGGGAGGATCTAGCATGGAATTACTTAGACAGAAAATACAAGAAGAAGGTACAGTAAAGCCAGGAAATGTACTGAAAGTAGATAGCTTCTTGAATCATCAGATGGATATTCATCTCTTTAATGAAATGGGTAAAGCATTTAAAGAGCGTTTTAAAGACCAAAAAATCACAAAGATACTTACAATAGAAGCATCAGGCATCGGGATTGCGTGTATCGTAGCACAGCATTTTGATGTACCTGTTGTTTTTGCAAAGAAGTCACAATCACTTAATTTAGATGGAGACTTATATACAAGTAGTGTCTTTTCTTATACACATCAGACAGAGTACAAAATTCGTGTATCGAAAAAGTTTATCGGTAGTGACGATACAGTCCTCATTATTGATGATTTCTTAGCTAATGGTAAAGCACTTATTGGGCTTATTGACATCGTAGGCCAATCAGGGGCTCAGTTAGCAGGATGTGGCATTGCCATAGAGAAAGGCTTCCAAGGCGGTGGCGATATGCTAAGAAGAGATGGTGTACGTGTGGAATCTTTAGCAATCGTCGAATCTATGGACGATACAAGCTTAACCTTTAGAGTAGATAAAGCATAAGACCAATAAAGGCATTTTTCTACAAAATCAACCAAATTTTATAAAACATCTTCATTTATACCCATTTGAATGCGCTTATGCATACAATATATGGAATAGAAGAAGGTGTTTTTTTTATGAACTATAATAAAGAGGATATGAATATCAATGGTTATGCATAGACTGTATATAAAAAATACCTGCTTGTATAAGTTTAATAGTAACATATGTAAAAAGTGAGGTGGAAGAGTATGCAAACAATTGCACTTGATTTAAGCAAAAGAGTAGGGGATTGGATTAATGCACAGGATAATGTCGTTTTTGAAGACGTATTAGTAAAAAAAGGAAATGTAAATTACAATAATATAACAGGTGTTATCACATTCAACCGTGCGGGGAGGTATATGATTAGCTGGGATGTTATAACGCAAGGTACTGCAGGGACACCACAGATAGGATTTGCCATTAGAGCTTCTAATGGTCAAGAAATACTTACAGAGACACCTAGTAAGAATGGGGAAATTGTAGGATTTGGTATGATACAAGTAGATGTAGCACCAGTAGAAGTAAGGTTGGTCAATACGACATCAACAACAGTGTATTATTCAACAGAAGTAAAGGTTAAAGCCCACCTAAGTGTAGGAGAATTACTAGAAAATACAAGTGGTTCAAAACCCGTTATATGGGAGTCAGCAGGGTTACAACTCATCAATAGGCATCCGACACCTATGGAGTACACGGTCATATGCCCAAATAAAGCGATACCTTTTGACAATATGACAGTACAATTTAATGGTGTTAATTATCATTGTGATACTTTGAAAATTATAGAAACAGGGATGTATTTAGTATCTTGGCAAATTACAGCAAAAGCAATGGATGGTAGGACGTCTCCTATTGTGTATCTAGAAGATGAGCAAGGTATTATCTATGGCAAATCAGGCATGGATGGCAATACCCTTGCACCGCTTTCAGGGACCACATTGTTACAAGTCATGAGTATACCACTAAATGGCGCAAAGGAATTCTACTTTGTGAATCGTACAGATTGTTCGCTCGTTATAGAAAGCATTTATAACGAATGTTCTACGATGCCAACTTATTTTGCAGGCTGCTTAACAGTCGTAAAAGTAGGAGATATTTATTATACGTAATACCTTATACAAAAACAGCCTCTAAACCATTTGGATTAGAGGTTGTTTTTGTACCAGTCAATAGTATGGTGTATACCTTGATAAAAGTCAACGGCAGGTACATAGCCTAAAAGTTTTTTTGCTAGATCAATACAAGCACAGCTATCTTGAATATCGCCTGAACGAGGGGGGCCATAGTGAGGTGGAGAGGGGAAGTTTAAATGGTCGGCAAGGGTGGTATAAAGAGTGTTAAGAGAAATACTGTCACCACAACCAATATTAAAGGCTTTGCCGGAGGCCAGAGAAGGGGCGAGACAAGCTTTGAGGTTGGCTTCTACTACATTTTCAATAAAAGTAAAATCTCTAGATATGTGACCATCACCATGAATAGTAGGCGTCTTATTTTGTAGCATAAGGGAAATGAATTTTGGAATGACAGCAGAGTAATCAGAGTGGGGATCTTGGTTTTTACCAAAAACGTTGAAGTAGCGAAGACCGATGGTCTCTAACCCGTAAGCATCATGAAATAGCCTGCCATAAGCCTCATTTACTTTTTTGGTAAGGGCATAGGGTGAAAGGGGTGTACCTACTTGGGATTCGACTTTTGGAAGAGAAAAATCATTACCGTACACCGAGGATGAAGAAGCGTATACAACCCGTTTCACACCACAGTCTCTAGCAGCAGTCAATACATTAAGGGTACCTTTGATATTAATATCAGCATACACTAAAGGCATTTTGAGAGACTTAGGTACAGAGCCCCAAGCTGCTTGATGAAGTACATAATTGATACGGTTGCAAGCTTTAAGGCAAGTGTCAAAATCGCGGATATCACCCTCGCATAGTTCGAAAAGAGGATGAGCTAAGAACGGCTCTAGATTTTTAGCATAGCCAGTAGAAAAGTTATCGAGTACGCGTACGAAGTAGTGATGGTCAAGAAGTGCTTCTACTAAATTTGAACCTATAAAGCCAGCACCACCTGTTACAAGAAAAGTTGTGTCAGTAGGGAAGGGAGGGATATGCATCTTACAACCTCCAATACGTATAGCCTAAGGTGCGTGCTTGCTCTTTATCCAGTATGCCTTTTAGGTCTAAAAGAATAGGAGACCCATGAGGAGCAAACAATGGACTTAATTCGGCAAAAGTTAGATTCTTATAAAAGTCATGGCTTACAGCAATAATGAGCGCATCGAGGATAGGAAGGGCATCAAAAGGCATGAGCGATAGATTATAAGTCGCTTCTACTTCTAGTATGTCGGCTAAGGGATCACATATAAAGGGGTGGATGCCATACTCAGTTAGCCCATGGATAATATCCACTACTTTTGAATTGCGAACATCTGGGCAGTTTTCTTTGAAGGTAATACCTAGTATGCCTACGTTAGCACCTTTCACCCGTTTGTCTTGAGCGATGAGGAGCTTAACGACTTTTTCAGCCACATATTTTCCCATGGAGTCATTGATATGACGACCAGATAAGATGACTTGAGATTGATAGCCTAAGAGATCTGCTTTATAAGTGAGATAGTAAGGATCAACCCCGATACAGTGGCCACCTACAAGACCAGGATAAAAGTTTAGAAAATTCCATTTGGTAGAAGCAGCTTTTAAGACATCTAAAGTATCGATATGCATCTTATCAAAGATAATAGAAAGTTCATTGACAAAAGCAATATTAATATCACGTTGGGCATTTTCGATAACTTTAGCAGCTTCAGCAACTTTGATACTAGGTGCCCGGTAGACACCTGCATCAATAATGCATTCGTACACTTTGGCAATGGTTTCTAAGGATTGGGCATCTATCCCGGATACGATTTTAATGATTTTATCAACGGTGTGTATCTTATCTCCAGGATTCACACGTTCTGGGGAATAACCAACCTTAAAGTCTTTGCCGCAGATAAGTCCAGATTTTTCTTCCAATAGAGGAATGCAGATATCCTCTGTGACACCAGGATAGACGGTAGATTCGTAGACCACAATAGAGCCAGGGGTGAGATAGGTACCTACAGTCTCGGATGCTTTGATAAGGGGCGTTAAATCCGGTGAATGATCAGCATTTACAGGGGTAGGAACGGCGATGATGTGGCATTTAGCGTGACGTAGCATAGACGAGTCGGATGTGAATGTCATCGATGTTTGTAAAAGTGCATCAGAACCCACTTCATCGGTAGGGTCAATGCCGTCTAGATATGCATTTATTTTTTGTATATTTTTATCAAAGCCAATGACATCGAAGTGACGTGCAAAGGCAATGGCTAATACAATGCCCACATAGCCTAGTCCAATGACAGAAAGCCGATCTTCTTTTGCAAGTAAGGAATCATATGACAACATAAAAAAACCTCCTTTTAAGACCGACATCAATTCAAGTTAAGTAGGAATGATGTCACTATAATAGTATTCATCAAACAAAAAGAGGGTGTCTAAATTTAGGTAAATTGAAACTTTTTAACAGAAATACATAGGATGGTAGGAGATGGATATAAGGAGGGACTTATGCAACCATTAGAGCAAGCACTTTATGTAACAAAACCTTATTTGCCTCCTAAAGAAGAGTATATAGGTATGCTAGAACGTATATGGGAAAGTCATTGCCTGACCAATAATGGACCACTTCATCAGCAATTAGAAGATAGCCTTAAAAAGTATTTGAAAGTAGCAGGAGTAAGCTTATTCACCAATGGACATCTAGCACTAGAAGCTGCATTAGAAGTATTGAACATCCAAGGAGAGGTCATTACGACGCCTTTTACATTTGCATCTACAACCCATGCCATTGTAAGAAGGGGATTGACACCCGTATTTGCAGATATACGTCCTGACAACTTTACGATAGATTCTGAGAAGATAGAGCGTCTGATTACAGAACGTACATCAGCTCTTTTGCCGGTACATGTTTTTGGGTATCCGTGTGATGTTTTAGCTATTCAAAAAATAGCTGAAAAGTACAGTCTTAAAGTTATTTATGATGCAGCCCATGCTTTTGGCGTAACTTTTAAGGAGAAGGGTATAGGGGATTATGGTGATCTATCCATGTTTTCTATGCATGCGACAAAAGTTTTCCATACCATTGAAGGTGGTGCTGTTACTTATGGGGACGGCAGCCTAAAAGAACAACTTGAGTATCTAAAGAATTTTGGGATTATAGGTCCAGAAACGGTGGTTGGAGTGGGGATGAATGCCAAGATGAATGAGTTTCAAGCAGCCATGGGACTTATTAATTTGCAACATATTGATGAGCAGATGACAAGGAGAAAGTACCTTACTCAATGCTATAGAGAGGGACTTAAAGATATATCAGGCATTGGCTATTTAGAAGATTTGGAAGATACGAAGCACAATTACGCCTACATGCCTATTCTTGTGAGTGAAGAATCAGGTATGACAAGAGATGAACTGCATGAAGCACTTAAAGCATACAATATTTATACGAGGAAATATTTTTATCCGCTCATTACATCATTCCAGTGTTATCAAGGGAGGTATAGGACAGAACATCTCATCCATGCAAAGAGGGTTGCAAATCAGGTGCTTACCTTACCTATATATGGCGAATTGGAAGTCCATTTGGTGGACTATATTGTGGAGGCTATAAAAGAGATCATTAAGAAAAGAAGGGGGAAAGTATAAATGGCAATTCAATTGTTTGTGCCTACTTTTAGAATAGAAGAGTGTCTAGAGGAAATACGTGAGTGCTTAGAAAAAGGTTGGACGGGAATAGGCTTTAAGACGGTAGCATTTGAAGAAGCATGGAAAGCCTACACAGGGTTAAAGCATGCACACTTTCTCAATTCTGCCACGGCAGCTTTACATCTGGCGATTAAGGTTTTTAAAATGCAGTATGGCTGGCAAGAGGAGGATGAGATTATTTCCACACCTCTTACTTTTGTATCAACTAATCATGCCATAGCGTATGAGGGATTAAAGATTGTTTTTGCAGATGTAGACCACTATCTGTGTCTAGACCCAATGGATGTGGAAAAGAAAATTACACCAAGGACGAAGGCTATCATGTATGTTGGGCTAGGTGGCAATACGGGAAAATATAAAGAGATAGTGGCTTTATGCAAAAAATACAATTTGAAACTTATTTTAGATGCAGCACATATGGCAGGTACAAGGTTAGATGGTGAAATAGTAGGGAAAGAAGCGGATGCGGTCAGTTATTCTTTTCAAGCAGTCAAAAATTTACCTACAGGGGATTCGGGGATGATTTGTTTTAAAGAGGCTGAGCATGACGCTTTGGTCCGTAAATTAAGTTGGCTAGGGATTGATAAGGATACTTACCAAAGAGAGCAAGGGAACTATAAGTGGGAGTATGAGGTAGAGTACTTGGGTTATAAATATAATGGGAACGCTATTATGGCAGCCATTGCACTGGTACAGCTTAAATATCTAGAGGAGGATAATGCTTATCGTAGGCAACTTGCTGAGTGGTATGATGAGTACCTTACAGCTGCTGGAAAAGAACGTTTCATCATTCCAATAAGGGAGGGGTGTGTATCAAGCAGACATCTTTATATGATTAAGGTGAACAATAGAGATGGGTTGATGACCAAGCTTAATGAAGCAGGTGTTTTCCCTGGGGTACACTACCGAGATAATACAGAATACACGTTATACCGTTATGGCGATGGCACATGCCCACAGGCTAGGCAGTTGAGTAAATCCATTATATCGTTGCCTATGCATATGCGTTTGACCAAAGAGGATGTAGCTTTTGTATGTCAGCAGGTTATTCAGTATGGAGAGTAATAGGAAGGGGCCATTAATAGAGGGAGATCTATGTCTTGTAGCTATGGATGAAGTGAGCTGTGAGCAAGTGCGTCTATGGCGCAATCAAACTAGTGTAGCCACAGGTTTTTTAGACCAGAGGCATATTACAGCAGAGCAGCAACAGGTGTGGTATAAGCGCTATAAGGAAAAAGATGATGAAGAGATGTTCATGATTTGCTGGCAAAATCAAATGGTAGGTGCACTGGCATTGTATGGCATTAATCATGCAGAAAAAAAGGCGGAATTCGGCCGTATGATGATAGGGGAAGAAAGCGCAAGAGGAAAAGGGATCGCAAAAAAAGCCATACAACTCATTTGTCAGTATGGCTTTGAAGTGTTAGAGCTTGAAACCATTGAATTAGAGGTGTTTGAGACCAATACAGTAGCTTATAAGCTCTATGAGAGAGTAGGGTTTGTTGAACAGCGTAGATACATCAAGAATGGATGTAGATTATGCGTTATGTATTTTCATAAAAATGCCAAGGAATAAAAGAATAGTCTATGGTGTTTATGGTAAGGAAAGAGAAGGGAGCCACAAGGTGAAGGTTGCAGTGGTAGGTGCTGGGGGACATGGAAAAGTAGTGATAGATATTGTTGAACAGATCAAAGGGATGGAAATTATGGGATGCATCAATACCTATGAAAATGAACTGGATCGACTGCAGGCTTATCCCATCATAGGATATCCTAGAGACTTAAGCTGCCTAAGGGAAATAGAAGGGGTTTTCTTTGCCATTGGCGATAATTATAAGAGAGGACAATGGGTACAGCATATACAGGCCCTTTATCCTCACTTAGTGTATCCCGTAGCGATGCACCCACAAAGTATATGTGCAAAAGATGCAACGATTGAAAAGGGAGTAGTTATTGGCACAGGTGCTATTGTGCAAACGGGTGCCCAAGTAGGTGCATTTTCGCTTATTAATACAGGTGCAATACTTGAACATGATAGTGTGATGGAGGCATTTAGCTCACTTGCCCCCGCTAGTTGTACAGGAGGGGGCGTGAAAATAGGTGCTTACACGGCTATAGGAATGCATGCCACCCTTTTGCAGCGTGTGAAGGTAGGTGACTATAGTGTCATTGGAGCAGGGGCAGTCGTCACACGAGATATACAACCGTGTATGGTAGCCTATGGTGTACCTGCAAAAAGTATACGCGAGCGAACAAAGGATGAAGCTTACTTATGAGAATCCTTATAGTTGGAAAAAAACTCGAAATTCTCTTGGGCTAATGCCATATCATAAGGGTGGGTTTCTCTTGATAAGGGGTCATGAATAGAGGCACTATAGCACGAGCACTCACCCGCTTGAAGTGCGTGCAGATAATGGGCGGTTTTGGGCTGTACGATGGTAGAGAAGGACTTGTGAGTATAAAGGGTGGGGTAATAGACACGACAACACTCACAAGGAACTTCACGCTTGAAAGCACATAAATCAATCATAGGACAAGTATTACAAGGGATTTGGGTGCGAAAGGAGACGTTGAAATTGCCTGTATAAGCTGTTTTGTAAGGGGTACATAGATTAATACGGGGGCCGATTTCTTTATCTGCACCACAAGACTCTTCGTTCCAGTAGCCAATAAGCTCAATAACTTCAGGGGTCAAATAATGACAGCATCCAATAATGACATTGCTATAAAAGCAAGACTCAGCGCCATTGAAGGTAGGCGTCAAATGGCTGAGAGAAGACTGGAAGTGACCTTTTGATGCAGCACCAATAAGACCAAGGTCAGGGAAAGCTTTTCGGGTAGATTCAAACTTTTGGATCCAATGAGGATCTTCGATCCATACGTCATTTTCTACATGAATAAAAGGCTGATCTTTTTTGCGTTTACTCAGTGCATAATTGATGGCATAAACAACACCACAATTTTTAGTGAAGTGGTGTCTAAAGATGATGCGTGGGTCGTCTAGTGTCTGGATATACTCCCATATCCCATCACTCGAACCATTATCCAGAATGCATAAATCAAAATCATCTTTTGTAGCTAGAAGGGCTTTAAGATTTTGAGCAGATGCACCTGCTCTGTTATAAGATAGAAAGCAGACAAGTGGCTTAGTCATACAGAACCTCCTCTAGAGATGCACATTATTTTTGGAAAGGTGAAAAATGTTTTGATACGTTGGTAATGAAGCGGGTGATGACAGCATCTTCATGATAGTAAGTGGCCATTTTATGATGGGCAGCTTGGGAAAAATCAAGACGAAGGGAGGCATCGACAAGAAGCCATTCTAAATAGTAATACCAGTCATTTTCAGTGTGTGCTAGAAAGCCAGAAACATTATGGTCGATAAGGGTACGATGGTGTTCGGTAGCAGAGGCTACGATAGGCAGCCCTAGATGCATCATACGCTTGAGAGAAAAGCCGCTTTTACCGATGCGATCAGGTATATCGATATAAGGAAGGATAAAGATATCAGATTGACTGACTTGTGGGATGATATGCCGTATATAACTATCCATAGGCTCATAAGGGATAAAGTGTGCAAAGGGAAAAGCGTCCCGCACAGAGCCGCTTAAATCACGATAGTCTACCCCCATATGCCAACCAAAGAGATTAAGGGTAAATCCGTATTGGTAGTAGAGGTCTAAAAGAGGTCTACGAATAGAAAGTAAGTCTTGGATATAAGCATCTGCACAAGATTGTTGCCAGCCGATAATAAGCGGATGGTTATGTTTTGCATTGGCTGGGGTATAAGGATAATTTGCTTGATCTAAGAGGCAACTGATCGTTTCAACAGGTTGGGTAGTGAAATTTTTCAGCACTTCCTTGTGACGGTTTGTACCTACTAAAATGAGGTCAGTAAGCTGGAGTGTATTGATATGCTCGGCATTTTGCATATCTTGAAAATCATCATCGATATGGCAGAGAAAGACTTTACCTTTTAAGTGGCTGATGGCTTTTGATGTATGGGCTGGGCATTGCACAATCTTTTGGAAGAAGATAATAGAAGCTTTGCAGTCTTGAAGTCGTGCATATTTTTCTTCTAGAGATGTAATGATATCAACGTCATAGCCTTTGTTTATAAGTGCATGAGCAAACATTAGGTTAGAGAAAGAAGTGGTAGAATTATTTTGACCCAATAAGAAAAAGTAAACTTTCATGATGATTCCCTCCTTAACGTGATGACTGGTGGAGCTGGATAAGTTTATTGAGATAGCGTTCATAGGTCATCGAAGGGGTAAAGTTTTTGGCACGAGAAAGCATAGTAGCAGAGATACTCCCTTGTTGCTCTAAGGTGCGGTCAATCTTTTGGATAAGATCTTGTAGGTCTACAGTAGGGAATGTTTGTAGTGGTTGAGAACAGGAAGCTAGGAGCGCACTGTCTCCTATAAGTTCAGGGAGACTTCCGGAATGAAGTCCTACAAGGGGAGTTCCAGTATGCAAGGTTTCTATGACCATATTTGAGCAACCTTCATGGGCTTTAAGGTGAAGTACCATATCGACTGTACGAAGTAGGTCAGGCATCATAGTACGATCGATAGGATGAAGCAGGTCTAACCAAGAGATGTTTTTGAAATGAGCATCTCGAAGCATTTGTTCATGAGGAGGGAAGGCGCGACCTAGAACCCAAAAAGTGAGATCATTACGATATTCATAGTGCTTGATCACTTGCATGAGAATATCCATGGAGTGTGTAGCAGTATGAGGGGTCCCCCAATACGCAGCGGCTAAAATGACTTTTTTATCAGTAGGGCGAGAAAGCTTATTACCGTAGGGGTGGAAAAGTGAATCATCGGCGCAGTTGTAGATAATCTCACCATCAGGTTCATGCTGGTTATAGATGCTCCTAAAAAGGTACTCTTTAGAGAAGTGACTTTGGTAGACGATGGCATCAGCAAAGTCTATAAGGGTTTTAAGTTCATTGTTTTTATTTTGGATAACCTGTGCATTAGGATGATTGTAAGGGAGATAGATGGCACCTAAACGCTGTAAAATTTTAATGTTTTTATCTTTAAGGCTTTGAAGTTCTAAGGGAGTAGAAAGATTAGCAACAGAACAAAAAACATCAACCGTAGGATCATAACCATAGCTTACGGTATGACCTTGGTGGATGCAGTAATGGCTAAAACCTTTAATCCAGCTTCTAGCACCTCCGGGACCATCATAGTGTTGGGAAAAACCTATTTTCATAAGAAGACCTCCTTAGAATGTATAGAACGTTACTGTTATACATATATGTTAAAAAAAAGAAGAGTGTGCTAGGGGGACAAGGATGAAAATAGGAATTGTAAGTGGGCGCATGGAGCAGGTACAGGTACAGCTACTAATCTTGAATTATTTAGAGTGTTGGCAGCAAGAGGAAGGAGCGCCTATATGGCAACATTTTTTTGAGGATGAAGTGACAGAGGGGATGCTAGAGCTTTTGGACGTTGTATTTTTCGTGCGAACGCAATCACTTAAGGGCTTATATATGATGATGATGTGTAGGGCGAAGCATGTGAGGACGATTTACCTTTTAGATGATCATTGGCTGAGTCCAGAATGGCCTCAGGAGTTACAATGTTTCAGACAGTGTCTAGCGTGTAGTGAGGTGGTATGGGTGTATAATCTTTATGTTTATGAGGCTATACGAAAGTATCATGACCAAGTGTACTTACTAACATCTACGGTCAAATTAAGAACGTGTTCGGTAGGAGAAGGTAGCAAAGGTGAAAAAAGAATAGGGTTTGCAGGAAGTATGTTTAAAAGACCGTATTGTGAAGTGGTTTTTCCAGCACTTTTAAGTATATTGGAGGAGCGCACAGATGTGAGTATTTATTTTAAAGGGGTGTATCTACCATTAGCGTTTGAAAAATATAGGGATAGAATACATGAAGAACCATATACAATGGATTATAAAGCGTATACAGAGCAGGTGAGTAAATGGGCATGCCATATCATGCTGGCACCATTGGTAGAAAATGATTGTACCAAAGGTAAGTGTCCCAATAAGTATCTAGAAATAACAGCTATGAATGCAGCAGGGATTTATAGTGATACCACTTTGTATAGAATGTATGTGAAGCATGGTGAGACAGGGATTTTGACACCACATACAGCAGAGGGGTGGTATGCAGCGATTAGTCATCTGCTTAGAGAAGAGAAACAACGTGTAGCAATCATCAAGGCAGCGAGAAATGAGGTGGAGAAAGTCTATACGCCAGAGAGTACATTAGAAACCTTTAAAAGGATGTTAAGAAAGAACTTGGAAAAATAAGTAGATAAATAGAGAAAAATTGCATAGTATATGGTAGAAAAACTCATAAGGAGGGAGCGGGATGAAAGGTATTATACTTGCAGGGGGAAGTGGCACTAGACTTTATCCAGTAACCTGTGTTTTATCTAAGCAGATACTACCTATATATAATAAACCTATGATTTATTATCCTCTAGCTATACTCATGATGGCAGATATAAGAGAAATCTTAGTGATTTCAACGCCGAGAGATACCCAGGTGTTTGAAAGCTTACTAGGAGATGGGAGCCAATTAGGGTTAACGATCAAGTATGAGGTGCAAGAAAAGCCACAGGGAATAGCAGAAGCATTCTTAATAGGGGAATCTTTTATAGGAGAGGATACCGTTTGCGTAGTGCTAGGCGATAATATTTTCTGGGGAGAGGAACTTGAAAAACATTTACAAAAAGCGAGTCAATTAAAGAAGGGGGCTTATGTTTTTGGCTATCCCGTTAAGAATCCAGATGCATTTGGGGTACTGGTATTTGATGCTAAACATCAAGTGGTAGCCATCGAAGAAAAACCAAAGGTACCTAAGTCTACGTATGCAGTACCAGGACTTTATTTTTATGATAATCAGGTGGTGTCTATGGCGAAACAGGTAGAGCCGTCAGCTAGAGGTGAGCTGGAGATAACATCTATCAATAATGCGTATATTGAAAAGCAGGCAATGGATGTCATTCTATTAGAAGAGCAGATAAGGTGGTTAGATACAGGGACGTATAAAGCACTGCTAGATGCAAGTAGGGGAGTGGAACAGCTAGAGGGAGACGGGATCTTTGTAGGTGCTATTGAAGCTATCGCATATCAGAAAGGCTATATAAAAAAAGAAGCACTTGAAAGGCTTATAGAAAAATTGCCAGAAAGTGTCTATAAGCACTATTTAAGACAGCTTTAGAGGAGAGAGAGGATGGGGAATTTTACAAAGCATTTAACCACTTTAAAAGATGTGTATGTGATTGATACGCGCATCTTTGTGGATCAGCGCGGGTACTTTATGGAGACGTATCATCAAGAGGCGTTAAGCGCATTAGGGATAGGGGAAGTCTTTGTGCAAGACAATGCATCCTACTCACAAAAAGGCGTGCTGCGGGGCATACACTTTCAGCACAAAAATCCGCAAGGAAAACTGGTGAGCGTATGTGTAGGAGAAGTTTTTGATGTGGCAGTGGACTTAAGGGTAGATTCCCCCACCTATGGCAAATGGGAGGGATTCATCCTTTCGGCAGAGAATCATCAGATGGTGTATATACCACCAGGGTTTGGGCATGGCTTCTTGACCTTGTCGGATACAGCTTTTTTTTCCTATAAATGTACGACCCATTATGAACAAGCATACGATAGTGGCATTTTGTGGGAGGATGAAACCATTGGTATTCAGTGGCCTATCAAAGATAGAAAGCGTCTCATTCTATCAGACAAGGATCAGCAATTACCACGCTTTGAGAAAGGGAAGAATTATTTTTAAATGAAGGGATAGGAGGTGCATTGATGAAATTACTCGTTACAGGGGGAGCAGGCTTTATAGGGAGTTATTTTGTTAAGTATATGCTGGGCACGTATAAAGACATAGAAATCGTTAATCTAGATGCACTCACATATGCCGGGGATTTAGAGACATTAAACACAGTGGCAACAGATGCGCGGTACCTTTTTGTAAAGGGAGATGTGGCAGATACGACACTGATAGATGGGTTATTTGCACAACATAAATTTGATAAAGTCGTTCATTTTGCAGCAGAGTCTCACGTGGATCGGTCTGTTAGTGAACCTGATATTTTTATTAGAACTAATATCGTAGGAACCCATGTATTGTTAGAAGCTGCACGTAAATATGGTATTCAGCAATTTCATCAAGTATCTACTGATGAAGTATACGGAGATTTGCCACTGAACCAGAAAGACTTGTTTTTCACGGAGGAAACACCTATTAGGCCTAGTTCACCTTATTCAGCATCCAAAGCAAGTGCAGATATGTTGGTGCTTGCATATGGGCGGACTTATGGTATACCAGTTACGATCTCACGATGCTCCAATAACTATGGACCCTATCAATTCCCAGAGAAACTCATCCCAGTGGTAATTAGTAAGGTGATGGAGCAGCAGCCAATTCCTGTGTATGGGAATGGCAAAAATATAAGAGATTGGCTTTATGTAGAAGATCACTGTAGAGGCATTGATGTTATCTTACAAAAAGGAAAGATGGGAGAAGTGTACAATATAGGTGGGCACAATGAACTAGAAAACTTAACCATTGTGCAATGTATTTTAAAGCAATTAGGAGCAAGTGAAGAGCAAATCATTTTTGTGGAAGATCGAAAAGGCCACGACTTAAGGTATGCTATAGATGCGATTAAGATGAAGGAGACATTAGGTTGGGAACCTTCATATACCTTTGAAGAAGGTATCGCACAGACTATAGCGTGGTATGTTCAACATAAATCATGGTGGGAAGGAAAAATCGTTAAAAACTAAAAGGTGCCCTATGTGAATGGGCACCTTTTAGTTTTGGTATTAGGCGTGGTCATGACCACAGTTGCAAGTATGATTAGGGTCGTCATGGTGACCGCCACAACATTCATGAACAGGGTCATCATGGTGACCACCACAGCATTCGTGATGAGGGTCAGCATGATGATGGCCACAGCTACATGTATCATGGTGAGGATGTGCTTTAAGGAAATGGGCGGCATCATCATCTTCGTGGAAATCATGTGAGTCTACACCAAGGGCAGCTTGAGCGTCGTCACTTTCTTCAAAGAAGCCGCCTTGCTCTAAGAGGTTGCTAAGGTACATAGCAGTGTAGAGATTCGTGATCGGATGCTTGGTATTGGTAAAGCCATGCATCAAGTAGTCGTAGAATGTATTGTCTCTCATCATAAGTGGCATCACAGACATAAAGTACTGCATACGAAGTTTACGTTCAGCAGGATTTAAGCTTTCAAGTGTATGACGCATGTCAGTGAGGAAACCTCTTAAGATACTTGTAGTCTCTTCGCTGTACGGCTCATGCTTGGCAGTGGTAAAGCCAAAGACATGGTGGATAGACATATGAAGATAAGTTCCCATCAGTGCAAAGAGAGAATCATCAGATGTCTTAGCAGAAACTTTCGTGAAGGCAGTTTGTAGCTGGTCTTTGATGTCATCGACACGTTCAGGAAGTGTCTCTAAGAGGATGTCACTATCTGCGTGATTACTTAAGATGTTTTGGAGTGAGCAGTACAGATCGTAGAAGCTTACATGCATATCTGTGAGTGTCTCGAAACTCATGGCATCAAAGATAAGTAAGTTACTAAATGTACAGATCATATGATAAAGTTTGGCGGTAAGCTGTACAGCATAATCTAACGTTTCGTTAAGAAGTTCAGCATCTTCGAAGAAGTCTTCACTTGATTCGAGGAGGAGAAGCTCCTCGATGCTTTGACGAAGGTCTGCGAAACCATCCACGTAGTTTGTATACAGACGGCCATCAAACTGCTGAGCAAGTATCCCCGTAAGAAGTGTAGCGCTTTCAGGTGTATCTTCGATAGCAATACTAAAAAGTGCTTTCTCCACATAGCTCATAAAGCTATCTTTGGTCATACGCATTGGTACGTGAGTCAGAAGGCTACTGGCTTTTTGTTGGCGGAGAAGTGGATCACTTTCCTTGAAGACAAAGCTTGTACAGTCTTTGGCAAGTCTTGAAAAGTCCATAGATAAAGCGTCTTCCTCAGTCATACCAAAATCTTCATAATTACTGGTAGTAAGTGCTGTTTTTAAAGTGAAGAAAGAAGTGGTATGTTGTAATTCTCTTTGAAGTGCATGAAGATTACGGTACTTTTCTTCGAGTGTTTCACGGAAATCCACGAGTTTCTTAGCGTAGATTTCTTTGAACTCTGCATCCCCATTTAAAAGGGAAGGCATCGATAAGAAAAGCGTCTGTATTTCTCCAAGAATGTTACCTACTTCGTCATCAATATAAGGGATTGAGTGACGTGCAGGATTGCTAAGGACAGCAAGATAATCATCTATAAAATGAATATAAGAATAGGCAATAGCCGAAAATAAAGCGGATTGTTGTTGTTCCATAAGTAAAGCTCCTTTCGATAGTCTCTATTAAGAATATACAATTTAGAGAGAAGATGCAAGTGGGGGATTGGTGAAAATGTAAAAATTTGGATTATTTTATTGAAATCCCCAAAAGAATATATTAATATAATCTAAAGGAGGTAGAAAAATGGAAAAATTACAAATAATTCAAGGCGAATCAAACAATCCACATCACTATTTAGGCATGCATCCTCTAATGATAGAAAATAAAGAACGACTTGTAGTAAGGGTTTTTGTACCAGGTGCTACAGAAGTTAGTATATATCCTATAGATGATCAAACCAAGCAGTATCCTTTAGAAAAAGAAGCAGATGGTTTTTTTGAAGGGTTAGTGGGAAGACGTAAGAACCCATTTATTTATGGAGTCAGCTGTAAAAATGCAGCAGGAGATACATGGCAGTTTGTGGATCCTTATCAATTTGGCCCATCTTTTTCAGATTTAGATCTTTATCTTTTCGGTGAGGGTACGGACTACGAGATTCATCATAAGCTTGGGGCGCATGAAGTGACACGAGAAGGTGTACAAGGGATACAGTTTGCTGTATGGGCACCTAATGCGAAGCGGGTGAGTGTCATTGGTGAATTTAACTTTTGGGATGGTATGCGTGGGCAAATGAGGTTACTAGAAAGCAACGGTATATGGGAGCTTTTCGTACCAGGTGTTCAGATTGGAAGCCTCTACAAGTATGAGATCAAAACGAAAGATAATGTAATCCTTTATAAAGCAGACCCTTATGCAAGCTTTAGTGAACTAAGACCAGGAAAGGCATCACGTGTATGGTCAGATGCAAGTTACATATGGAAAGATAGTAAGTGGCTAGAAAGACGTAGTAAGAAAGCACAGCATCAAGAAGCAGTGAGCATTTATGAGGTACATATCGGTTCATGGAAAAAGCACTTTAATGGTGATTTCTATACGTATAGAGAACTAGCAGACCATTTGGCAGATTATGTGAAAGAGATGGGCTATACCCATATCGAACTGATGGGGGTTATGGAGCATCCTTTTGATGGCTCTTGGGGGTATCAGGTAACGGGTTACTTTGCACCTACAAGTCGTTATGGGACACCTGATGACTTTAAATACTTAGTCGATAAGATGCATCGAAACAATATCGGCGTACTCCTTGATTGGGTTCCAGCACATTTCCCTAAAGATAGCTTTGGCTTAGAAAAATTTGATGGGACAGCCCTTTACGAGCATGCCCTTCCTTTACAAGCAGAGCATCCACAGTGGGGAACGTTGGTCTTTAACTATGGGCGAAATGAAATCGCCTTGTTTCTTATCGCTAGTGCCCTTTCTTGGCTTGAGAACTATCACTTAGATGGTCTCAGAGTGGATGCGGTGGCATCTATGCTTTATTTGGATTATGGTAGAGAAAATGATGATTACGTACGCAATAAGGAAGGTGGAAGAGAAAATCTAGAAGCCATTGCATTCCTACGTAAATTAAATGAAAAAGTATATGAGCGTTTCCCAGGTATTATGATGATAGCAGAAGAATCCACTGCATGGGCTGGAGTGACTCATCCTGTATGTAACAATGGACTTGGGTTTGGGTTCAAATGGAATATGGGTTGGATGAATGATATGCTTAGTTATATGAAGTGTGACCCACTCTTTAGAAAGTATGAGCATAATAAACTTACCTTTAGCATTATGTATGCTTTTAGTGAGAACTTTGTCTTACCTTTATCTCATGATGAAATCGTCCATGGTAAAGCTTCGATGATTTATAAAATGCCAGGAGATGAGTGGCAAAAATTCGCTAACTTACGTGCTTTTTATGGGTATATGTTTATGCATCCAGGTAAGAAGATGCTCTTTATGGGGGACGAGTTTGGTCAGACAAGAGAGTGGAGTGAGGAAAGAGAACTGGACTGGCACTTACTACAATACGCACCACATGAAAAGTTACGCCAGTATGTCAAAGACTTGAATGCTTTCTATAAGAAACATAAGTGCTTGTGGTCCATCGACCATAGCTATGAAGGTTTCCAGTGGATCGACTGCGATAACAGAGATGCAAGCATCATTAGCTTTATGCGTAAGGGGGAGAAGGATAATCAAAAGCTCGTGATTGTCGTAAACTTCACACCAGAAGCAAGAGAAGGGTACCGTATCGGTGTAGATAAGCTAGGGACCTATGAGGAAGTCTTTACAAGTGATGATACCAAGTACTATGGCAGTGGGATGACAAATGGTGTGGTAGAGGCCATAGAAGGTCCATGCCACCAACAAGAACAGTACATAGAAATCAAAGTCCCACCATTGGGCATCAATATTTTTAAATGGTCTAAATAAAAGATGTATAAAAAACTGGTCAGAGGTTCATACTTCCACAAAGGATGTGAGCCTATGGCCAGTTTTAAAATTAAAAATGACCCCATACGACAGGTAACATACATCTATGATTTACTAGAAGATAAAATGATAAGTGAGATACCAAGTATAAAGGCAAGTGTCGTCATGATGTATCTAAAAGGCATTAAGACGTCTGTAGATGCCCTAAGCATTCCTCTTAGGAAGCCCTACTTAGAAGCAGGGTATGGCATGGGAAGATGTGTGAAAGTCATCATCTCCAAAGATGAGCTTTTGGTTTTTACAGGCCATTTACTAGGGCAAGACTACGTGAACTATATGGAAGAAGTGGCGGCTAGTGGCTTATGTGAGAAGGAACCTTACGACATTGGTTCCTTCATTCAGAAGTTTTATGAAGCGAAGACGAGGGAAGAAGCAGAAGGGGTGTACAATAGCTGGCAGGAAAGGCTCCCACTTAATGATCAAGTTTTCTATAAATTTTTACGGGTTTTTGAAAGTTACAGAGAAGAATTACTGAATTACTTTGATTAAAAGTAGTAAATGCAAAAGGGAGTGCATAGGCACTCCCTTTTAAGTGAGATTAAAGATTTTGAAGAAAAGCAGTCGCTTCCTGAAGATGCTTAAGTACTGCTTCTTTACTTGGGCCACCGTATACGTTACGTTCATTAACGCAAGTAAGGAGGCTGATCGCTTCGTAGATATCATCTTCGAAGATTGGATGAATAGCATGGTACTCAGCTAAAGAAAGGTCTTCGAGATTTTTACCTGTGTTCACACAGTAAAGTACAAGCTTACCGATCACTTCATGAGCATCTCGGAATGCCATACCTTTTTTGACAAGGTAATCAGCAGCATCCGTCGCATTGGTGAAGCCACCAGCCGCCGCTTTGTACATATTTTCCTTGCGAACATTCATGGTACGAAGCATAGCAGTGAAAATAGGAAGACACATTTTGATGGTATCAATACTATCAAATACATTTTCCTTATCTTCTTGCATGTCTTTGTTGTAAGCAAGAGGTAAGCCTTTCATTGTAGTGAGTAGGCCAAAGAGATTCCCGTAGCAACGCCCAGATTTACCACGTACAAGCTCGGCGATGTCAGGGTTTTTCTTCTGAGGCATAATGGAGCTTCCAGTGCTATAAGCATCGTCTAATTCGATAAAGCGGAATTCATGTGAGCTCCAAAGGATGATTTCCTCACTAAAGCGACTTAAGTGCATCATGATGGTAGAGATAGCATACATGGTATCTAAACAGAAGTCACGGTCAGACACCCCATCAATACTATTGGCACATACGCTGTCAAAAGCTAAAGCGTCAGCTACAAAATGGCGGTCTAGAGGGTAAGTGGTCGTCGCAAGGGCACCACTTCCTAAAGGCAGGCTGTTGCTCATCTCATAAGCGAAGCCTAGTTTTTTGTAGTCGCGTTTAAGCATTTCAAAATATGCCATTAAGTGATGTGCAAAAGTGATTGGTTGTGCACGTTGAAGATGTGTGTAGCCAGGCATGATGGTCTCAGTGTGTTGGTTTGCGATTTCTGTAATCGCCGACATAAGGTCTAGCACCATCTGCTGAATGTTTTCAAGTTCTTCGCGAACGTAAAGGCGCATATCAAGAGCCACTTGGTCGTTACGGCTACGTCCTGTATGCATTTTTTTTGCGACTTCACCGATACGAGAGATAAGAAGTGTCTCGATATTCATATGAATGTCTTCAGCTTTTACATCAAAAGTAACTTCGTCTTTTTCGATGGCTTCAAGTAAATCCATCAAGCCTTTTTTGATACAAATTGCATCTTCAGTTGGTATAATACCTTGCTCCCCGAGCATGGTGACATGGGCACAGCTCCCTAAGATATCCTGTCTGTATAGTCTAGCATCAAAAGAAATAGATGAGTTGAAATGATCTGTAAGTGCATCTGTTTCTTTTGCAAAGCGTCCACCCCAAAGTTTCATGTGTCGTTCCTCCTATTTGTCCAGTGTGTTTTGTTCTTAGTTATTATCGGCAGCTTCCCCGTTTTTCTTCATAAGTGCACGCACTTTAAGTGGTAAACCATAAAGGGTGATGAAGCCACCTGCATCTTTGTGATCATAAAGGTCACCTGTGGTAAAGCTTGCTAAGTCTTCGCTATAAAGTGAGTAAGGTGAAGTAGCGCCTTGTGGAATCACATTACCTTTATAAAGTTTCAGTTTAACTTCACCTGTCACAACTTCTTGGGTACTTGATACGAAAGCACCTAATGCTTCACGAAGTGGTGTAAACCATTTGCCGTTGTAGATAAGGTCAGCATACTCAAGGGCAATGTTTTGTTTGTAACGGTAAGTTTCACGGTCAAGGGTTAGGTGCTCCAGTTCTTCATGTGCTTTATAAAGAATGGTACCACCTGGGGTTTCATACACACCACGAGATTTCATACCTACTACACGGTTTTCAACGATGTCTTCGATACCCACACCATTCATACCGCCTAATTCGTTGAGTTTCTCAAGAAGAGCAGAAGGGTCCATTGCTACACCGTCAAGGTGAGTAGGGATACCTTTGTCAAAAGTAAGGCTGATGATTGTTGCTTTATCTGGTGCCATCTCAGGAGATACACCTAGTTTAAGAAGGGTTTCGTAGTTTGGTGCACACCAAGGATCTTCAAGTTCTAAACCTTCATGAGAAATATGCCACATATTACGGTCACGGCTGTAGCTATCTTCTTTTTTCATTGGAACTGGAAGACCACGTTCTTCAAGGTAAGCAATCTCTTCTTCGCGAGAAGAAATGTCCCATATACGCCAAGGTGCGATTACTTTGAGGTGAGGTGCAAGAGCCATAATACCTAGTTCGAAACGAATTTGGTCGTTACCTTTACCCGTACAGCCGTGGCAGATAGCAGTAGCGCCTTCTTTTAAAGCCACATTCACTAAGGTTTTAGCAATGACTGCACGTGCGATAGAAGTACCAAGGTAGTACTTAGATTCATAGATTGCACCTGATTGAATCATTGGGAATACGTATTCTTTCATGAATTCATCTTTAACATTTTCTACATAAACTTTACTTACACCCATGCTTAAAGCACGTTCTTCAAGTCCTACAAGTTCAGCATCTTGACCTACATTAATACATACTGCAATAACATCAAAATCATAATTTTCTTTGAGCCATGGAATGATAACAGAAGTATCTAAACCACCTGAATACGCTAAAACAACTTTTTCTTTCATGTGTAAACCCTCCCAAAAATAATTTATATATATAACCTATAATGTATAATTATACGATTGTTGTAATAAAAAAACAAGAAAAAGTTTTAGAAGTTGGAAAAAAATTATAAAATCTACACATTTATTCAATAAGGTAGCAGTATGTACAAAATACACACTATATAGTATACTTAGTATACTTATATTAAAAACAGCATGAGGAGGGAAAAGGAATGAAAATATTTGACTTAGATGGACCAGTGTATAAGGCTGGGGTAGAGGTTTCAGATGCACTTATACTGACTATTATATGGTTTATTGGATGCCTACCGATTATCACGATTGGCACATCCACATCGGCTTTGTTCTATATATATGGAAAGAAGTCGAGAGATGAAGATGCTTACATATGGCGCGATTTCTGGAAGAGTTACAGACAAAACTTCGTGCAGTCTATTCCAATTACACTTATTTTAGGGGTGATGTGGGCGAGTACAGTAGCTTACCGTATCTTAATAGAAGGTTATGAAGGTGGTGCACCCGTTGTATTAAGTGGTCTTGCTTTACTCATGACAGTAGAAGTAACGATCCTTACGATTTATGTATTGGCAGTACTTTCACGTTTCCACATGAAGGTAATGAATATGTTTTTAACAGCCTTTGTACTGGCACATAGACATATCGTATCGACAGCACTTATTATCGTAGTAGTGGTTTTACTTCAGTTTGCAAGTATGGTGATTCCATTTACCGTTATGATTATGCCAGTCTTTGTAGCGGCAGTGGCTTCTGTACCAATCCAAAAGATTTTTACAAAGCATATCCAAGCATCAGCAGAGATGAAGGCGGCAGAAGAAGCAAGTATTGAAGATGATGAAGATGAAGAAGACGAGGACGATGAAGAAGCAGATGACGAAGAGACATCAAATGATTTCTTAAAGTACATCTAACAAAAAGAAAGCTTACATATATAGGGGGCATAGAAGATGAATCAAAATTGGCAAATAGAAACAAAACTTATTCAAGCAGGGTATGAACCTAAAAATGGGGAACCACGCGTTCTTCCTATTTATCAAAGTACGACTTACAAGTATGATAGTACAGAGCATGTGGCAAAGCTTTTTGACTTAGCTGTACCAGGGCATATGTATTCACGTATTAGTAACCCAACAGTAGAAGCATTAGAAAATAAAGTGGCAGCACTTGAAGGTGGTGTAGGGGCTCTTTGTACATCTTCAGGACAAGCAGCATCCATGGTATCAGTGATGAACGTGTGTGAAGCAGGGGACCACTTTATATCACTGAACTCTATTTATGGTGGTACATACAATTTATTTGCGATCACACTAAAGAAAATGGGAATAGAAGTAACCTTTGTATCACCAGAAGCTACAAAAGAAGAAGTGGCAGCATGTGTGAGACCTAATACAAAAGCAATCTTTGGTGAGACTATAGCGAATCCAGCACTTGTGGTGATGGATATCGCTTACTGGGCTGAAGTGGCACATAGTCATGGTATTCCATTGATTATTGATAATACCTTTGCTACACCTTACCTTTGTCGACCAATGGAACACGGCGCAGACGTGGTCATTCACTCAACGACTAAGTACATGGATGGGCATGCTACAAGTGTAGGTGGGATCATTGTTGATAGTGGACGTTTTGACTATACAAATGGGAAATTCAAAGGCTTTACAGAGCCTGATGTATCGTATCATGGGGTAACTTATAGCAAAGACTTTGGGAACCTTGGGTATATCACAAAAGCACGTGTACAGTTTATCCGCGATATGGGGAACTACTTAAGCCCACAAAATGCTTTCCTAACACATCTTGGTCTTGAGACACTTCACCTACGTATGGAACGTCATAGTGAAAATGCCCTTAAAGTTGCCAAGTATTTAGAGCAACATGAAGCAATTGTAAATGTGTCTTATCCATTACTTGAGTCTAGTAAAGAATACGATAAAGCAAAAAAATACTTACCAAAAGGTGCAAGCGGTGTCATTTCCTTTACAGTACAAGGTGGTAAAGAAGAAGCCGTTCGCTTTATGGATAGTCTCAAACTTGCAGCCATTGTGGTTCACGTGGCAGATGCACGTACAGCTGTACTTCATCCAGCAAGTTCAACCCATCGCCAATTAAGTGATGAAGGTCTTAAAGCAGCAGGCATCGGGCCAGGCCTTATCCGCTTAAGTGTAGGGATTGAGAATGTAGAAGATATCATTGCAGACTTAGAACAAGCATTACAGCAAATCTAAGGGTGAATAAAAGGGGGTAACTACGGTTACCCTTTTCTTTATGGGCTTTAAGGGATAGAATGGGTAAAACAATATAAAATTTTTAAAAGAGTTGGCTATTATTCAAAAAAAATTCATATTATAGGAGTAGAATAGCATTATTTCAACGAAGAAAGGAATTAGAATCGATGGGATTATTAGATATTGTCATGAATGCTTTTTTGGTATTTATGCTCTTAAGTCTATTTAACTTAGTACGATATATGTTTAAAGTAAGAAAAGTAATGAAGATGCATAAAGATAATCCAAATATCAAAGGGTTTACCATTGTGAATGGAGAGATTAAACCAATAGAAGGTAAGCCTGGGGAAATGCCACCTATACCAGGGATGCCACAAGCACAAGCACCAGTGGAAGAGGCAAAAGAACTTGTAGTGGACCCTGCGTGTGGAAAAGAAATCGAGAAAAAAGACGCTTATCGTATATTGAAAAATGGCAAAGAGTATTTCTTCTGCTGTTGGGAATGTCGCGAAGCTTTTCTAGAACAACTTAAAAAAGAACCTCAAACACTTGTGTAAAACAAGTGTTTTTTTTTGCCTAAAAACACATACTACAAAAAAGAAATGATGGTAACGAAATGAGGTAAGACGATGAAGAGAAAGTCATTATTTTTAACACTGCTTATAGGATTAAGTATTTTGTGTATAGGAACACTGAGTTTTGGAGAAGATGTGGAGCCGCCTAAGAAGGCGTACGTCATCATCATCATTGATGATTTTGGTAACAACATGGCAGGTACAGAGACGATTGCAGAGCTACCGATTCCACTTACAGCTGCGGTCATTCCAGGCATGCCTTATGCCAAAGAAGATGCCACTAAGCTTTACGAAGCAGGCAAAGAAATCATTTATCATGTCCCATTAGAACCAAAGCAAGGCAAGGCATCTTGGCTTGGGCCTAAGGGGATTTTGGCAGGCATGGGTGAAGAAAAGGTGAAGGAAATCTTAGACAGTGCCAAGGAAGAGATTCCTTATGCCAAAGGGATGAATAATCATATGGGGTCTCGTGCCATGGAGAATGATACGACAGTTCAGGCGCTGATGGCCTATGCAAAAGCCAATGGTTTATACTTTGTAGATAGCAAGACCACGGCGCCGACCCTTTCAAAAAAATGGAGCGAGGCATTAGAGGTACCATTTATGGAGAGGGATGTGTTTCTGGACAATACACCAGATACAGCTTATGTAAAAGAAAGACTTAAGGAGACCATGAAGATTGCCAAAGAAAAAGGCGTAGCCGTAGCCATAGGCCATGTAGGTCCACAAAAAGGACCACATACAGCACGTGCCTTAAAAGAAATGATACCTATAATGGAAAAAGAAGGCATAGAATTTATAACAGTAAGTATGTATTTAGATCTTATAAAGTGGACAAAGATTTGACAAAGCTCTATAATAAGACATAAATCAAATTGATTACGTAAGGAGTGTCATATGAAAACAAGTATCAAAGGCTATACGCAATTACAAGAAGCCTATATAAGTGAAATTGATTGTACCGTTCATCAGTATGAACATAATGAAACCAAAGCAAAAGTACTTTACTTCGAAACAGAAGATACACATAAAACTTTCGGAATTACTTTTAGAACACCACCACCAGACAGTACAGGGGTGCCACACATTATCGAGCACTCGGTTCTTTGTGGCTCAGAAAAGTACCCACTCAAAGATCCTTTTATTGAACTTTCAAAAGGCTCTTTGAATACGTATCTTAATGCCATGACTTATCCAGACAAGACTATGTATCCTATTTCAAGCGAGAATGACGCGGACTTCCATAACTTAATGGACGTCTATCTGGATGCAGTATTCTTCCCTAACATTTATAAAAATCCGTATATTCTGATGCAAGAAGGCTGGCGTTATCACATCGAATCACCAGAGGCACCGCTAGAGTATAAGGGCGTTGTGTACAATGAGATGAAGGGTGCCTTTTCTTCACCAGAAGAAGTAGGCTTTAGAAAAATCAAGGAATCTTTATTCCCAGATACGATTTATAGTAATGAATCAGGTGGAGCACCAGAAGCTATTCCAAATTTAACAGAAGAAGGGTTCTTAGACTTCCACAAGAAGTATTACCACCCATCCAATGCATACATCGGCCTTTATGGTAAGATGGACTTAGAAGAAGTGCTAGGCTTTATCGACAAGAACTATCTGTCAAAATTCCAGTATCAAGCTATTGATTCGACGATTGGCTACCAAAAACCTTTTGAAGCCATAAGAGAAGTGTCTTATCCTTATTCGGTGGCAGAAGAAAAGCCAAATCAACTTTATGTATCATACAACTGTGTGGTGGATGAGACCGTTAACCGTCAGTTGATGGTAGAGATGGGGATTTTAGAGTATATCTTACTTGAGACACCAGCTTCACCTCTGAAAAAAGCTCTTATCCAAAATGGCATAGGCGACGATGCTTTTGGTGCTTTCCAGACACATATGAAGCAGCCAATCTTCACTATTATGGCGAAAAACGTAAGTGAAGAAAAGAAAGATGCTTTTTATGAAGTCATCGACACAGAGCTTAGACGTCTCGTGAAAGAAGGCATTCCAGAAGCCCTTCTTAAAGGTGCGGTTCAAGTGAAAGAGTTTGAACTTCGCGAAGGAGACTTTAAAGGTTACTCTAAAGGGCTTCTGTACTATATAGGCTGTATGAAGAGTTGGATTTATGATAAAGACCCGCTGATTTACCTTCGCACAGAAGAAATCTTAAAGAACATCCATGAAAAACAAGGCACAGGGTACTTTGAAAGCCTCATCGAAAAGTACTTACTGAATAACACCCATGGTATCAAGATGCTTCTTTATCCAAAGGTAGGGCTTGACCAAGAAATCCAACAACAAGTGACAGAAAAGCTTGAGAAAATCAAAGCAAGTTGGGATGAAAAAACACTGAATGAAGCAGTGGAGAAGACGCTGAAGTTCAATGCCTATCAAGAAGTCATCGATACGGAAGAGCAACGTGCGTGTATCCCACTTCTAGAAAAAGAAGACTTAGAAAGAGACATCAAATTCCCACGTTTTAAAGTAGAAACCTTAAATAACTGTGAGTATATCATTACCCCTACCTTTACCAACCAAATCGCTTATATGACATGGATGATCGACTTAAGTGGCATAGAGAATGGGTATATGCCTTATCTAGGGATGATGGTAGGTATGCTTAGTAAGCTAAATACCAAGAACTATAGTTATGAAGATCTTTCTATGGCTATTGATGAGCACTTAGGTGGGATCGAGTTCCATATCCAAGCGATGCATACATTAGAAGACCCAGAAAACTTCAAGAAAGTATTCGTCATCAAATCCAAGGCACTTGTCCATGAGTTAGAGGCTCAAGTAAGCATTATGAAAGAAATCATCGCAGATACCAAGATGGATGACTATGAGCGTGTGTACGAGATTATCAAAGAAATGCGCTCGATGATGGAGATGGCAATTAGTAGTGAAGGTCATAAGATTGCTTATAGCAGACTGCTTTCTAGCTTTTCACCAGTAGAAGCCTTTGAAGAAGAAACGAAAGGGCTTACCTTCTATCATATGGTATGCGACTTGGCAGACAACTGGGAAACCAATAAAGAGCAAACGATGCAAAAGTTACAAGACGCTTATAGCTACTTAAGTAATGGCGTACGCTATAAAGTCGGTCTGACAGTAGATGAAAAAGAAGTAGCTACTTGTATGGAAGTGATCCAGAAGACATTAGATACCTTGCCAAAGACGGCTATTCAGCCGCTACAGCAGAAATTCATGAAGCATACGATTCAAGAAGCTTTAGTGTATCCAGGTAATGTCAACTATGTGGCGATGGGGTACAACTTCAAAGAT
Source organism: Cellulosilyticaceae bacterium (assembly GCA_051650305.1). GTDB lineage: Bacteria > Bacillota > Clostridia > Lachnospirales > Cellulosilyticaceae > JBOFDK01. Next base: position 75,366 of record JBOFIT010000111.1, read on the forward strand.
AAAGGCTATAGTTATCATGGTGGCATGCAGATGCTTAAGTCAATCTTAGCTACAGATTACCTATGGAATGAAGTGCGTGTAAAAAATGGTGCTTACGGATGTTTTGCAGACTTTAGAAAGAGTGGCAATATGTTCTTCGTTTCTTACCGTGATCCAAATGTAGAAAAGACTATGGAAGTTTACCGAGCGGCATCAGATTATGTAGCCAACTTAAATTTATCAGATCGTGAACTTTTACAGTACCTTATCGGAACCGTTAGTGGGATGGACTTCCCTTATACACCATCCACAGAAGGGGCAGCAGCATGTATTTACTACCTCTTAGGTACAACGAAAGAAGAGCTCCAAAAAACACGTGATGAGATCTTTGAGACCGATAATGAAAGGCTACGTTCCTATGCACCGATTATTCAGAGTGTGATTGAAGAAAATCAGTATTGTGTATTTGGTAACACGACAAGTATCGAGGAAAACAAAGATTTATTTGCAGATATAACGAAAGTATGATAAATTTAAAAGACGCACTTTTCATAAGTGCGTTTTTTTGTTAAAATAGACATTAAAGCATATAGACGCACGAAAGAGGAGGTACATCATGGATTTTGCAAATAAAGTAGTAGTGGTCACTGGTGGGGGGCAAGGGATAGGAGCGTGTATTGCCACGACCTATGCAAAGAAAAAAGCGACCGTTGTTATTGCAGATATTGATGAAGAAGCAGGGAGAGAAATTGAAGCAGAAATCAACGGTTTTGGTGGACATGGGTATTTTATACCAGTCAACGTAGCAGATGAAACATCTGTTAAGGAGATGGTAACATTACTCGACAAAAAATATGGAAAAATAGACATCTTAGTGAACAATGCAGCCATTAGTAGTGGAGGGACATTGTTTACAAGAGAAATTCAAGAGTTTGAAGAAGTGCTACGTGTGAATGTACTTGGGGGGTATATGTGCGCGAAACACTGTGTGCCATTGATGCTAGGCGAGGGTTGTAGCATTGTCAATATGGCTTCTACACGTGCAATGATGAGTGAACCACATACAGAGCCGTATTCAGCATCTAAAGGTGCAGTACTTGCAATGACCCATTCTTTAGCTGCCAGTTTGGCACCAAAGATTCGTGTCAATGCCATTAGTCCAGGCTGGATCGATACTGCGGAGTGGAAAAAGAAAAAAGACCGTAAGTTTGTGGCGTTAAGAGAAGTGGATCATATGCAGCATCTAACAGGCCGCGTAGGGACACCAGAAGATATCGCACAAGCAGTGCTCTTTTTGACAAGTGAAGAAGCAGGCTTTATGACAGGAACAAATATGGTAATAGATGGTGGTATGACTGTAAAAATGATTTATGAGGAATAGGGGATAGGGTCATGGTCAAACAAACAAAAGATTACATTCAAAACAAGAAAAAAAAGCATCTGCTTCATAGTATTCTATGGGGGAGCATCATGCTTGCTATTTTTATCGTAGGATTAGTGGTGATGAAAACACGTAATACAGAATTCACCCTTGTGGCAGCACTTTTTACACTGCCAATGGCACTGAATCTCACACGCTACTTTGCCTACCGAAAATTTAAAGATCCAAACCCTAAACATGCTAGTTTGTTAGAGCATATGAAGGGTACATATAACCTTTATCACAGTGTGATTATCCCAGATAGCACCACCACACTGTACTTTGAGCATGTGGTTGTTACATCAAGAAATATTTACTTCATCACAAAAGATGAAGCGGTGATTACGAAAGCAAAACCAATATTGAATGTACGACTTACGCCAAAAGGTATTACACAAGGTGCACAACGTTTTATTCATGCAAGTGATACGACAGCTATTAAAAACGCTTGTCTTAAAATCCAGAAAGATGCGTGTTTTAGCGATGAACAAATGGGCAACACTAGTAAGATACTAGAAGTAATGGTGATGTAGTCAAATATAGGAGAATAATATGAAGGAAATCGTTGTAACAGCATTAGAGGCCAATCAGAGATTGGATAAATTATTGCTCAAATATCTTAATAAGTGCCCGAAGAGTTATTTATATAAGTGTATGCGCATCAATAAAATTAAATATAATGGTAAGAAACCAAAAGGCAGTGAAATTCTAAAAGAGGGCGACAGCATTAAAGTTTTTTTGCTGGATGACCAAATTGAGAGTTTAAGAGAAGCGAAGTCTGTAGCGGATACACCTGTTTCATTCGAGGTAGTCTATGAAGATCAGCAGATCCTTATTGTCAATAAGCCGTTAGGGCTACTCACCCAGAAGGATACCAAGGATGGCCATAGCTTAGCTGAGGAGGTTCAGTCTTACTTCAAAGAGAAGAAGATGGGCTATGAAGAAAGCGCAGGCTTCACACCAGCACCATGTAATCGACTGGATCGTAATACAGCGGGGATTGTACTGGTTGGTAAGTCACAAATGGCAGCACAGAGCATTAGCGAGATGCTCCGTACCAAAGAAGTATCCAAGTACTACATGACCATTGTACTAGGGACACTGCGTAAACCACTTACCCTGAAAGGGTACCATATCAAATCTCATGATAAAAATGAAGTGAAAATAGTGGATCACTATGTAGAAGGTGCAAAACCAGTAGAGACACGACTCTTACCACTCCAAAGCAATGGGAGATACACATTGGTAGAAGTACAGCTGGTGACAGGTAAGACTCACCAGATACGCGCACATCTTAGCCAAATCGGACATCCTATTATTGGCGATCCAAAATACGGTGATAAGATAGAGAACCAGTACTTCCAGTCTTGCTATGGACTGCATTACCAGTTCTTATGTGCCTACAAAGTGAAATTTGAATTATGCAAAGAACCATTCACCTACTTACAAGACCGCGTCTTTACAGTAGCTGTACCAAAGATTTATAGTGAGATTTGCAAAGGCGAAGGCCTTATAGAAATATAGAAAACGCCTCGGTAACGAGGCGTTTTTTTAGGCGGATAAAAGTTCGGTGTGTAGCGTCTGGTGAAGCCAGTGGTTCCGTATTTCTTTGGCGAGTAGGAGATTGTTTGTGGCAAAGCAGTGCTTGAGGATGAAGAAGTAGTCACCGTTATAAAAAGCCATATTGAGTTGTTCGTTATGGAGGGTATGTAAATACTTATAAAGACGTGCTAAGTGGTGGTCAAAAGGCGAGATGAGGCGGCTTGCTTCTGTAAGGTTGCCTTGCTGGAAGAGTTGGAGAGAGAGGGTCCTAGAAGTTTGTTCGATAAGTGGGAGATCACGGCGTTTCTTTGCACATTCCAGTACAGAGTAGTAGTCGCCTAAGGCGAGAAAGAGTTTGGTGGCATCTTTATAGCGTTTGCTAAGATAAAGGACGATGGCAGCTTCTTCTACTTGGCGCATGCCTTGTAGCTTCTCTAGAGGGTCTTCACATTTGCAGAAGGCATCTAAGGCAAGGGTCGGACGTTTATTGTAGAGATAGCAGAGGCCTAACTCACTATAATTGCCAAGTTTTTTGTAGAGCTTGATCGCTTGAGGGATGTCGAAGAAGTGGTAAAAGTAAGCGGCTTTTGGGAGATGCTGATGGCGCATACAAAGGGCAGCGCCTTCTTTGTAGAGTTGATGTGCGTGTGCGATGGAGACAGCTTCAGAGATGAGGCCTACTTTTTCATAGCAGTGCATCAAATGTCTATAAGCATCACATTGTGCGAAGCAGAAGATAGCGTGGTCGTAGGCACCTTTTTTGGCATAGATACGACCCGCTTCGAAGTAGAGGCCACAATTCCTGAGAAAATGCGCCTTTTTTAAAGGCGACAGCTTAAAAAATTTGAACTTAGAAAAGAGACACCGTATAATAAAGATAAAATAACCGAACATGGCAAACCCCCTAAAAAATCTTATTATATTCTTATTTTACCAAAAAATTACAAAAAATCAAGAAAAGAGGAAAAAAATGGGTTACTGGAATACACGTGGCTTAAGAGGTAGTGACTTAGAAGAAATGATTAATGTGACCAACGACCTTTATAATGATAAAAGATTGGCACTGATTCAAAAAATCCCAACACCTATTAAACCCATCACCATTGATAAATCAAGAGGTGTTATTACCCTAGCGTATTTCGATCAAAAAAGTACGGTCGACTACATAGGAGTGGCGCAAGGAGTGGCGATTTGTTTTGACGCAAAAGAAACAGCCAAAGAATCATTGCCTTTAGCTAATATCCATGAGCATCAGATTGTCTTTATGGAAAGTTTTAAAGCACAGGAAGGCGAAGCATTCCTTATCGTTTATTTTAAGAAATATGACGAATATTATTTACTGCCTATCGACTACATTCGTGTGTACTATGATGGGGCACAGGCAGGAGGCAGAAAGTCCATTCCTTACAAGGCTTTTCCGAAGGAACTTCAGATTCCTTTGCAGAGTGGTATGTATGTCCACTACTTAAAAACGTTGAGTTATTATATCGACCATAGAGAAAAATTTGTTTGTACACTTGAATAGAGTTATAAACAAGTGTCCATAATCCTTATGAGGTGAGAAAAATGAGAAAATTAACGCCCATAGGGATTTTTTGTATAGTAATCATGAGTTTAATCAGTGGCTGTAGTAGTGGCCCCAAAGAAGTCATCGAAGTATCCCATACGCTTTTACCAAAAGAACGTGTGGTTCAAGACGTGTATATACCTAAGGAAGTGAGCTTAGGCATATACGAACAAGAGAAAGGGATGTATGTCGGTGCTTATGTAGAAAGCAATCAAGATGTAGAAGGACGTATGGCGGATTATGAAGCCCTTATAGGAAAAGAGCAAGCTTTCCGTGTTTTCCAATATCAAAAGCGAGGGGATATGTCTAGTCAAGAAATTCTAGAATGTATCGCAGCGAAGCAGATTCCTTATATTAAGATCTTGGCTAATGAAGCTTATGATTTGATGCCTATTTATGAAATGATAGGGGATTTGAATACCAGATATCAGACGCCTCTTTTTGTAGAGCTTTTTCCAATCCAAGATGATACGTTAGACCCTACGGCCTATGCTAAGTATTATGATGATGCGTATAAGCTTTTGAAAAAGTACTTCAAAGACGTGGTGGTGGTATGGAGTATTGATTGGAATCAAGTGTATCTGACCCCTGTGTATTATCCAGGTAATCATAAAGTAGACTGGGTAGGACTTAATGCTTCATGGCCTAAGTACAAAGAAGGTGCCGTCTATGAACCACGGTATGAAGAGGCAATGGATTTTTGGTATAAGTACTTCCAAGATGAAAAACCGATGATGCTTTCCACAGTAGCAATCTCTCATTTCTCAAGAATTGACCACACTTACACCATCGAAGATGCGAAGAATAAACTGACGTATTTTTATGAGACAGTGCCAGAGCGTTATCCGAGAGTGAAGGGCATCTTATATGGTGATGTGGATATGTACCAAGTATCGCCTAAAGGAACCGAAGACTATCGTTTAACGAGTCAAGATAAACTCACTGAGCATATTGGAGGGTTGCAGAAGAATCCCGCTTTTTTAAGTCAAGTGAAGGCGAGAGAAGAGATGATGTGCTTGCAACCCATGCTGTATTCAGTACCTGCGTATCGGATAGAAGAGAATATTTATGTCACAGAGGAGCAGTTAAGCGTTGTGGCATTACACAAAGACCTGATCAAATACATGCCATGTATCATGGACGACAGTGGCGAAAAGTTTTATGATCTGACGGCTATTGTGACAGCACAAGGTGGATGGCTTAAACAAGAAAATCTCCAAAAATAATCATGTAATTGTACCAAGCACCATATATTTGATAATGAGCAAAGTATATCTGCTTAGAGGAGTGGTGAGTATGGTAGATTTCTTAGAAATGATACAAGACGATAGAAAATCAAGAAAAGGACCTAAGTTTACAGGGAATTTTCTTGACTATCTACATATTTTAGAAGAGGAAAAAGAGTTGCATAAATTAGCCCATGAGCGTATTTATGAACTCTTGATAAGAGAAGGTGTAGACGTTGTTAAGACCGAGGAAAATCCTAGACTTAGACGCATCTATGGTAAAGACATCTTAAAGAAGTATGCTTTTTTTAAGGATGACTTTTATGGCATTGATAAGACACTGATGAAAATCGTGCGTTATTTCCATTCAGCATCTATGCGTGGTGAAGAGTCAAGGCAAGTGCTTTACTTAGTAGGGCCAGTAGGTGCAGGGAAATCTTCCCTTATTGATAGCATCAAGCGTCTTCTAGAAGAAAGTGCCCCTATTTATTCATTAGAAGGCTGTCCAATGCGAGAAGAACCTTTGCATCTTCTGCCTAAGCATAGCCGTAAGAAGTTCGAAGAAGTACTGGGTATCAAGATAGAAGGGGATTTGTGTCCAGCATGTCGTTACCGTTTGGTCAATGAATTTGGTGGTGCCTATGAGAAGTTCCCAGTGGTACAGACAGACTTCTCCATTCGCTCAAGAAAGGGTATCGGTGTGGTGCCACCGGTAGATCCTAACAACCAGGATACGTCAGTACTTATAGGTTCAGTAGATATCTCTAAGATGGACTTATATGCAGAAGATGACCCAAGGGTTCTTTCTTTGAATGGTGCATTCAATGTAGGTAATAGAGGAATCGTAGAATTTATAGAAGTATTCAAAAATGATGTAGAGTATTTGCATACCATGATTACAGCGACCCAAGAGAAGAATATTCCTTCTCCAGGAAAGGGGTCTATGATTTATTTTGATGGGGTTATTCTTGCCCATTCCAATGAAGCAGAGTGGAATAAATTTAAGGCAGACCATACCAATGAGGCCATACTAGATCGTATCGTTAAAGTAGAAGTGCCTTACTGCTTAGAACTTGATGAAGAAGTGAAAATATATGACAAGATGCTTAAAAAGTCAAACTTCAAAGCACATATAGCACCCCATACGTTAGAGATAGCCTCTATGTTTGCTATTCTTACGAGGCTTACGCCATCAACGAAGGTAGACCCTATCACTAAGCTTAAGATTTATAATGGCGAGGAGATTATTGAGAAGGGGACTACGAAGCGTATCGATATCTTAGAACTTAAAGAAGAAGCCGAAAGAGAAGGTATGAGCGGTATTTCTACTCGTTTTATCTCTAAAGCATTAGACGTTGCTTTATCTGAATCCGAATCAGACTGTATCAACCCCATCGGGCTTATGGATGTCTTGCTCCGTGAGATTAAGGAGATGGCCATTGCTGATGAAGTGAAGAAGCGTTATTTAGGTTTCTTACAAGACACTATCAAGAAAGAGTATCATAAGATTCTAGAAAATGAAGTGACCAAAGCCTTCATCCATGGATACAAAGACCAAGCACAAGATTTATTCAACAATTATCTTGACCATGCTGAAGCTTATGTGAATAAAACCAAGATCAAAGATAGCAATACAGGTGAAGACTTAAGTCCAGATGAAGTCTTTATGCGTTCAATAGAAGAACAAATCGGCGTGACACAAAGTGGTGCTAAAGGCTTTAGACAAGACGTTACAGCGTATATGTTCTCCGTCATTCGAAATGGTAGTCATGTGGATTACACATCTTATGAACCACTTAAAGAAGCGATCGAGAAGAAACTTACCTCTTCTGTTCGTGAACTTTCACGTATCATTACCAAGAGCAAGGTACGTGATAAAGATCAAAATGTGAAGTATGATGCAATGGTAGAAGAAATGAAAAATAACGGTTACTGTGACCATTGTTGTAATGTCATTCTTAAATATTCCGCTAACAACTTGTGGAAAGACTAGGTGATGGTATGGCGATTTTTAAAGAATTCCAACCCAACAGCCGAGATAGGAGTGTAGAAGATAGGCGAAGACATCGCGAGCTGGTGGAAAAAAGCATCAAAGACAATATAGGAAGTGTCATTGCAGAAGAAAGCATCGTAGGAAAGACCAGCAACAAAAAAATCAAGATTCCTATTAGAGGACTGAAGGAATACTACTTTCGATACGGTAAAAATCAGCAAAGTGTAGGAGCTGGTACAGGTAAAGAAGAAAAAGGAAAACGTATTCCAAAAGGAGATGGGAAAGGACAGGGAGAAGGCGCTGGAAATGATGAGGGTGAAGACATCTATGAAACAGAAATCACTGTAGATGAAGCCATCAACTTCTTGTTTGAAGACTTAGATCTTCCTTTCCTTCAAGAAAAAAAATTCAAAGAAGTAGAAGCCAGTGCTGGTGATAAAAGATGGGGGATTGCAGAAAAAGGCATTCCGCCTAGACTTTCGAAGAAGCATACGGTGATGGCTAAGATCAAGCGCCAGAAAAGTATGCAGCGAGCAGCGAGAGAAGCGGGCATTGACCACGAAGATGAGCGCATACCGTTCCATGAAGACGACTTGAAGTACTTTAGACGTAAACCAAAGCCAAGAAGAGATTCCAATGCAGTGGTTATATGTATTATGGATACATCAGGTTCCATGGGGCATACAAAGAAAAGTCTCGCCAGAAGTTTTTATTTCTTGCTTTATCAGTTTTTACGTATCCGCTATATGAATGTAGAGATTGTCTTTATCGCTCATACAACGGTTGCCAAGGAAGTGAGTGAAGATGACTTCTTCCACAGAGGTGAAAGTGGCGGGACCTACATCAGTAGTGGGTACCAAAAAGCTTTGGAAATTATCGAGGAAAGATATCCTAGTGATGCATGGAACGTGTATGCCTTCCATTGTAGTGATGGGGACAACTGGGGTGAAGATAATGAAAAGGCAGTGGAGCTTGCGAATAAACTTTGTGAAACCTGTAATTTATTTGGCTATGGAGAAATCAAAATCAGTACGTATACCAGTGCTATTTTGAATAAGTATTTGGATGAAGTAAAGGCGACAAATTTTTCGGCAGTTCGTATCTTTAAGAAAGAAGATGTATGGAAAGCTTTTGTAGATATGCTAAAAGTAGAAAGAGCTGTCATAGAAGGTGGGGATGAGTAATGGACTATACCATGGACGAATTGATGGCATACAATGAAAAAATCGAGGCGCTTGCAAAAAGTATCGGCTTAGATTACTACGAGCAAGAATTTGAGATTATTAGCTTTGAAGATATGATGTGTTATGAGGCGTATGTAGGTATGCCATCCCACTATCCTCACTGGAGTTTTGGAAAGAACTATGAGCGCATCAAGACGCTGTACCATTATAATTTGACTGGCTTACCTTATGAGATGGTCATTAACTCATCGCCTTGTCTTGCGTATCTGATGAAGGACAATAGCTTGGTGCTTCAGCTTCTTACTATTTCCCATGTGTATGGGCACAATGATTTCTTCAAGAACAACAGGCTTTTCAAAGAGTATACCCATGCACAGTTGACCATTGATATGTTTAAAAATCATGCCAATCGTATCAGAACGTATATTCAAGACCCAAGTATAGGGTATGATGAAGTAGAGAAAATACTTGATGCAGCACACTCCATCAAGTATCAATCAGGTGCTTTTACTCACATTACAACAGAGACGGATGGGAACATCGAATACCCTTATGAGAACTTACTAGAATATCTGATGATGTATGGGCAGCTAGAAGAGTGGCAGCGTGATATTTTGATGATCGTGATGGAAGAAAGTCGATACTTTATGCCTCAAATCGAGACCAAGATTATGAATGAAGGTTGGGCGAGTTTTTGGCATTACAAAATCATGGGGCAATTAGGCCTTGATCAAGGCATGTATATGGAGTTTTTAAAGCATCATAACAATGTCATCTGTACCGTGCCAGGGCGACTCAACCCTTACTTTATAGGCTTTAAAATATGGGAGTCCCTTTATGAGAAGTATGACGGTAACTTTGAGGAATTAAGTAGGATCAGGGCTGTGGAACGGGATGCATCTTTCATTAGGAAATATTTGAGCTATGAGATTTGTAATGATAGCCATTTGTTTGAATTCCAAGAAGAAGAACGGTATTATGTGGTATCAGAAGTGTCTAACTCCGAAGGTTGGAAGCAAGTGAGAAATACCCTTGCCAATAATGTAGGGTTAGGCAGTATACCGACTATTCATGTGGAAGAAATGAATAAAAATGATAGGACTTTAGTACTTAATCACGTGTATGATGAGAGAGAACTTCATTTATCTTTTGCCACAGAAACGTTAAAGTACATCCAAAAACTATGGGGTGGCAAGGTCATCCTGAAGACGTACCTTACAGGTTTGAAGCGTCGTATCGTCTGTAATGAAGAGCAAAAAGTCCTTATTGAAAATAGCTAAGAGAGGAGCATCATCTGTGAAAGGTGATGCTCTTTAGCTTGTTTTTTGATGGCATAACAAGTAAAATAAAGCCATAAGATAAAAGACAGCAAATCGTGGAGGACGTTATGACATTTCAATTATGTACAATCGCAAGTGGAAGCAGTGGGAACTGTACTTTATTACAGGCAGGAGACACATGCATTCTTATAGATGTAGGGATTAGCGGCAAAAAAGCTTTAGCAGGGTTAGATGAGTTGGGGATCGATCCAAGTATCATTCAAGGTATATTCATCACCCATGAACATAGTGACCATATTAAGGGCGTAGGTATTTTAAGTAGGAAATTGGGTATACCTATCTATGCAACCCAAGTTACTTGGGAACATATGCTTCGTCAGGAAATGCTTGGTAAGGTAGCAGAGGAGCATCAAAAGTTCATCGAGAAAGATCAGGTGCTTACTATTGGGGACTTAAGCATCACACCGTATAGTATCTACCATGATGCAGTGGACCCGGTAGGGTATGTCTTTGAATACTTAGGTAAAAAAATCGTCTTAGCAACAGACCTTGGGAAAGTAGACCGCAAGCTGGTAAGCAACCTTTATGGTGCCCATGGTATTCTGTTAGAGTTCAACCATGATGTGAATATGGTAGAGGTAGGGAGCTATCCTTTCCCTCTGAAAAGACGTATATTAGGAGATTTTGGGCATCTGAGCAATGACCTAGCGGCTAAAGTACTGACACATATTTACCATGAAGAAATGCAATGGGTTATTTTAGGGCATTTAAGCAAAGATAATAATTTACCAGACTTAGCATACCTTACAGCGAAGAATGCCTTAGATGCCAAAAACATTCGAATAGGCGAAGATCTAATCGTTACAGTAGCCAATCGTGATACGGTGACACCACCACACCACGTGTAAAAATACTAGGAAAGGAAGTTTTTTGTGCACACATCCCGTATAAGTACCCATGTCTATTATTTTCCTTTTTCATGGCGTAAGGAAAGCATCAAACGTAATTTTCAGTTTAAGCAACATAAACAAATGGCAGATGGTGAAGTGGGGAAGATTGCTGCATGGCAGATGCGTCAGCATCACATTATAGAAGATAAGCATTATAATGAACTGGTGTATTTTTATAAACCGGTGCAGGCACTTCTTCACGAACAAAAGCAAGGGTGCATCGTAAAGGTCTATGAAAAAGAAAAACTTCAATCAAAAGATGAACTAATCATGGTAGTGGATGGTAGACAGTATACGCTTCATATAGCAGATCTTACCCTGAAGTTTTATAAAAGTGGCATTGGGATTTTAAGCTTAGAAGTGGTGAATGACAAATATAAAGAGCCAGAAGAAATCATAGGGATTAATGGACTGGGAAAATGTGTGTACCCTTATATCCTGCCTATTGAACATGCACAGAAAGATTATTTTCCAGAGCGCATTGTCTTTAAACTTGGCGATGAAACAATCGTCGAGAATTTTGATAAGCAGTATAAAAAATCACCGATGATTGTGGCAGACTTTATTATGGCGCTTTTAGGACCTGATTTTTACTGTGAAGGGCAAGTGAGAGGTAGTGCACGATTTGCCATCGAACCGCTGTTTAGCAATCGTATGTTTACCCTGTGTCTCTACAAAAATCAGCAGTTACTTGAAAACATAAAGAATAAAACGGTGAAGGAACATTTCTTACGTCAATTTATGGTGTTTAGCCGTAAAGAAAAAGTCTTCGATGTCCATTATATCGAGCTTCCTAAAGTGCTGTATGGCATTGGGCGATTCGCTTTGATCGGTATTACTGCAGATGAAAAAGAAAGTAAACTTTATAATGAACTCACCACCTTAGCCATCGTGCAGCGTGCCAGTCTCTTGCATTTTTCAAATCAGATAGCGTTTATCACCACGTTACCAAAAGAGCAAGTGGTATCAGGGATCGGGAACTTGTATGAAATCTACATGCAGTTTGTGAATCAGATGTACTTTCATGAGGTGACGGTAGATGTACAGGGGTCTTGTATTTATGAAGGCTTACTTAAGCAACTGAGAATCAAGGAAGAGATGCAAGACTTGGTGTTTGAGATGAGAGAAGTCCATGAGTATACTTCTTTTATACAGAAGAATCAATCCCAGTCGAGGATGGATATGCTGGCAGTGGTGGGGACGCTACTGGTAATTCCTACTTTTGTGACGGGCTTTTTTGGGATGAACATTCTAGAAGAAGGGTTTATACGTTGGTGGGAAAGGAAAGATATCCTACTCTTTATTAATAGCTATGTGATTCTTCCGGTCTTTGCGATACTGGGAGTGTATAGTTGGTGGGTGAAAGGGCATCGGTATGAGAAAGTATGGCGACTGATGTTAGCCATTGCTATGATTGGCAGTTTAGTGGTTTTACTTACTCAAGGGTGTGGGCTTTCAAAATAGAAATAACGCCATAATAAAAGGACATCAGCCGATGTCCTTTTATTGTTCTATTGGGTATTAGAGTGTCTTGAACTCTTCGATGAGTTCTTTGAACACATGGAGTGCTTCTTCGATAGGAGCTTTGGTACTCATATCAACCCCAGCATTTTTTAAGAGGTCGATAGGGTCTTTGGAAGAGCCACCACTTAGGAAAGACTTGTATTTGGTGACAGCTTCTTCGCCTTTTTCTAGGATGCCTGTGGAAAGGGCGATGGCAGCTGAGAAACCAGTAGCGTATTGGTACACATAGAATGGTGTATTGTAGAAGTGAGGTATACGTGACCATTCGATGGCGATGGCCTCGTCTACCACCATGTCATCTCCGTGATACTTCTTCACAAGGTTGTAATAAGTGTCGCAAATCACATCTGTTGTAAGGCTTTCACCAGATGAAGCTTTGTCGAAGATAATCTTCTCAAATTCAGCAAACATAGTTTGACGATAAACAGTGGTTCTGAATTGCTCCATAAAGTGGTTGAGTAAGTATTTGCGGTACAGTGGGTCTGTCGTTGTCTTTAAAAGATACTGCATAAGAAGTGCTTCGTTTACTGTAGAAGCTACTTCAGCTACGAAGATGCAGTAACTTCCGTAAGCGTAAGGTTGTGTGCCATGAGAAAGGTAACTGTGTACAGCGTGGCCCATCTCATGAGCGAGGGTAAAGAGGTTGTCGAGATTATCCATGTAGTTCATGAGTACGTAAGGGTGTGCTAAGCCATGGCAACCCCAAGAGTAGGCACCTGAACGTTTCCCTTGGTTCTCGTATTTATCAATCCAACGATTGTCGAAAGCTTCTTTTAAGATAGCGATATAATCTTCACCCAGTGGTGCAAGGGCTTGAAGAACGATGTCACATGCTTCATCGAAGGTGATGTGCTTGCTGAAGTCTTTCACAAGAGGAACAGCGAGGTCGTACATATGAAGTGTATCAACGCCTAGTTGATCTTTACGTACGGCTAAGTAGTCGTGCATAAGATTCACGTTATCGCTTATGGTATCGATGAGATTGGTGTATACCGCAGTTGGAATGTTGTTTTTGTCTAAAGACTTCTCCATGGTAGAAGGGAAGTTACGTACTTTAGCAAAAAGATTGGACTGGGCAACGTTGGAACTGAGAATGCTAGAAAGTGTATTTTTAAAGCTTAAATACACACTGTAGAAAGCTTCGAAAGCTTCCTGACGTACACGGCGGTCTTCACTTTCTAGGCAGGTAATGAAATTCCCATGTGTAAGTGTGAGAGGATTTCCGTTGCTATCTGTAATGGTAGGGAAGGTGATATCTGCATCGTGGAACATGGCATAGATATTTTTCGGAGCATTCCCTACTTCTTGGAACTTGGCAAGTAAAGACTCAGTAGATGGATCTAAGATATGCGCTTTCTGACGTTGAAGTTCTTCGAATTGACGACGGTAAACGCCAAGTTCTGGTACTTGGGTAACGAAAGTTTCGAAGCTTTCAGGTGATAGTTCGCTGAGTTCAGGATTGACGAAGGCAGTACGTGCCCCCGCATCGATGAGAAGCTTTTCAGATTGGCTAGCAAGTCCTTGATAGAAACTATTGCCACCATCTTGATGAAGGCGCATATGGGTATAAAGATAAATCTTCTCAATAACCATAGCAAAGGCATCGGATACTTGAAGGGCTTCATAAAGAGTAGCCCCATCAGCAGTAAGCTTACCTTGGTATTTTGAAAAATCTTCGAGTGCTTTATAGGAAGCAGCGATGCTTGAGGTAACCTCAGCATCAGAGGCGAACATATCTTCTAAGCGCCAAGTGTTTTCTGATTGGACATCAGAACGTTTTTTTAAAGTGTGTGATGACATAAAAAAAATCTCCTTTCTTTTTGTAAAACAAATTTTAGAATTTAAACAAGCTTAATTTAGTATACTACGAATAATGGAAAAACATAAGAAAAAAAAGAAAATAATGCCGTAGAATTGCTTTGATATTTTAAAGGGGCTTTGCTATACTAACAATAAGAATAGAGAGTCTAAAAGGTAGGTGACGAGATGAAACTTTTTATCAGTGCAGATATAGAAGGTATAACAGGTATATCCACATGGGAAGAGGCTGCCAATGCCCCAAATCATGAAGCGAAGGAACGCATGACAAAAGAAGTAGCAGCAGCTTGTAAAGGCGCCATCGAGGCAGGTGTACGAGAGATTGTCATTAAAGATGCCCATGGAGATGGCAAGAATTTGCTCTATCCACTTTTGCCACGTATTGCAAAACTCATTTCAGGTTGGAGTAATCACCCGTATAATATGGTGGAGGGCTTAGATGATACATTTGATGGGATTGCTTTTATCGGGTATCATTCTCATGCAACGTCTAATGCATCACCACTGGCGCATACATTGGAGCCACGAAGTATCCGCGGCATTTATATCAATGACAAGCCAGCCAGTGAATTTCTCATTTATGCTTATGCTGCAACGATGATAGGTGTACCTATTGTAGCAGTGAGTGGCGATGGTGGACTCGTACGTGAAGTACGTCAGTGGGATGAAAAGATAGCAGCAGTAGCTGTACAAGAAGGCTTTGGTGGTGGTGTCGTAAGTATCCATCCAGAAGTGGCCCTAGAACGTATCGAAAAAGCAGTTAAGACAGGGGTGGAGCAACTTGCATCCACGCAGTTACGCACCATGCCAGAAGTCTTTAATTTGAAGATTGTCTTTAAACGCCATCAAGATGCCTATAAGTATTCGTTTTATCCAGGCGTGAAGCAAATTGATGAGTTTACTATTTCTTATACATCAGATGACTATATGGATATTTTGACACTTTTATTATTTATCTAGAGGGAGGACGACTAAGATGTTTGATTGTCATTTACATACAGCGTACTCGGCAGATTCAAAGATGGCGCTAGATGAGGTGGTGGCACAATGCCAGCATCTAGGTATAGGCTGTATTTTAACAGAACACATGGATATGGATTTTCCAGGTGACTTGGTGTTTGAATGTGATGTACCAGCGTATTTTAAGGCGTATGCACCAATGCGTAGTGAAAAGCTTCTCTTAGGCATTGAGATAGGGATGCAACCAAGTGTGGTTAAGGAAAACCAAGAACTCATCAGTGCATATCCTTTTGATTTTGTACTCGTATCTACTCATGTAGTAGACGGTGTGGACTTGTGTAACGAAGCGTACTATAAAGGTCGTACCAAAGAAGAGGCTTTCGGACGCTACTTTGAGGTGATGTGTGAGAACATACAGCAACTTGAAGACTTTGATGCCATGAGTCATATGGATTACATTTCACGCTATTGCCCTTATGAAGATGCGGAGATTACTTATGAGGTATTTCAAGGGGAAATAGACCAAGTACTTGAGGTTTTAGTGACTAAAGGTAAGGTGCTTGAAGTGAATACCAAGCGTTTTAGATTGCCAGGTGTGAAAGCCAACTACGAAAAGATACTTAAAAGGTACAAGGAACTTGGTGGACAAGCCGTTACATTAGGTTCTGATGCCCATCAAAGTATGTATATCGGTTCACATTTTGCAGAAGCTAAGGCGTTATGTGATAGGGTGGGATTAGAAGTTGTTTACTTTAAAGAGCGTCTACGTAGGTCCTTGTAAAGAAGGAGGAAAGCGATGAAAATATACTGGGTAAGACATGGGAAGACCGAACAAAATGTCAACCAAAATTATTATGGCAAACTGGATGCAAGGTTGACACCAGAAGGCATACAGGAAGTGAAAAGTATCTGTACCAATTTTGATGATTGTATCAATGTCTATATGAGTCCAGCGGCAAGAGCTGTGGAGACCGCAAGCCTTTTGTTTCAAGGGATTTACTTTAATCCGGATTCCAGACTTCTTGAGCGTAACATGGGTATCTTTGAGGGGATGAGTGACCGAGACATCAAGGCAAAGTATCCGAAGGAACGCGAAGAGTGGTATAAAGATTGGCGAAACTATGTGATTCCTGACGGTGAAAGTGCGACGATGCAGTATGAACGTGTACGTCGTTTTATTCAGGAAAGAGAGCGCGAAGGCAAAGATGCTATTGTGGTATGTCATGCGGGGACCATACGTATGGCTTTAAGTTATATGCTAGGAGAAAATCTTGATATGTTTTGGAAATTCAAGGTAGATACTGGCATTGTCGTTACGACTACCTTTGAAGACAGATACTGGTATATAGAGATGGCTAGAAAATATTATTAAAAGTGAGGTAGTGTATGAAAAGTGTACAGCATTTTGTACTGGGCATGCAGTTTTTAACCCGCATCCCACTTACAAAAAAGGCAGTGCCATGTGAACCAAAGGATTTTAAAGGAGCCATGGGCTTCTTTACAACCATAGGGCTTATCGTAGGGCTTATTCAATACGGGGCTTATGTAGTAGGTGCATGGCTTGTAAGTCCACTTATAGGGTCACTATGTGCAACGGTGGCAGGTATATGGACCACAGGTGGGTTACATTTAGATGGCCTAGCAGATGTGTTTGACGGCTTTGGCGCCAATCAGTCAAAAGAAAGAACGTTAGAAATTATGAAGGATAGCAGAGTCGGTAGCTTCGGGGCACTTGCCCTTATACTTGATTTTGCTATCCACTTTATTGCCATTTATAGTTTAAGTGTGCAACCTTTATTCATTATATGGATACCTGTAGCAGGTAAGGCTTCAGTCTGCCTTTTATGCTTTATAGGGAAAAATATAAAAGAAGGAATGGGTGCCCTTTGGATTCAAAATATAGGTGGCACCCGATTAAGTATTAATCTACTTTTTGCGCTTCTGCTGGGTGCGATACTGAGTAATGGCTTGGTGGCATTAGGTGGTATGGTCGTTATTATAAGTGTGACTTGGTGGGTGAATCGTTTGTTTGTGCAGAAATTAGGAGGCCTGAACGGTGATGCACTGGGTGCGATGCAGCAATTAATGGAATGGGCGATGCTTCTTTATACCTTAATTGTGGCGTATAAGTGGCAGTAAGTACCGTATAGATTAAAGAAAGTAATGGAGAATTCAATATGTTAGAATCATTAAAGACTTATATAGAAGCCATCCCACTACCCAATGAAGAGGTGGCAAAGGAGATGGAGCGTTATATAGATGGTCTTACGAAACCAGTAGGGTCACTTGGTAAACTAGAGAAGATGGTCATTCAGTTAGCAAGCTTACAGGAAACGCTAGCAGTTAAGACAAAGCCACGTGCAACGATTATCATGTGTGCAGATAATGGGGTATGTGACCAAGGAGTAAGTAGCTGTCCCCAAGAAGTGACGGCGACGGTAACGTATAATTTTACCCGAGGCATTACAGCGATGAACCGCTTAAGTGCTTTTGCAGATGCGTACATGCATGTGGTGGATATAGGGGTAAAAGAACCTGTCATACATCCTGATATACGTGAAAGACGGGTGATGGCAGGGACGAGAGATATGAGTATACAGCCAGCCATGACAAAGGAAGAGGCGCTTCAAGCCATATGGGTAGGCATAGAAGAGGCAGAAGGATTAATGGCAGAGGGGTATCAGCTCTTTGGCACAGGGGAGATGGGGATTGGTAATACCACCACATCGGCGGCTGTGGCAGCAGTACTTCTAGGACAGGAGGTAGCAGAAGTCACAGGTAAAGGTGCAGGTGCAGGTGATGAGGTATACCAAAGCAAGGTGGGGGCTATTGAAAAAGCCATCCGCTTGCATCAGCCAGATGCTTCAGACCCATTAGATGTATTAGCAAAAGTAGGTGGACTGGATCTAGCAGGATTAGTGGGTGTGTATCTGGCAGCGGCTAAGCATCAAAAGCTAGTGGTAATAGATGGCTTTATCGCTGCCAGTGCGGCTTTAGTAGCTTATAGCTTATGTGAGAAGACAAGATGCGTCATGGTAGCATCCCATCTTTCAAAAGAAGTAGGGATGCAAAAAATACTGCAAAAGCTAGGGTTAGAAGCACATTTTGACTTGGGAATGCGACTGGGCGAAGGTAGTGGATGCCCGATCCTTTTTCAAGTACTAGATATGGCAGTGTATACACTTCTAGGTATGGGGACATTTGAAGAGGCTGGGGTTGATAAAACAGACTACGAGAATGTATGGAAGAAAAAGTAAGAAAAAAATAAATAATTTCAAAAACTTAATGCAAAACTTGGAAAAAAGGTTATAATAAAAGGAGAATATTAAAAAACTAAATATAGATACAGATAGAGAAACTCAAAAAGAGAAAATACCGATTGGGGTTGTGCAAAAAAAAGAATAAAATCGGATGGGGGATGAAGATGTATTTAAAAAACATTGATATCAAAAATTACGGGGCCATTGAAAGTATCGCTATTGAAACAGCTTTCTATGAAAATGGTAGTCCAAAGCCACTTATCATTACTGGACATAACGGAGCAGGAAAGACCCTTTTATTGACTAATATAGTTGATGCGATGATTGAAATTAAAAAGACAGATCGTAGCAATACGGAAGATGAGATAGAGGCTTATAAAGCTGAAAACAAAAAATACATTCGTAGTGGTGCCAGTGAGTACATTGTCAAAATGCGCTTTGAAGAAAATGATAAGACGGTGGATTATATCGATGTCATGTCAAAGAACATCAGTGCGTCTATGAAAAAAGAAGTCATCAAAGAACTTCAATCAAAAGAAAAGTTCCTAGAGACGGGATGCTATAAAAACACAAGTCAAGGAAGTCACCAGATTCAAAAGCAAGTACTTTGTTACTTCCCAACAGACAGATACTATAATCCAGCGTGGTTCGATAAAAAAGAATCTGATAAGATTTATAGAGATAAACGCAAGATGATGGATAATAGAGGGGCATCAAAGATCGTTAAAGGCAATCTTCTGGAGCAAGTAGAAAGCTGGATTTTAGATGTACTTCTCGATAAGTACCTGTATGAGCAAGTCACAGAAACCAAAGAATACTACGTGAAAGATCATTATATTAAAGATCAAGGCGATGTTTATGCCCCTAAGTCTGTGAAAGAGTTTACAGGTTATAGAGGCAAGAACAGCACCATTTTAAGTATCATTAATAGTCTTCTTAGCGTTATTTATACCAATAAATACGAGAATTTAGAGTATGCACGTATAGGTGTATCAAGTAAGCGCGATCGCTCTATTTCTATCTTTATCAAGAAAAAAGAAGAAAAAGAATTTGAGATTGCTTCTGATTTTTCATGCTTATCTTCGGGAGAAATCATGGTGCTTTCACTTTTTGTCAGCATCTTAAAAGAGTACGATATCATCAATGCATCTCGTGCATTTAGTGTGGAACAAGTAGAGGGAATCGTCGTTATTGATGAAGTAGACCAAAACCTACATATCCGATTCGCTAAAGAAATCTTACCGATTCTTATAAGCACTTTCCCACGTATTCAGTTTATTATAACCACCCATTCACCTTTCTTTATGTTAGGGATGCAAGATGCGATGAAAGAGCAGTTTTCTTACTTATCTATGCCAGAAGGTATGGTGCATACCCACCTTATAGGTATGGATGCGATTCGTGGATGCTACGAAGTCATCATCAAATAAATACAGGTAAAACTGACCACTACACCCGTAGTGGTTTTTTTATAGGGCCTATGGTACCATAGAAAAAGAAAATAGAAAGAAAAGAGGGGCGATATGGCACAGATTAAGCAAGTGATCTTTGACTTAGATGGGACATTAGTCAATACAATAGAAGACTTAGGGACAAGTACCAATAAAGTGCTTGAAACATATCAGTATCCAACGCATCAGATGGAAGCTTACAAAAAGTTTGTAGGAAATGGTGCTTATAAATTGATTGAGAGAGCATTGCCTTTAGAAGCAAGAGAAGAAGAAACAATAACTGCATTAAAGGAAGCATTTGTGGCATACTATAGTGAGCATTTGACAGACTTTTCAAAGCCCTATGAAGGTGTGATGGAACTGCTAGAAATACTGGAAGAAAGAGGCGTTCAGATGGCTGTTGTTACCAATAAGCCACAAGAACAGGCAAGGTCATTGGTAGCGGCATGTTTTGGTAGTCGCTTTTTCAAGGAAGTAGTCGGTCAACAAGATGGCATACCTCATAAGCCTGATCCCACCAGTGTTTTAAGGCTTATAGAGCAAGGGAAGATAGAGCGAGGAGAAGTACTGTATATAGGTGATTCAGATGTGGATATGGAGACAGCTAAGAGAGCGGGTGTCTTCGGTGTGGGTGTAAGCTGGGGCTTTCGAACCACTGAGGAGTTACAGGCACATGGTGCCAATGTGGTCATCAATCATCCCAGTGAACTATTAAAATATTTAGATGGCCGATAAAAACAATATTGACACTTGTTATGTCTATATGATAGTATAAATAACAGAAAATCAAATATAGCCTTTAAGCTTGGTCCCGTGAGGCCAAAAAGGAGAAAAACATGAAAAAGAATATTACATTAGCAATAGCTTTAATTTTAGATAACTATAAACAATTATATACAAAGGTAAAAAAGATAACACTAAGTACAGCTGTCCCAATTTTCATACAAATGGACGGTTCTCTTCGTAGTTGTTTTTTATCCTTAAGCTTAAAGGCGATAGAAAGTCACTGACTTTTCTATTGCCTTTTTATTTTATCAAAAAGGAAGGTGTACTATGTTAAAAAACAAAGATTTACTAGGTATTCGTGATTTAGAAGTAAGTGAGATTATGAGCGTTTTAGAACTTGCTAAAGAAATGAAAAAGAAAATAACTGATAAAACATTAAGAGAAGACAATTTAAAAGATCAGAGTATGATTACTTTGTTTTATGAAAATAGTACCCGTACCCGCGTGTCATTCAACATGGCAGGTATGTATCAAGGGATGCATGTGACAGACCTTGGTGTGGCGACGAGTAGTGTTCAAAAAGGTGAAACGTTAGTAGATACAGGTGTGACACTTGACCGCATGGGCATTGATTATATGGTCATCAGACATGGCTTAAGCGGTGCAGCACACCTACTAGGAAAAAATGTCAAAGCTTCAGTGATCAATGCTGGAGATGGCGCCAATGAGCATCCAACCCAAGCACTACTGGATATGTACACAATGCTTGATAAAAAAGGAAGCTTTAAGGATTTAAATGTCACAATCGTAGGAGACATTGCTCATAGCCGAGTAGCTAGATCTAATGTGTTTGGTCTTACAAAACTAGGGGCGAATGTGACACTAGCAGGCTCAGGTACCCTTACTGCAAAGAGCATGGAGACACTAGGCGCACGTGTGACGACAGACATTCGCGATGCTATAAGTGGTGCAGATGTGGTGATGGGACTTCGTATCCAGATGGAACGCCAAAAAGGTGGACTCTTCCCAGACCTTCGTGAGTACAGTCAGATTTATGGTATTGATAAAGAGATGTTTGCCTTAGCGGATAAAGATGCAATCCTTATGCATCCAGCACCAGTAAACCGCGGTGTCGAATTAATGCCAGAACTACTAGACAGTAAGGTAAGCGTCATCGATGAACAAGTGACAAATGGGGTAGCCGTAAGAATGGCAATACTAGCCCTCTTAAATGAAAGGAGAATGCAAAAATGAAAAAATTAATTAAAAATGGCTTGGTTTTAAACCCAGCAACACAAATGGAAGAAGTAGCAGACATCCTTATAGAAGACGGTAAAATTGTAGCGATAGGCAAAGTAAGTGAACAAGTAGATGAAACGATAGATGCCAGTGGCAAATGGGTGGTACCAGGTCTTATTGACCTTCATGTACACTTACGTGAGCCAGGGTTTGAACATAAAGAAACCATTGCCTCAGGATGTGAGGCGGCAGCAAAGGGCGGCTTTACCACAATCTGCTGTATGCCAAATACGAACCCAATCATCGACAATGAGTGCGTGGTAGCCTACATCAATACGATGGCAAGTCGTGCAAATGGTGTACACGTCCTACCAGTAGGGTCCATCACCAAAGGCCAAAAAGGTGAAAGCTTAGCAGGTATCGGTAAGATGGCAGAGCACGGCATTTGTGGTATCAGCGAAGATGGCCGTACAGTTATGGATGCAAGTATGATGAAAAAAGCCATGAGCTATGTAAAGCCATTCAACTTACCAATCTTCTCGCATACAGAAGACCACACACTAGCAGGTGGTGCCATGAACGGCGGTGAGAATGCACAACTCTTTGGTATCAAAGGGATCGGACGTGAAGCTGAAGAAGTCATCGTGGCAAGAGATATCATCCTTGCACGTACCACAGGTGCGAAACTTCACTTATCACACATCAGTACAAAAGGAAGCTTAGAGCTTATCCATATGGCAAAGACAGTATGGGGCATGACAAACCTTACAGCAGAGACAGCGCCACACTACTTTATCTTAGATGACAGCATTTTAGGTGACTACGATACAAACAAGAAGATGAACCCACCACTTCGTACCAAAGACGATGTGGAAGCGATGAAAAAAGCCATTAAAGACGGTGTCATTGATGTGATCGCTACAGACCATGCACCACACCACTACGATGAGAAAAACGTTGAGTTTGAAAAAGCACCATTTGGTATCGTAGGCCTTGAAACGAGCTTTGGCCTTAGCTACACATACCTTGTAAAGACAGGTATCTTAAGCCCACTAGAGCTTATCGAGAAGATGAGTACAAAACCAGCAGAGATACTAGGTGGCAACAAAGGTCGCTTAGAAGTAGGTTGTGAGGCAGATTTAGCTATTATCGATGTCAGTACACCTTACGCAATCGATAAAGAAAGCTTCGTATCAAAAGGTAAGAATACACCATTCCATGGCATGGAAGTCTACGGCGATGTGGTATGTACTATGGTGTCGGGAAATGTTGTTTATAAAAAATAATTAAAAGAATAAATATTACAACTATTGAATAAAAATTCAAAAAAGAGTAAAATGAAAATAAGAGAACATTTAAAAGGAAAAAGGAGATTTCAAAATGATTGATAGACTAATAACAAAAATTAAACAAGTACAAAACCCAACAGTGGTAGGTTTAGATCCTACTTATGCTATGATTCCAAACTTTATCAAAGAAGAAATGCTTGATAAATACGGCAAGACACCAAAGGCAGTAGCAGAAATGTTTATTAAGTTTAATAAAGCAATCATTGATGAAGTACATGACCTTATTCCAGCAGTTAAACCACAGGTTGCTATGTATGAGCAATACGGCTTAGAAGGTTTACGTGCTTATATGGAGACATGTCAGTATGCAAGAGAAAAAGACCTAGTGGTTATTGGCGATATCAAAAGAGGTGACATCGCATCAACAGCAGCTGCTTATGCAGGACATATTGCAGGTGTAGAAATCGAAGGTGAACACTTCGACTTATGGGCAGAAGATGCAGTAACACTAAACCCATACATGGGCTTTGATGGAATCGAGCCTTTCATTAGTGCATGTAACGAGATGGACCGCGGGTTATTCATCCTAGTAAAGACAAGTAACCCAAGTAGTAGCGAACTTCAAGACTTAGAAATAGAAGGCACACCAATCTACGATTACACAGCAGACCTTGTATCAGCTTGGGGTGAAATGAGCATGGGTGAGATGGGTTATAGCCGTGTAGGTGCTGTAGTAGGTGCGACACATCCACAACAAGGTGCAGAGTTACGTAAGCGTATGCCACATACATTCTTCTTAGTACCAGGCTACGGTGCACAAGGTGGAACAGCTGAAGACTTAAAAGGCTTCTTCGACAAAGATGGTGTGGGATGTATCATTAACTCTTCAAGAGGCATCATCGCAGCTTACAAAAACGATAGTGAGTTTGGGGAAACTGAATTTGCAAAAGCTTCAAGAAAAGCAGTAATCGCAATGAAAAATGACTTACAAGGAGTGATGGGTTAAGATGAAAGCACAATTAATATTAGAAAATGGTATGGTATTTGAAGGTAAAGCCTTCGGATACCTTAAAGAAACAATCGGAGAGGTAGTCTTCAATACAGGGATGACAGGCTACCAAGAAATTCTTACAGACCCTTCATACTACGGTCAAATGGTTGTTATGACTTATCCACTTGTAGGAAACTACGGGATCAACTTAGAAGATATGGAGTCAGGGAAAGCACACGTAAGAGCATTTATCGTACGTGAGAAAAGCGACTTCCCAAACAACTTCCGTTGTGAACTTACATTAGATGGCTACTTGAAAGCACAGAAAATCATTGGCCTTGAAGGTATCGATACACGTGCTCTTACAAAGGTACTTCGTAACCACGGGACAATGCGTGCCATCATTGCAGTAAGAGAGCTTACACCGAGCCAAGTAAAACTTAAGATCGATAGCTTCTGTAACCAACAAGCGGTATCAGAAGTAACAACAAAAGAAGTGTACACAGTAGAAGGTAAAGGCATCCATGTAGCGATGATCGACTGTGGGATGAAGCAAAATATCGTACGTTCATTCGCAGAACGTGGATGCAAGCTTACAGTATTCCCATACACAGCAACTGCAGAAGAAATCTTAGCAGTAAATCCAGACGGTCTTTTCTTATCAAATGGACCAGCGGATCCAAAAGATGTACCGACTGTTGTTGAGACAGTAAAAACACTTGTAGGCAAGATGCCAATTACAGCGATCTGCCTTGGTCACCAACTTTTATCATTAGCATTAGGTGGGGATACAGCGAAGCTTAAGTTCGGTCACCACGGATGTAACCACCCAGTTAAAGACTTTGTATCAAACAGAGTATACATCACATCACAAAACCACAACTACTATGTAAGCACACTTCCAGAAGGTGCAGTGGTTACACATACAAACTTAAATGATAATACAGTAGAAGGTATGTACTTCAAAGATTTAGATATTTACAGTGTGCAGTTCCACCCAGAAGCATGTCCAGGGCCTACAGACACAGCACACATTTTTGATGAATTTATTCGCGTAATGCAAGGAGGTAAACTATAATGCCAAGAGATATGAGCATCAAGAAAGTACTAGTAATCGGATCAGGTCCAATCGTTATCGGGCAAGCAGCAGAGTTTGACTACTCTGGAACACAAGCGTGCCAAGCTATTCGTGAAGAAGGCATTGAAGTAGTCCTTGTAAACAGTAACCCAGCTACAATCATGACAGACAAAGAAATCGCAGATAAAATCTACATAGAGCCACTAACTGCGGAGTTCTTAGAGAAAGTAATCGCAAAAGAGCGCCCAGACAGTGTACTTGCAGGTGTAGGTGGTCAGACAGGACTTAACCTTGCAGTAGAACTTCATGATAAAGGTATCTTAGAAAAGTACAACGTACGTGTAATCGGTACACAAATCGACGCCATCAAAGAAGGGGAAGACCGTGAGCTTTTCCGCGCACTGATGGATCGTATCAACCAACCAGTTATCGAAAGTGAAATCGTAGAGACTGTAGAAGATGCAGTAACATTTGCGAGAAAGATTGGTTACCCAGTAGTTGTAAGACCAGCGTACACACTTGGAGGTACAGGTGGTGGTATCGCAGAAACAGAAGCAGAGCTTCGTGAGATTTCAGCAAGTGGTATCCACTTATCACGTGTAAACCAAGTACTTATCGAAAAATGTATCAAAGGTTGGAAAGAGATTGAGTACGAAGTAATGCGTGACCAATACGGTACAGTAATCACTGTATGTAACATGGAAAACATCGACCCTGTAGGTATCCACACAGGCGATAGTATCGTAGTCGCACCATCTCAAACACTTTCAGATAGAGAATACCAAATGCTACGTCGTGCATCATTAGATATCATCTCAGCATGTGATATCCGTGGAGGATGTAACGTACAGTTAGCACTTCACCCAGATAGCTTCGAATACGCAGTCATCGAGATCAACCCTCGTGTAAGCCGTTCTTCAGCCCTAGCTTCAAAAGCGACAGGTTACCCAATCGCACGTGTATCTGCAAAGATCGCACTTGGCTACGGCTTAGATGAAATCAAAAATGCAGTAACAGGTAAGACATACGCTTGTTTCGAGCCTACATTAGACTACGTAGTCGTAAAGATTCCAAAATGGCCATTCGATAAGTTCTACACAGCGAAGCGTACACTAGGAACAAAGATGATGGCGACAGGTGAGATCATGGCTATCGGAAACAACTTCGAGAGTGCCTTCCTAAAAGGTCTTCGTTCACTAGAGATTGGACAGTTCAGCTTCAAACATAAGAAACTTGATGACTGTACATTAGAAGAACTAAAAGAACGCGTGGTAACTGCAGATGATGAGCGTATCTTCGCACTAGCAGCCATGCTTCGTATGCACTACCGCGAAGAACAAGTATGCAAAATCACAGGCATGGATATCTTCTTCGTGAAGAAGTTCAAGTGGATTGTAGAGCAAGAAGAAATACTTAAAGAAATGGAATACGAAGACTTAACACCTAAGTACCTTCGTAAACTTAAGCGCAGAGGCTTCGCAGATAAGGCGATTGCAGAGTTTATCGGTGTATCAGAAGATGACATCCGCGAACTTCGCATCAAGTGGAGCATCATGCCAGTATACAAAATGGTAGATACATGTGGTGGTGAGTTCGAAGCAGAGTCACCATACTACTACTCAACATACGACACCATCGATGAAGTAGAAGTAAGTGATAAAGAAAAAATTATGGTTATGGGTTCAGGTCCGATCCGTATCGGTCAAGGAATTGAGTTCGACTACTGTTCAGTACATGCGATCATGGCACTTAGAAAACGTGGTATCGAGACAATCATCGTCAACAACAACCCTGAAACTGTAAGTACAGACTTCAACACTTCAGATAAGCTTTACTTCGAACCATTAACAGATGAAGATGTATACCATATCGTTATGAAAGAAAATCCAAAAGGCGTTATCCTTCAGTTCGGTGGTCAAACAGCGATTAAACTTGCAAAATTCTGCGAGAAAATGAATATCCCAGTACTTGGTACACAACCAAAGCAAGTGGATGCAGCTGAAGACCGCGAGAAGTTCGATGAAATCCTTGAGAAACTTCATATCAAACGTCCAAAAGGTAAGGCAATCTGGTCTATAGAAGAAGGCTTAAAGGTAGCAGCAGAACTTGAGTACCCAGTACTTGTACGTCCTTCATATGTACTTGGTGGTCAAGGTATGGAGATTACCTTCGAAGAAGAGCAACTCAAGCGTTACTTAGTGAATGCGTTCGATCGTGACCCAGAAAACCCAGTACTTATCGATAGATACTTAATGGGACGTGAAATCGAAGTCGATGCTATCTGCGATGGTACAGACATCTTAATACCAGGTATTATGGAGCATTTAGAGCGTGCAGGTATCCACTCAGGAGACAGTACCACAATCTTCCCAAGTGTCAATATCTCAGATCGTATCAAAGAGAAAATCATCGAGTGTACACGTCTTCTTGCAAATGAACTAGAAGTTATGGGTATGATTAACATCCAGTACATCGAGTACAAAAACGAGCTTTATATCATCGAAGTCAACCCACGTTCAAGCCGTACAGTACCATATATCTCAAAAGTAACCGATGTACCAATCATCGACCTTGCAACACGCGTGATGCTTGGCGAGAAGTTAGCAGAGATGGAATACGGCACAGGTCTTTACCCAGAACCAGAGAACTTCTATGCGGTAAAAGTACCAGTATTCTCTACAGAGAAGCTTCCAAGAGTAGAAGTAAGCCTTGGGCCAGAAATGAAGTCTACAGGAGAAGTACTTGGTGTAGGTAGCACAGTAGAAGAAGCACTTTACAAAGGCTTTATCGCAGCAGGTAAGAAACTTCCAAGTGAGAAGGGTACAATCCTTGCAACGATTCAAAAATACGACCAAGATGAGTTCGTAGCCATTGCGAAGCGTTTCCACAAGCTAGGCTATGATTTTGTGGCAACAGAAGGTACAGCACTTAAGCTTAAAGAAAATGGTATCGAGGCAGAAGTGGTTCAGAAACTTTCAGAAGGTAGCGATGCAATCATCAACCTCATCAGAAGCGGACGTATCAACCTCCTTGTAAACACACCTACAAAAGGTAACGATGCAAGACGTGATGGCTTCAAGATTCGCCGTCATGCTATCGAATCTTCACTTCAAATTGTGACTTCACTAGACACATTAGGTGCGATGGCAGACATCGTAGAAAACAACTTAACTGTGGAAGAGACAACGATTTACAACATGGGAGAAAAAGCAGATGAGTAAAAAAATAATAGAAGGCAAGATCCTTTGCAACCAAGTGGTTGCAAAGGATGTCTATAAAATGATAATCGAAGCACCAGAAGTAGCAGAGGGTGCAAAATGTGGCCAATTTGTAAACCTTTATACAAAGTCACAAAGCATGCTTCTTCCAAGACCGATTAGTATTTGTGAAATCGGTGAGACAACCCTTACACTTGTATACGGTGTCGTAGGTAAAGGTACAAAAGAATTTGCTACATACCAAGAAGGTGATACTATCCGTATCAGTAGTGCACTTGGTAATGGGTATACACCTCAACAAGTAAAGACTCACGTACTCGTAGGTGGGGGAATCGGTGTACCACCACTTGTAGAGCTTAGCAAGCACTTAGAAGGCGAGAAAATCGCAGTGATTGGCTTTAGAGAAGAACCATTTCTAGTGGAAGCATTAGAAGCACAAGGGGTTACAGTATATATCGCTACAGACAATGGTGGGGCAGGATTTAAAGGCAATGTCATCGACCTTATGAAAGCAGAAGGCATCGAAGGCGACTACTACTATAGCTGTGGACCAAAACCAATGCTACGTGCTCTAGCAAGCTACTGTGAAGAGAAAAATGTACCTGTACAAGTATCTCTTGAAGAGCGTATGGGCTGTGGGTATGGCGCGTGTGTAGGCTGTGTATGTAAAACAAAAAAAGAGACAGACCCAGGTTATGAGCAGAAAAAAGTATGTAAAGATGGCCCAGTCTTTTTAGGAAGTGAGGTTGTATGGTAATGAGAGAACTTGATTTAAGTGTAAACATTGGTGGGGTCGTTCTCAAAAACCCTATTACAACAGCTTCAGGAACTTTCTCACCAAGAGAAAGCAGTGAATTCTACGACCTAAGTGAACTAGGAGCAGTCATTACAAAAGGTGTCGCGAATGTGCCTTGGGAAGGTAATCCAACACCACGTATCGCAGAGACTTATGGTGGGATGATTAATGCAGTAGGACTTCAAAATCCTGGTGTAGAGGCATTCATCAAAGAAGACCTTGCATTTATGAAAGGCTTTGATACAAAGGTGATTGCCAACGTAGCAGGCCGTACAATCGAAGACTACTGTGAAGTAGTAGAAAGACTCAGTGAGACAGATGTGGATATGCTAGAAGTGAATATCTCATGTCCAAATGTGAAGTGTGGTGGTATAGGCTTTGGTACAGATACAGGACTTGCTGGAGAAGTAACACGTGCAGTGAAGCGTGTATCTAAGAAGCCAATCATCATTAAACTTACACCAAACGTTACAAACATTGCGGAGATTGCAAAAGCAGTAGAAGCAGAAGGTGCAGATGCCGTATCACTGATTAATACACTACTTGGTATGAAGATTGATGTACACAAGCAGAAGTGTGTGATCGCAAACAAAATGGGTGGTTTCTCAGGACCAGCTATTATGCCAGTAGCCGTACGTATGGTATACCAAGTAAGACGTGCGGTAGATATTCCAATTATTGGACTTGGTGGCATTATGACAGGAGAAGATGTGGCGGAATTCATCTTAGCAGGAGCAGATGCCGTATCCATCGGTACAGCAGCACTTATAAATCCTACAGCACCAGTAGATATCAAACATCAACTCGTTGACTACATGAATCAGTATGGCTTTAAAAACCTTGCTGAATTACGTGCAGCATTAAAAGAATAATCACTAAAAAGAAAAAGACTATGCAAAATGTGCATAGTCTTTTTCTTTTTAGGCAAAATATCCAGTATAGAATTTTATTTAACCAATTAGGAGGCAATCCAAGATGAAAAAAATCATTACATTGCTACTTACTGTGGCATTAACAGGAAGCTTAGTCTTCACTGGATGCGGTTCAGATACTGCTAATAAAGACAAGGTTAACAACGCACAAGCGGGTGAAGTGGTAGAACTTGAAGGTCAGCAAGACCAGTACGGCTGGTTCCCACATCTTCGTCTTACTTTTGATGGTGATGTACTTACAGAAGTATACTTTGATTATGTAGATGATGCAGGTGCGAAGAAATCTCAAGACGAAGAGTATAATGCGACTGTCAAAGAAAAGACAGGTATTAGTACCAAGGAAGCGATGGACGTACTACGCCAAAATCTCTTAGACGTTCAAGATCCTACAAAAGTAGACGTCGTTACAGGTGCGACACAGACATCTACAGAGTTCATCACCATGACAAAGCAAGCTTATGACCAATACTTTAATGGTGAAAACAGTGCCAACAACTATGGTAAAGGTGATCCAACCACAGCTAAAGATGATGCTAATACAAACAAAGCATCAGACAAGAATGGTACAGACAACGCTGCTTATAATAACGGCGGAGATGGTACACCAAATAGCCCAGAGAATGTAGATAATGCAGCTGGTGGTACTGAGGGCGGCACAGGTGGTGCAGGAGCAGGTAGTGCAGATCCAGGCGCAGGTGGCGCAGCAGGCCAAACCAACGAATAAATCACATAGTATAAGTATAAATAAAAATAAGCTAGCACTTAGTGCTAGCTTATTTTTATTTATACTGCATTAAACTCAACAGGATAGTAAACTTGTCCTCTAATCGTTGAATCTTCCGGTCCTAATTTTGCAATAAGAAAAGCTTCTTCAGGCATACCTGCTGGTGGTATGATGTCGTATTTACTTGCACGTTCAAAGCCGAAACGGCCATAGAACTTAGGGTCGCCTAATACGATGATTGCTTTATGGCCTGCATATTTAGCAAGTCGTAAGCCTTCGGTAATAAGCTCTGTTCCGATACCTTGTTTTTGGAAAGAAGGTTTCACTGCAACAGGTGCTAAAGCAAGCACCGGATAAGTACGGCTGCCATCTTTTATAACGATACGTGTAAAAAGAATGTGCCCTACTTGTTCGTCACCAACGGCGGCTACTAAGGATAAATCTGGTGAAAAATAATTGGTATGACGTAGTGCATTCACTAAATCCCCTTCAGCAGCTCGTCCAAAGGCTTCGCGATGAATAGCATGTATGTGATGAATGTCATCTTCTAGTTCAGTTCTGATAAATGCCATGTAAGTCCCTCCTTTAAGACGAAATCTATTTTATCAAATATTATGAGGATATGCCATAGAATATGCCTATAAAACTAATAAAATAATATTATGCAAACTTAGAAAAATATTATAAAATTAAAGTTAATTAAAAATAAACACACTATACATATTGTTTTTTTCGAAATTATAAACTATAATTATTTTAATAATTTATAACTTTATCATAGTAAAGCGAGGGTGAGCGATGAAAAATTACACGTTACATATTCCAGAAGGCGTCAAAGACTTCTTATGGGATGAAGCACTGGCAAAAGACGCACTTCAAGCAGGTATGAAAGAACTTTTCTTAAAGCATCATTACAATTTGATTGAGACACCTACGTTTGAATATATAGATGTATTCACCACAGGGGAGCAAAGTAGCCAGAATCCACAGCTTTATAAGTGGATTAATCATCAAGGAGAAATCGTAGCCTTGAGAAGTGATATGACGCGGGCGATTGCTAGGGTAGTAGCTACCCAAAATAGTATGAGACCTTTTCCACAGCGCTATACCTACATTAGCAATAGCTTTCGTTATCCAGAGCGTTACCAAGGGAAGCAACACGAGTTTACACAGGCAGGGATTGAGCTTATAGGAAGTGTGGGGAGTGCAAGTGATGCAGAAGTCATCATGCTAGCCATTGAAGCACTGAAAGAAGCGGGCATTCAGGATTTCACGATTCATATAGGCAGTGCGACCTTCCTTCGTGAGATGCTAGGTGAACTAGGCGCCACCCGTGAAGAAGAGCAAGCCATCTATAAAGCCATCGACGGAAAAGATGCGGTAAGTTTAAAAACGATCCTTAGCCAGTTAGACCATACAGGTGAAGTGGTAGATGCTTTGATGCAACTCATGCAGCGTTCAGGGACCATTGACCTTGTGAGAGAGGTGAAAGGCAAGCTTACATCATCAGTAGCGAGGGAAGCATTAACGTACTTGGAAGATGTGTATAAGCTTTTGGTAGACTTTGGTGTAGAGAACTTTATCTTATTTGATTTTAGTATTTTATCTTATGCCAGTTACTATACAGGCATTATGTTTCAAGGGTACACCCATGGTGTAGGCGCAGCCATTGTAGAAGGCGGACGGTATGATAAACTGCTGGCACAGTTTGGGAAAGATATGCCGGCAGTAGGGATGGGGATTAATATACCTTTTGTCTTACAGAAACTTCAGCAAAAGGGTGAAAGCTTCAAGCAGATGACGACGACCCTTTTTGTATGGGATGAAAAGATGGGGAAAGTAGCCATAGACATTGCAAGGCAGTATCGCAAGGAAGGCCTTGTGGTGGAGTATGCTTTGACAAAAGAGGCAGATGAAGCCCTTCTGTATGCCAAAGAGCAGGGTATAGAGGGAATGATGTATTTCCGTCAGGATGGTACGGTGGTGATGTCTAACGTGGCACGTGGCGAGACACAAGTGGTTGTAGTAGAAGATTTAAGGGGGAATTAAGATGGAGCAAATCACCTTTGCATTAGCAAAAGGAAGACTAGCAAAAGAAGCAATGGCAGTATTAAAGGATCTTGGCATCGTGTGTCAGGAGATGGAGGAGAAGACAAGGAAGCTACTTTTCACCAGTGATGACGGTAAGTATGGCTTCTTCCTAGCGAAAGCGTCGGACGTTCCGACATACGTTGATTATGGTGTAGCAGATATAGGGTTTGTGGGAAAGGATACCATTGCTGAGGAAAATCGTAACGTCTATGAAGTATTGGACTTAGGTTTTGGTAAGTGCAAAATGGCTATAGCGGGTAAAGCGGAAAAGATGCAGCTTTTAGAGACGGGTCAGTTTTTAAGAGTGGCTACCAAGTATCCACGTATGGCAAAGACATACTTTGAAAGTAAGCATACCCCAGTAGAGATTATCAAACTCAATGGTTCAGTGGAGCTTGGACCCATTGTAGGGTTATCAGACGTTATCGTGGATATCGTCGAGAGTGGTGCAACCCTTCGTGAAAATGGCTTGGTGGTTTTAGAGGATATGATGCCCTTATCGGCACGTATGATAGTAAACACCGCAAGTATGAAAGTGAAGAATCAGGAGATTGAAGCGTTGATAGATGCAATTCAACAAAGGTTAGGGGGTCAAGCAGAATGATACGTTTATTAAGAGAAAGTGGGGAAAAGAACGATTTCTTTAAGGTACTGGAACAAAGAGGCAATATGGATACAGGGGAATACGCGATGCAGACAAAAGCCATTGTAAAGGCTGTACGCGAACAAGGCGATGAAGCACTGTTTGCTTATACCAATCAGTGGGATCATCCAGATGTTTCACCAGATAATGTGAAGGTAGATAGAGAGATGATGCGCCAAGCTTTCGAGACGTTAGACGAAGACTTGAAACGCGCCATGAGTTTATCTTGTGAGCGTATTCGCCAATTCCATGAGAAGCAAAAGCAAAATACATGGATGGATATTAAGCCTAATGGGGAAATTTTAGGGCAACGTGTCTTGCCACTTAAAAGCTGTGGGGTATATGTGCCAGGAGGCAAGGCAGCTTATCCTTCATCTGTACTTATGAATGTGGTACCCGCACAGGTAGCAGGGGTGGAACGTATCGTCATGGTAACGCCTGTATCTAAAGACGCAGGCAAAGTGCCAGAGAATGTATTGGCAGCAGCGTATCTAGCAGGTGTAGAGGAAGTGTATACCATCGGCGGGGCACAGGCTATCGCCGCTTTAGCTTTTGGCACAGAGAGTATTCCAAAGGTGGATAAAATCGTAGGACCGGGTAATATCTATGTGGCACTTGCAAAGCGTGAGGTGTATGGATATGTGAGCATCGACTCCATAGCAGGGCCTAGTGAGATTCTCATTGTAGCAGATGAAAGTGCCAATCCAATCTATGTTGCAGCAGACCTTTTATCCCAAGCAGAACATGATGAACTAGCATCAGCTGTGCTTGTGACTACTAGTGAAGACTTAGCAACTAAAGTCCAAGAAGAAGTAGAACGTCTGGTGGAGCTTTTGCCAAGAAAAGAAATCTTAGCACATTCTCTTAGTCAGTACAGTGGGATTTTCATTGAAGAAACCATGGATGTAGCGTGTGACGTGGCGAATCGCATCGCACCAGAACATCTGGAACTAGCAGTGGATCATCCTTTCGACTTACTTGGCAAAATCCAAAATGCAGGGGCAGTCTTTATGGGACACTATACCCCAGAGCCAGTGGGCGACTATATGGCGGGGCCAAACCACGTCTTACCAACCAGTGGTACAGCCAGATTCTTCTCACCTTTAGGAGTGGATGATTTCATCAAGAAAAGCAGCATCCTTTCTTTCTCAAAGGAAGCCTTAAAGGAACTTAGTGGAGACATCATTACTTTTGCAGAAAGTGAGTATCTGTATGCCCATGCACTCTCCGTTAAAGTACGCCAAGAGGGGGCTAACTTATGCGAGAAATGATGCGTGAAGCCATTAGAGATTTGAAGCCTTATCATGCACCGTATGTAGTAGAGGGCATTAAATTAGATGCCAATGAAAACACCTATCCCATTCAAGAAGCATTGAAGGTACATATGGCACAGTGGGTGATGGAGATGCCGGTGAATTTTTATCCAGATACAGATAGTACAGCACTACGTGAAGCTATCAGTAAAGTTTATGGACTTTCGCCTACACAGGTGATTTGTGGTGTAGGGTCAGACCAATTAATTGACTGCATCTTACGAACTTTTGTGGAAAAAGATGATGTGGTATTAGCACCAGCTCCGTCTTTTAGTATGTATGGACTCAGTACCCGTATCAATGAAGGGCGCTTGATGGAAGTGGCATTAAAGGAAGACTTTAACTATGACTTAGAAGCTTTCTGTGAAGCCATTACCACTTATGACCCAAAGGTGATTTTCTTGTGCAATCCTAATAATCCTACAGGGACTTTACTAAGCACTGAAGCGCTTCAGCGAATCGTAGCAACAGCAAAGGGTATCGTCGTATTAGATGAAGCTTATGCAGAATTTCATGAGGACTGTTCTCTAGAAGTGATGAAGGCGTACCCGAATGTCATTGTCCTTCGCACGTTTTCTAAAGCCTACGGCTTAGCAGGGGCAAGGGTTGGGTATGGTTTAGCAAGTGAAGCATTGATACAGTGTCTAGAGACCGTACGCCCACCGTATAATCTCAATATCTTCTCACAAGAAGTAGGACGCTTCGTGATGACACACAAAAAGGCGTTTGACCAAGCCATTCAGTGGATTAAAGAAACCAGAGATGAAGTGAGAGAAAGACTGATCCAGTTTGGGATGGAGGTGGCACCTTCAGCGGCAAACTTTTTATGGATTCGCACAGAGGAACCTTTAGATACACTCCTTAAAGATGCACAGGTACATATCAAGAAATTCATGCACAAGGACACTGTGTATTACCGCATGAGTATGGGAACGAAAGAAGAGATGCAGCAAGTCATAAGCATATTAGAAGAAGCCTTGAGTAAAAGGTAGGAGGTGGAGCGATGCGTATAGCAAGGATTGAACGTAAGACCTATGAGACACAAATCAAAGTAGAAGTGCAATTAGATGGAACGGGACAGACAGAGATTGCCACAGGTATTGGCTTTTTTGACCATATGCTGACCCATATAGGGAAGCATAGCTTTATGGATTTGAAGATTGAAGCCAAGGGGGACTTGGAAATCGATGGCCATCATACAGTAGAAGATGTAGGGCTTGCGTTGGGGCAGGCCATACGTCAGGCATTGGGAGACCGAGTAGG
>JBOFIT010000112.1:0-8951 GCA_051650305.1 Cellulosilyticaceae bacterium
AATTCAGTAAGACCTATAGGTGATACAGACTGTGACTATGCAGTGTATTTAGAAGACTATGCTTATACATATATATATCAATATGCAAATACTGACTTGTCCTGTGAACATTCTGCAGCAATTGTAGGTGAATATTATCCAGAGACAAAAGAAGTCATCATATGCGGGGTTCTGCCTATTCAAAAGCGTTATTTAAGCCATGCAGAAGAGTGGGTTAATGAAGAAGCGTTGCAAGGACTCTACGATGAAAAAGAAAAATACTTTCCTGGAGCATCAATTTTAGGATGGTTACATATGCAGCCTGGGTACGGAACGATGTTGACCATGAAAGAAGTAAAGGTACATAGAGACTTATTTACAAGAGAAGGAAGCCTGCTTCTTTTAGTAGACCCGATCAATCGTTTGGAAAGTTTCTATGTATATGAGAATGAAATGTTAAAAGAGCAAAGTGGCTACTATATTTATTATGACAAAAATCCATGTATGCAGCAGTATATGTTAGACAAGCCATTTATAAATCTTGAAAAAGAAGAGGAAGAAGATAACGTCGTTAATCAATTTAGAGAGATTGGGCGTAGAAGAAAAAAAGAATATCAACAAAGAAAGAAAACCAATTTTACAGTTATTGCAGCAAGTGTTGCACTGTTGGCAATGGCAGCATTTATGCTACGTATGGGCGAAAATGATCAAAAAGCACGGGAACAACAAAACCAGTTACAACAACAACTAGAAAGTGC
This sequence comes from Cellulosilyticaceae bacterium, assembly GCA_051650305.1. Taxonomy (GTDB): domain Bacteria; phylum Bacillota; class Clostridia; order Lachnospirales; family Cellulosilyticaceae; genus JBOFDK01. Next base: position 738 of record JBOFIT010000112.1, read on the forward strand.
TAATGTAGCCAATAAGCCAAACTTGCCAACAGAAGGGCAAAACTCACCTTTTGTCTTTAATCCACAAACACCAGTGAGCCCATTGCCAGAAGAAGTCACACAAGGAGAAGCTGCAGTAGGAGAGGAAGAAAGCGTACCAACTATGGCTGAAAAGATAGAGACAGAAGAAGCAGTAGCACCAGAGGAAAATGAAGAGGCAGAAGCTACGGAAGGTGCAGCAACTGAAGAAAGCAGCACAGAGGAGACACCAAAGGCGCCTGAAAAAGAAGTTGTAGAGGAAGAAAAACAAACTGTAACAGAGGAAGAGAAGCCAGCTACAGAAAAGCAACGTACCTATGTAGTAGAAGAAGGGGATACATTACGTAAAATCAGTATGAAGCATTTTAATACTGAGCTTCGTACAAAAGAGATTATAGCCTTAAATGAAATAGATAATGGGGATCACATTTATGTAGGGCAAGAGCTTAAAATACCAAATAAATAAGATTGGCATAAAATGGGGGAAGCTACAAAAATAAACAATAATAATAGTCAAAATATTGAGAAAAAGAAAAAAGTAGTATATACTAGATATTATTGACTTTAGGAGGGGAATTATGGAAAAAAGACAGCTAAAGTGTTTATTTGTAGCATCTGAAGTAGCACCTTATGCAAAAACAGGGGGATTGGCAGATGTAGCGTTTGCACTTCCAAAAGAATTACAAGAAAATGGCGTAGATGTAAGGGTTGTCATGCCTTATTATCATACATTACAGGGGAAATTCTTTGAGCACGACACACATTTTTTAACCAGTTATAATGTGAATCTTAATTGGAGAAAACAAGGCGTTGGGGTGTACTATGATGATGCAACAGTACCCACTTATTTTTTGAAAAGCGATCAGTATTTTCACAGACCTCAACTTTATGGGGAGTGGGATGATGCAGAACGTTTTGCGTATTTTTGCAAGGCCACACTGGATTTACTGAAGCATATCGATTTTCAGCCAGACATTATTCACTGTAATGATTGGCAGACAGGGCCTTTATGTTTGATGCTTAAAGATAAGTACTGTCATGATCCTTTTTATAGCAAAATGAAGACAGTATTTACAATACATAATATGAAGTACCAAGGGATATTTGGGAAAGAGCAGGTACTTGATGTATTGGAGTTAGATGGAGGCTATGCTGTGACTGATTGTCTAGAGTTTCATGGAGGCTTAAGCTATATGAAGGCAGGTCTTCTTTATTCAGATCAGATTAATACAGTAAGTCCGACTTATGCAGAGGAAATCAAGACTTGGGAGTATGGATGTGGCCTCAATCGTTTGTTAGCAGAAAAGCTTTCAGATAAGTTATGTGGTATTTTAAATGGTATTGATTATGAACTTTATAATCCAGAAACAGATAAACACTTGTACACCAATTACGGCGTAGGAGATGTTGAGGGCAAGAAGAAAAATAAAAAAGCTTTCCAAAAAGAATACGGTCTAGAAGAGCGCGACTGCATGATGGTTGGTGTAATCTCTCGTATTACGGATCAAAAAGGCTTTGATTTGCTAAAGCAAACCATAGAAAAAAGCTGGATTATGGATAAGATTATGGAAATGGATATCCAGTTCGTTGTACTTGGGACAGGTGAGATGGAATATGAAAATATGTTCAAACACTTTGCATATAAGTATGGTAAACGTGCAGGGATATTCTTGACATTTAATGAAGCTTTGGCACAGAAGATTTATGCAGCATCTGATGTTTTTTTAATGCCTTCAGCTTTCGAACCTTGTGGACTTGGACAATTAATGGCGATGCGTTACGGTAGTGTGCCTCTCGTACGTAAGACAGGCGGACTTAAAGATACAGTAATGCATTACAATGTCATGACAGGAGAAGGAACAGGCTTTGAGTTTGAAGAGTATACAGGCTACTGGCTGTACCGTAAACTCCAAGAAGCTTATAGCTACTACAAAGAACAACCACAGGTATTCGAAAAGATTCGCCGTAATGCTATGGAAGCACCTTTCTCATGGGGAGAGTCTGCGAAGAAGTATGAAGCGATGTACAGGTCATTAATAGGATAAAACTCTATACATACCCCTCTATAGCTTGTCATATAGTTAAGTAATAGGACAAACTTATAGGGGGGATTTTATGTGCAGTAAAAGCATCAAAAGAACGCTGCAAATAGCCAGCGTATACATAGGTGCAGTTATAGGAGCTGGATTTGCCTCAGGGCAAGAAATGATACAGTTTTTCACGCGTTATGGAATGAAGGGGATGTATGGGCTTGTATTAGCAGGAATCTTACATGGGGCCATAGGGGCCATTCTTTTAGATGTGGCGTATGAAAAAAAGTGGCAAGACTATGATACCCTTCTAAGTCACTTGATGGGGGCAACTTTAGGAAAGATCTTAAAGTGGTTGGTCAATATTTTTCTCTTTGTATGCTATTCCGCTATGATTGCGGGAGCAGGCGCTATCTTACAGCAACAGTTTGGGCTGCCAGTATGGGTAGGAGGTTTGCTGATGGCAGGATGTTGCCTAGTCACCTTTTTATCAGGATCAAAAGGTTTTGTAAGGATGAATAGTTTATTGGTACCCGTACTGTGTATAGGCGCGGTAGGTTTAGGGACTTATATGCTGCTTTTTAAAGAAGCCCCGGTATGGAGTATGAGTGGCAATACAGGAAGCATAAGAAACTGGATCACATCAGCTATTCTTTATGTATCTTATAATACTTTAACGGTCATGGTGGTTTTAGTACACTTGAGTGGAGAGATGCATTCGAAGAAAGAAGGCGTATGGGCTGGGTGGATAGGTGGACTTGGTTTGGGGTTAGTGGGCTTAAGTATAGGCGCATGTACGTTGCTGTACTATAGTCGTATTTCACAATTAGAGATACCTATGATGGGGATTTTGCTAGATTATCCAAAGGTATTTCAGTATATGTATTTGGTGGTACTTGTATTGGCAATGTACACAACGGCCATCGCCAATGGCTATGGTATGATTGAAAATATGTCGGGCAAGAAGGCACATCATAAGAAAATCATGATCATTGGCATAAGCGTACTAGGACTACTTGGTGCAAAAGTAGGTTTTTCTCACATTGTGGCACATGTTTTTCCCCTTTTTGGCTATATAGGATGCTTTGAAATCCTCATGCTAATAGTGTATTATAGTTATATGAAGTGGGAAAATAGGAGGAATTAAAATTGGAACAAGATACCAAAGAAAAGGAAGTATCTAAGACATCTCATACAAAGGTTATAAGTGTAGTAGGTATTTTGTTTGGGATTATTGCAAGCTTAGTAATCCTATCAAAGATAGCACAGTTTGAGCAAGGGCCAGTAACTTATAAGTTAGGAACCATAGCCTTTGAACTTCCAGAGAATCGCTATGAATACATAGGGGTCAATGACAACCAAATCATAAGAGTGACAAAGGATGGTATTACGGCATATGATGGTGCCGGTCAAGAAATATGGACGGATACACTAAGCCTTGATAAAGTGGTAGTAAAACAAAAAGCCCCTTATTTTGCGGTTGGCAATATGAAAGATCGTAAAGTAAGTATTTTCAGCAATAAAGGAAAAGAAGGCGACATTGTAACCGAGACACCTATTGTTTATTTTTCGATTAATAAAAATGGTGATGTAGCAACGATAGAGGAGACAAAAGAAGGGCATATAATCAGTGCATACGATAAGAGTGGTAGACAAATTCCTGGGAAGCGTGTGACCCATATCGACAGAGCGGGATTTCCTATTGCAGTGGAAGTATCGCCAGATAGAAGTTTGCTTTTAGCAAGTTACGTTGACATTTATAGTCCAGTGGTTACGACACAGCTGGCAGGTGTACTTCTAGATGTAAAGGAAGAGCAGGCTACAGATAATCTAAAATTCGGTATTGAACAGAAAGATAACATTATATATGAGATTGAATATCTAGATAATAATACTTGGGTAGCGATAGGGGATAAGGGTATTACATACTATAACCAAGAAGGTAAAGTGGTGACACAAGTAGATACGATGTACTTAAGACATACACCTTATGTGACCAGCGGCCTAGCGAAGCCTTATTTACCCGTACTATCAAGTGGTGTTCAATCAGAGAATGCACTGTATGGCAAGCAAACCTTAGCATTTCTAGATGGCAGTGGCAAAGCAGTGAATACACTGACATTTGATGGGAGTATCACCTACTTTGCGGCAGATGACAAAGGGGTAGTAGTAGGTCAGGGAAAAGAATACAAAGGGTTTGACCGAGAAGGTGAGCTGAAGTTTACAGCGCATGCAGCAGCGGATATAGAGTATTTAGGTTACCTAGGAAGAAAGCTGGTAGCAATCACTAAAAATGAAGTGATACAGCTTGAAAAAGTACAGGAGGTAAAAAAATAATGTTGGATCTAATAGTCATTGGAATTATTTTAGTAAGTGCACTCATAGGTGCACATCTAGGGTTTATTAAGACAATTTACAGCTTTGTATCATCAATTATAGCACTTGTACTGGCCGTTATTGTATCGCCTTTTATTGAAGGGATTATCAAGTTAACACCTCTTTATGAAGGCATTCAAAGTTGGGTAGGAAAGATGATGCCTAGTTTTGAGACGACCATAGGTGTACAGTCACAAGCAGAAGCTATTAAAGAAGCAACAGGATTTCTTCCACAGTTTATTACAGAACAAATGGTAGCACATAATAATCCAGAGATTTACGAACTTCTAGGCGTTACAAAGTTAATCGATTATATAACCTTATCATTAAGTAACCTATGTGTTTCTGTTATTGCACTTGTTATTGCATGGGTTATTATTAAAATCGCCTTATCTGTAGTAGTGGGTATACTGGATTTAGTGGCGCAATTACCATTACTAAAGACTGCGAATAAATGGGCAGGGTTTACAGTGGGGACAATCAAAGGACTTTTATGGGTCTGGATCGGATGCTTACTGGTACCAGTACTGATGATTATCCCTTCCATGAGAACATTGGACCAGCTGATACAAGGGACTACAGTAACAAAGTTTTTATATGACAATAATCTTATTATGCAGTGGATTAGTGGTATTTTACTTAAATAAGGAATAGAGAGAAAGTAATCTTTTAAAAGAGGTTACTTTCTTTTTTTATGGAAATAGGCACGTAAAAAGATAAGCACTAATATTATGGAAATATAGAAATAAAAGATAAAGCTACAAAGATTGTGTAAAGGAGGAAGATGATGGGAAATATTATCGAGTTGAAAAACGTCTATAAGAGTTTCTATACAAATGAAGGAGAAATCCTCGTGCTTGAAAATGTGAACCTTACACTTAAAAAAGGAAAAATACTAGGCATACTAGGACCCTCAGGAAGTGGTAAGTCTACAATCCTCAACATCCTAACGGGGCTGATGATGCCAACGCAAGGGGAAGTAAATATACAAGGTAAGATCGGTTATATGTTTCAAAAAGACCATTTATTAGAATGGCGAACCATTATGGATAACATTATGATTGGTTTAGAAATACAGCACAACAAAACAGAAGAGGCAATACAAAGAATAGAAGAACTCTTGAAAATGTATGGGATATGGGAATTTAGAAACAGATATCCCAAAGAGTTATCAGGAGGGATGAGACAAAGAGTAGCCCTTATTCGCACACTAGCGACAAATCCCGATGTACTTTTATTAGATGAGCCTTTTTCAGCGCTAGATTATCAGACCCGCTTAATGGTCAGCGATGACATCTATAAAATTATCAGAAGTGAGAAAAAAGAAGCTATTCTCGTAACCCACGATATTGCAGAAGGGATCTCCATGTCCGATCAAATTGCAGTTTTATCTAAAAGACCTGCAACCATTAAAGGATTATACGATGTAAAACTTTCAACTAAAGGAGAAAAGACACCACTAGCGGCTAGAAATGCGCCTGAGTTTAAAGATTACTTTGATTTGCTATGGAAGGAGTTAGAAGTTTATGATAGCTGATAAATCAACAGATGGATACAAGAATTATGTAAAGGAAGTTAAACGGAAAAAACGTCGTATTATAACATGGCAAATAAGTATTACAGTGATGTTTATTGTGATGTGGGAAGTATTAGCACATATGGGTGTTATTAATACTTTTTTGCTTAGTAGTCCAAGTGCCATATGGAAGTTGTTCGTAGACTACTTAGCAGATGGAAGTATTTTTATCCACGTAGCTATTTCGGTGTGGGAGACGGTGCTAGGATTTGCGATAGGTACATTCTTAGGTATCATCGTAGCCATTTTACTGTGGTGGTCGCCTACTTTTCAAAAGATAAGCGATCCTTTTCTAGTGGTATTGAATGCATTACCTAAAACGGCATTGGCCCCTATACTCATCGTGTGGGCAGGCGCAGGGATAAGAGGCATCGTGGTAATAGCTATTACAATCTCTATTGTCTCCACTGTTTTATCCGCCTATAACTATTTTAATAATGTGGAAGAAGAAAAAATACAGATGCTTAAAAGTTTTGGGGCATCCAAGTACCAAATCCTTACCAAGTTGATACTACCTTGCAATATAGGAAATATCATTAATATTATTAAAATTAATATAGGGCTATCATGGGTAGGAGTCATTGTAGGTGAATTCTTGGTTTCGAGAAATGGTATAGGGTATCTCATTGTTTATGGTGGGCAAGTCTTTAGATTAGACTTAGTTATGATGGGCGTGGTGGTGCTAGCAGTCTGTGCACTCATTATGTATCAGATGGTTAATGTGATTGAAAAATTATACAAGTCTAAAAGGTAACACATACAAGGGTAGTTGCTTATGATATAGTATGTAACTGTAAGAAAATACCATATCATTATGTATACGAGGTGAGAAAATGAGAAAGCTTAAAGTGCTTCTTACACTATTCCTCATGATGACTTTATCTATGATGGGCGTCGGATGTGGAAAAAGTGCAGGAAATTTAGATCAAATAAAAGTAGCAGAAGTAACACATTCCATTTTTTATGCACCACAATATGTAGCTATTGAAAAAGGTTTTTATGAAGAAGAAGGTATTAAAGTAGATCTGCTTAATGCACAAGGAGCAGATAAGACCATGGCAGCATTATTATCTGGAGAAGTCCAAGTAGGGCTTATGGGTCCAGAAGCTTCTATATATGTATACAACCAAGGGAGTAAGGACTACGCAGTATCCTTTGCACAGCTTACCAAGAGAGATGGAAGCTTTATAGTAGGACGTACAGCAAATGAGAACTTTACATTAGAGGAACTAAAAGGTAAAGAAATACTCGGAGGAAGAAAAGGTGGCGTGCCTGAGATGACATTGGAATACGCCATTAAAAATGCAGGCTTAACAATAGGAGAGAATACAGCAGCAGGTGAAGTAAATGTAAGAACAGATATTCAATTCGGTGTTATGGCGGGTGCCTATGCAGGCGGTGAAGGGGATTATGTAACGTTATTTGAGCCTTTAGCAACTTCATTAGAAAAAGAAGGAACAGGCTATATTATGGCATCAGTAGGAGAAATTACAGGGGAAATCCCTTATACAGCCTACTGCACACTTAAGTCTTATATGGAAAAAAATACAGATGTTATCCAAAGGTTCACTAATGCAACATACAAAGGTCAACAGTTCGTACAAGAAAATACAGCAGCGACAATAGCAGAAATTATTGCACCACATTTTAAAGAACTTAGTATAGAAGACTTAACAACAGTTGTACAACGCTATAAAGATATTGACGCATGGTGTCAAGATCCTGTACTCAAAGAAGAAAGCTTAAGTAGACTTATGGATGTTATGGAATTAGCAGGTGAACTTGATAAACGACCAGCTTATGATGCCATTGTTGTCACTAATTTTGCAGAACAAGCAATTAAATAGTAAATAGAAATAAGAGATGTATAGTAGATTGATAGATACTATACATCTTTTTTTAGAATGAGATGAAAAGTAAGGAGTATAGAAAAACCTTATATATCAAGGGTTACATAAAAATACGTAAAGAAACCTAGAGGAAAATATAAAAAAAGTGAGGAAACTGGTTGACAATGGTTAAGTCATATGATAACATAGTCAATGTCGCTAAGGACAAGCAGTCAACGGCGCACAACACGATGAACATTGAAAATAAAATAACAACCAATAGACCAGTCGATTCATTGAGTACATGTACTCAAAAGTCAGTGCTAACTAATAGCACAAAAATTATTGTCAGATGACAAACTTTTTAACGAGAGTTTGATCCTGG
>JBOFIT010000113.1:0-5435 GCA_051650305.1 Cellulosilyticaceae bacterium
AAATGTAAGAATCTCATTATTTTGCCTTTCTTTTCTTCTTTCTAGATGCATGTACACTAAATACAATAAGTGCTACGATTGTTGCTACGTATGGAAGTGATGCTGTCATCTGTGTTTTTAAAGAAGTATTTTGAAGTGCATTTCCGATTGCTTGAGATACACCGAAGAATACACTTGATACAAGGACACCTAGTGGATGGGATTGCCCAAGGTTATTTGCCGCAAGTGCGATGTAACCGCGACCTGAAGTGATATCTTGGATAAAGAGTGTAACTGTACTCATTGATAGAAGCACCCCACCAAGTCCACTTAAAATCCCTGATAAAGTGATGGTTAGGAACTGATAGCGCTCCACAGGTGTTCCTAAGCTCTTTGCAGCTTCTTCATTGATTCCTACTGCTCTTAATCTGAATCCTAACACTGTCTTATATAAGAAGAAGTACATACCGATGGCAATGATGAATGCTAAGTAATCAATAATTGTAAGGTTTGAAAGCATGGTACCTACAAAAGGAATATCTTCAATAAAAGGAATATTGATTTTCGGTAAACTCACAAGACTAGGATCTGAGAATACTCCTTTGGTCTTAAATATAAGGTACATCAAATAGGTAGTCACCCCACCCATCATCGTATTGACTGCCATACCTACTACGACAGCCGAAGCCTTCAGTTTGATGACACAGAAGCCTACTAAGCCCGATACAAGCATACTGCTTACTACACCTGCTAATACAGATAAGAAAACACTTCCTGTAAAGTAGTTGGCTACGATACTGAAGAATGCTCCTGTAAGCATCGTTCCTTCCATAGCAATGTTGAAAATCTTTACTTTACTACAAATTGCTGCTGCTAATGTAACAAGTAAAATAGGCGTTGTCATTCGAATTGTTGAGTTTGCTATAACTGCTAAGTAATCTAAATTAAGTTCCATTATGAGTTCTCCTTCTTCGCCTTATTTTTTGCCTTGTTGCTTGAACCATCTTTTTTCATCCACTTTATCGTAAATTTCGCTGTGATGAGTAGTGTGATAATCCCTTGAATAATAATCGTTACTTCACTTGGTACGCCCATGCTTCTCTCGATAGCACTTCCACCTGTCGTAAGACCTGCAAGGAAAATCGCACTTACAAGAATCCCTATCGGGTGATTGCTAGACATAAGGGATGCGATAATACCACTCCATGCATACCCTGGAGATGTAATCATGCCATCTACATAACGATAACGTGTACCCAGTACCTCACAAGCACCACCTATACCTGCTATGGCACCACTTAAAAGTAGTACATAGTACATCATACGTGTACTCTTGATACCACCATAGTTTGCAAACTCTGGGTTTAGTCCACCCATTTTTGCTTTGTAACCAAAAGTGGTCTTCTTCATCATAAAAAAGATAAGAAGTACAGCAATGATTGCTAATACAAATCCAAAGTGTAATGTGTACCCTTCTAGTAATCTAGGTAAAGTTGCACCTTCTATGATCTGTGTCTGAATAGCTGAAGAATCCAGTCCGTTTGGATCTTTTACTACATAAGATGTCAGATAAGAAGCTATGTAATCCGCAATATAATTAAGCATTAATGTAATGATTAATAAGTAAAGTTGAAAACGTTGGCTAATATAAATAGAAAGCAGTGAGTATGCCATACCTGCACCTACACCTGCTGCCAGAGACATCACAAGTACGAATGCATCTGGACCTGGACAAACGATAGCCACAATAGCAGCCATCATTGCACCCATCACCATCTGCCCTGCGGCACCAAGACTTGGATAGCCTGAACCCCATGCTAATGCACCAGCAAGACCTGCAAAAATAATAGGTGTCGCACGTGTCAGCGTCGTCGTTAAGTAATATGTGGAACCAAAGCCACCTTTAAACATCCCTACGATTGCTTCTATAGGATTAAACCCTGAGAAAGCAATGACACATCCACCGATTAAAAGCCCGATAAGAGTCGCTATCATCGGAAGCTTTAAGGCTTTAAGCGTTTTCATGTTTTTTTCCTCCTAGCATATACATACCTAATTCTTTTTCTGTTACCTCATCTTTTGTAAATTCACCGTTCATTTGTCCCTCATAGATGACATAGATACGGTCACTCAAGCTCATGATTTCACTAAGCTCTGATGATACGAGAAGTACCCCATCACCTTTATTACGCTTTTCTACGAGACGGTCATGGATGAACTCCATCGCACCTATGTCGATACCTCTTGTAGGTTCACACGCAATGATGATTGGCGTGTTACGCGTAATCTCACGTGCAGCGATTAGCTTCTGTGCATTCCCACCTGAAAGCCCTTTGATTGGCTGAGACGCCGAACCAATCTTGACGCGGTACTCCTTGATAAGCTTCATCGCATGCTCTTGTACATTCTTAAGGTTTAAGATGCCTCGCTTTGAAAATGCTGGCTTGTCCTCATAGCCAATCAGTGCATTCTCTACAAGGGTTGCATCCTTAGCACTTCCCCATACATAACGGTCTTCTGGAATATGTGCGATACCTGCCTCACGAATCTCGTACACCTGCTTGTTGGTGATATCCTTGCCATCAATCATGACTGTCCCTGACTCTGAAGCTTGGAGACCTGTGATGCATCGTATAAGCTCTGACTGACCATTACCAGATACACCTGCGATACCTACCACTTCGCCACTATCTACATGCATATTGATACCATTAAGAATCGGCTTACCATTGTTGTCACGTAGCATTAAGTTTTTCACTTCTAGAAGTCTCTTACCGACTGCTTGCTTTGGAATCTGACGTGTAAGGATTTGTCTACCAATCATCGCTTCTGAAAGCTTCTCCGCATTGGTATCTACCTTCATCATCTCATCTACTACGACACCTGCACGCATCACGACGATTCGGTCTGAAACTTCCATTACCTCATCTAGCTTATGGGTAATGATGATGAGACTCTTACCAAGTGCCGCTAAATGCTTCATTGTCTTAAGTAATTCTTCGACTTCACCTGGTGTCAGTACAGCAGATGGCTCATCGAAAATGATAATGTCTGCATCTTGATAAAGTACCTTTAAGATTTCTACACGTTGTTGAAGCCCTACCGAACAGTCTCCGATTACTGCGTGTGGGTCTACCTTAAGCCCATACTTCTCTGAAAGTTCTTCTACAACTTTGATATTCGCTTCTTTGTCATAAAACACACCTTTACGTGCTTCGTTTTTGTAGACGATATTCTCCGCTACTGTCATGGATTCAAAAAGCATAAAGTGCTGCTGAATCATTCCGATACCACAAGCCATCGCATCAGATGGACTATGGAACACGACTTTTTCACCATTTAACATGATATCCCCTGAATCTGGCTGTTGAAGACCGTAGAGGATTTTCATAATTGTTGACTTACCTGCACCATTCTCCCCAACAATTGCGAGGATTTCACCTTGATTCAGATGAATATTAATATCGTTGTTGGCAATGACATTGTCATACGTTTTCATAATGTGCTTCATTTCTAAAAGCATTTTAAGGTACCTACTTTCTGTGTGATATAAGGATGGAACTGTTGCAATGTGCCTGTTAGTTCTAGACTTTGCTTACTACTTAGTAAAAAAGTTCTTTATGTAAGAAATGTTGCGCGTAGCCGCCCTTTTCTGAAATAAAGAAGCTTTTTTACTGGGCTAATATATAAAACAAGAGCCGTTACACTATTATGCAACAGCTCCATATGAAATTTATTTATTAGATTCTTCTGGTGCTACGATTGTAAGCTCGCCTGCAATGATTTTATCTGCTGCTGCTCTACCTGCTGCGATTGCTTCTTCTGTCATTACTTCTGAGTTAAGGTAATTTGCAGATTCTGTTGTTACGTGTACAACACCAAATGCATTTTCTTTTAACCCAAGAATTTGTACGCCACCTTCTAATGTACCTGCTACATATTCATTGATGATTGTCTCCACACATGCACCTGTGTTTTTAAGAAGACCACCGATGATGTATGCGTTGTCTGGTGTTGTCTGGTCGATACTTAAACCAGTTGTATAGATTGGTGTGCCTTTGTTTGCAAGCTCTGTCGCTGCTTGGTAAATACCTGTGTTTGCACTTGCTGCTACACCACCCATGATGAAGTTTGCACCTGCAGCTTTTTGTTGCATTGCATATTCATAAGCTAAGTTTGTATCACTATATGAGTTTGTATAGTTGTAAATAAATTTAGCTTCTGGATTTACTGTCTTTACACCTTCTGCAAAACCATAACGGTACTTGTATGTCGCTTGGCTTTGGAAAGATGAGATGTATCCGTATACTTTTTCATTTGGGAATGCTGTACCAATCATTGTTCCAAGTACGTATGCACCCTCTGTCTCGTTGAATCCGATACTTGTTACTTTATCACTTGATGCTACTGTATCAATAACAGCGTATTTTACATCTGAGTATTGCTCTGCTGCTTGGCTGAATGGGTCAGCTGCTTGCCAGCCAATACCGATTACAAGGTCATAACCTTCGTTTGATGCTGCTCTTGTGTTTTCTTCCCACTGTGCAGTATCGATACATTCCATAGATGTCCATTCAAATCCATGGATTTCTGACATTTCTTTTACTTTGTTGTACGCTTGTAAGATGAACTGCTCTGTACCTACTGGATCTGAAATAAGTGCTACTTTGAACTTAGACTTTTCACCTGTTGCACCACTTGCCCCTTGGCCTGTACTCTGTGCACAGCCAACAAGTGTTGTCATAAGCATTATAAGAGATAAAACATATACTATTACCTTTTTCATAATTCCCTCCTGAAAAATATTGTTGTTAGCCCTATTGTATCAATATTAGTGATTTCCAATATGACAAATGTCACAAAAAAGCCGCTTTTTTCCCTATTTAACATAAATTTTACATACGTTTTTTATATTTTTAGATTTAATGTTAGGACTTTAACGCTCGCTTTTCATCTATCATAACTTATCCTCACGTTATCTTCCATATTTACATAATAATTGTTATATATTTACATATACCTGCATAAAAATAGAAGCTATCGCCCATGAGCTATAGCTTCTCTAATTTTACTCTTCTATTATCATTTAAATCGTATCTCACATCGCGGGCAATGCTTCGGACTTCTTCCCTTACCCAGATATTTATTACAATGAGGGCACCTCCAATTAATCAATGTAAATACAAGCAACGTACCTATCAAGACAAATGGCCCATATTTATAGTCGTAAATATCCGTAAAGAGTATCATCAGTACGGCTAATATAGGAACGACAGTCTGTGCCACTGCTCTCTGCTTAAGTTTCTTTCTTATTTGTACAGCATAACCGTTGTAACTACTAGGGAAAAGCATGCCCATCTTAATGCCTTCCTTAATCAATAGCGGATAAACTCTTGATTGAAGCACTCTTCCAGGAATGTACTCTCTCATCACAATCATTGTAGTTAAGTATACTT
>JBOFIT010000114.1:0-15834 GCA_051650305.1 Cellulosilyticaceae bacterium
AAGAGCTGGTGTGGGAAGGTCATCTTCGAAAAGCATAGTTTATACTGTGCTCTCTGGAGTACTTCATTGCTAAGGCCTAGTGATCCGCCGATGAGAAAGACTAGGTGGCTGTCTCCTCTTAGGGCTCTGTCTGACATAAAGCTTGCTAGTTCTTCTGAGCTTATCATCTTGCCATCTAAGGCTAATGCCACTACGTAGGCGCCGTCTTTGATTTGTGCGAGGATTTTCTCCCCTTCTTTTTGCTTGATTTGGAGTTCTTCTTTTTCTGATGCATTGTCTGGTGTTTTCTCATCTGCCAGTTCGATGATGCTTAGTTTGCAGTAGCGTCCCAGTCTTTTGGTGTACTCAGCGATAGCTTGTACCAGATACTTTTCTTTTAATTTTCCGACGCATATAATATCTATTTTCATGCTAATCTCCTTTTATCTTTCCCTTTATTGTCACGCTTTTATTTTATTGTTTCGAATTTACTTGTTTCTTTATACATGCTACAATTAATCTCTATTATTATATACCTTACAGGAGAAAATACGATGGCTCAAACACTACAAGATACACAATTAATTGATAACACTATCGTTGTCCAAATCGCTATTTTAGTTAACGATATCGAGACCACGCTAGCGAACTGGTGCCAGTTTCTAGGTGTCAAAAACTATGGTTACAAACTGACTGAAGCACCTGAAGTAACTGGTGTTCAGTTCAAAGGAGAATCTACACCTGCTCGTGCAAAGCTTGGCTTTGTGAAGCTTGGACAAGTCACTCTAGAGATTATCGAACCTGACCACAATCCTAGCATTTGGCGTGAGTACTTAGATGCACACGGCGAGGGCTTCCACCACATCGCTTTCAAGGTGGCAAACCTTGATACAACCATCGCTACTTTCACTAAGAATGAGATGCCTCTCATTCAGACAGCTAGCTACGGTGCTGGCCAGTATGCTTATATGGATACTTCTGACCCACTGAAAATGGTGGTCGAACTTCTCCAAGATTTCAACTAAAAAGATTGCAAAAGAATAGGCCATCCTACTAGGGATCGGCCTTTTGTTTTGCCTTTTAGAAAAAGTTCATAATCACGCCCATCACTGCGCCTAGTAGTGCCCCTAGCCATACGATGGCATTAAGCTCTTTTTTTACGATGCTTAAGATGATTTTCTCCATTTCTAGTACATCATAGTTTTTGATTTTTTGCTCCACAATGTCTTTGATATCTACTGTCTGAATCATCTTTGTCAGCTGGTTTTGTACCAGATTCACATACTGATTCATCAGTACATACTTCACACGTGGTAGCTCTTCTTCGATACGCCCTACCATCGTACTTACTGGTGTCTGAAGAAGCTGCTCTTTTTCACGACTGATGACAGTCTCTATGACTTCTTCCCCTTGCTCTTCTATCATACTTTGGATAATTTCTTGAAGCTTTGTCTCAGCTGTCTCAAGTAAGCTACCGCTTACAAACATAGCCATCGGTCCTAGACTTCCTGAGATGGCTTGTACCGCTTGCTTCGCCAGTGGTTCACCAAGTCTCATACTCACAATCTTTTGATAAGCTGCATAGGTTACGCCTTCTTCAATGGTATTGCCAAGCATCTTGATAGTGGATTCACCCAGTACGCTATGAAGTGCTTCTTCTACTGTCGCTTCTGATGTCTTGTACGTATTGACCCACTCATCCACAGCAGCTTCTAGCTTAACCACCATCTCCTGAGAAAGTAAGTGCTCTCTGAGTGTAGCCTCGTCTATAAGTTCTCTTCCCACTACTTCACCGATAGTCTTTGCGATACGCTCTTGTTCTCTAGGAATCATCCCTGGTGTAAATGGTAAACGCTTCCCACATACGTAGATAGGCTTCAGTGGTCTAAAAAGCATTTTGATTGCGATACTATTTGTAATGTACCCAATAATCCCACCAACGATTGGGCCCATAAGAAATGATAATGTCATGATTGTTTCCTCCTATGTATACTTTCTATGTCTACTCAGTATTATGCCATATTTTTCGTCTTATCTCCACCCCTAAGTATTGCCAGCCTCCTTAAGCTATTTTTTAACTTATTTTTAACCTATTTTTAATTTATATCTTATCTCTATTTTACATTTATACCTTATTATAAACCTATCAAGTTTTTCTTCTCCCCATATAGATAGAAAAAGCAATCACCCGCCATCCTCCAATGGCATGTGATTGCTTTTTCGTCTTTTATGCCGTTGGTAGTAACGTCACGCCTTTGTCTTTCACCACATAAATCCCATCATACAAGGCTTGATGTTCTTTGAAAAGCACATGGCTTACATGGACGACTGTCATATCCCGAAGGTCTAGGAGGCTTTTCTCGATTTCCCTTGCTCGCTCACTATCGAGAGCTGCAAAGCCTTCATCGATCAGAAGCATATCTGCTTTTTCCAGAAGCCCCCTTGCGATGGCGATACGGCTCTTCTCACCACCTGAGATATTCTTTCCATTATCATAGAGCATACGATCTAAGCCTGCTGTATCCTGTGCCACAAAGTCCTTAAGGCCTGCTTTCTCTACGGCTTCCCAGATGGTTTCATCTGTATAATCTTTGTAAAGGGTTAAGTTGTTACGTAAGGTATCTTCGAAGATAAAAACCTTCTGCTCCACATTGGCGATATGCTGGAAGTAGGATGCTTTCTTAATATCCTTTAAAGGCTTACCATCCACGAAGATGCCACCTTCCTGTGGGTTGAAGTACTTTCTAAGGAGCTTCAGGCAAGTAGATTTCCCACCACCACTAGGACCTATAAGCAAATATTTGCCACCTTTTTTAAGGGTCATATTCACCTCTTCTAAAATCACATCCTCATCATACCCAAAGCTTACATCTTTAAAAACAATCTGCTCCTCGATTCCCTCTAAACTCAGTGCTTCTTCCTGTTTATCCACATTTTCAAGTGTCGTCTCAATCTTTTTACACAGGTCTTTCACTGAAAGAAGCTGTGGCATCGCTTCACTCATCATATAAGTAGGCCCTACCACACGGTGCATGGCATCAAATAAAATCAATACCCCACCTATGGTTCCATAGCCTTTCAATGTCAAATACCCTGCTAAAAGCATAACGCCCATAATCGTGAGCATCCCTTCTGTATTTTGCAAGCAAGCCACATAGGTAATCATACGATCTATCAAGTATCCCTTGTGTTGTATCTTCTCACTCTTATCATAAAACTGCTTGCCTACATGGTCATATAAATCGTTGTTTTTAATAATGTGGAAAGCACCCAATGTCTCCTTGATGGTCCCTGTGTAATCTTCAAAAGCATCACTTCTCAGGTTCATCTGCTTTCGGATAGGCTTAGAGGTGACTGCACTAATAGTCATATTCAGTGCCATAACCCCAAGGCCTATAAAGATAAAGAAAGGCTCTACCGTATACATCATCCATATAGCTGAGAGAAAATACACCCCACCATCAATAAACATATACAAGGCATCAATCAGCTTCGTCTCTAACGTATTAAAATCATTGGCAAGGCAAGAGACATACTTACTATTGTTCTCCCCGTTGAACTCATTCATATTTTTGCCATAGACCTTCTCGATATAATACGTCTTCATGGCTACATTGGCTTTTTGCTTGTAGCTATTTTTTACTACTGTAACTACCATCGCCAGCGGTATGAGAAGGATTGCCAGTAAGATAATCTGCATCCCTTTTTCTTTATAGCCTACCATACTACCACTTAAAGCTAGGTCAAATAAGCCTACCATCTTCACAAGCATAAAGCTCTCTAAGAACCCTAGTGCCATTGTCAGTATCACCGATGCCACCATCCATGGCCATGTGTGTAAAAGTTTTTTTAGCATACCATTACCCCCTCAAAATAAGCTTGTGCCTCGTATTGCCTGATCCCTCTCCCTTGAATTTCTAGCACATAATCATAGTCTTCACTCACCCCTTTGTAATACCTGTGGCTAATGGCTATGACCGTCTGTGGTAGTGCCAGTAAATCCTTCTCGATTTGTCTTCCTAGCTCCTCATTGAGACTAGACGTCCCTTCATCTACAAAGAGAATCTCCGCTTCCTTTGCAAGGGCTCGTGCGATAGCTAACCTCTGTCTTTGCCCTCCGGAAAGATTCTTACCATTCTCAAGGAGCATCATCTCTAAGCCTTTTTCTTCCACTACTTCGGTAAGACCTGCCCGCTGGATAGCCTGTGCAAGTCGCATCTCATCCACTTCCTTGTACAAGGTCATATTGTTTTTCAACGTATCTTCAAATAGGAAGACGTCTTGCTCGATAAAAGCTACTTTCTGGTTGAAGTGCTTCTCATCAATGGCTTTATAGGATACGCCGTCCACCACCAAGTCGCCCTCATAGTTGTCGTAGACCATACCTAAAAGCTTCATCACGGTGGATTTTCCTGCACCACTTACTCCTTTGATTAAGTATTTCTTACCTTTTTGAATGGTAAAGAATGTATGGTTTAAAAGCTTCTGTCCTTCATAGCCAAAGCTTAAATTTCTAGCTTCAATTTGCTTTTCAAATGTAAATGCACCTTTTGCTTCTGCATCCTGTACCACGTCTTCTTCATGGGTAATCTTATCATAAAGCTTACTAGATGCCTTGATGACATTAAAAAGTGGCATGGTATTCATCATCAAAAAAGAAAGTCTACTACTCATGTCATAAAGAAATACTGCTTTACCAAGGCCCATGCCTCCTTGTATCTGAATTCCCAGATAAAAGACGATACCTACCATCGCCACATAGCCGATGAAGATAAGTCCATTTCTTTGAAGGTCTGTGTAGTTATTCAGTTGCCACTTGCTACGCTCAAGGCGTTTCATGGCATAGATATTTTTCAGTGAGAATTTCTTCTCCATATTGGAAAGCTTAATGATTTCTAGCCCATTAAAGGTATTGCCCACCTCTAAAGTGAACTGTTCATTTTCTTCTGACACTGCCTCTTGTAGTTTCTCCGTCTTCTTCAAGAAAAGACTTGATAGCACATAACAACCAATGGCAACACTTAGTGTCCCAACCGCCAGTGGTAAGTCGAGTATAGCAATAGCTACTACCCCTACTACAAAAAGCCCCCCATTAGCAATAATCTGTACCAACCCTGTGAAAAAACGTGATTCGATACTATTGATATCATTAGTCAGACGTGATAAGTACACTTCCCTTGATACTTGACCAAATTGCTTGTAGCTTTTTTTCATCACGGCTTCAAATGCACGCATACGAATGGTTAGTAAGATTTCCTTCATATAACCAAGTCTTAGCATACGGGATGCTAAGTACAGTCCGCCATTGAGGATCATCCCTCCTACCACCATCATCGCTACAAACAGAAAATACTTGGTATCTCCTGACTCCAGTGCGTCAAACAACCATGATGTCACCCCGATCTGTACCATATCTGATACCACAAAAAGTAAACATGCTAATACATAGACAACCAGTGCCCCTTTTTTCTCTAATAATAATGCTCTCATATAAGCTCCTCTCTGGAGCCACTTTTACCCCTTATTTAAGCTACTTACACGCAAAAAAAGACTATAGATTTTCCTATAGCCTTTATAACCGTACGCAAAACAATACACCTCTCCTACCTGTGGCGGATTTTGTGCTTTGTCTTGTCTCGTTATAGGAAAATAAATACATGATACGTATTACCTTTGCATGAAGCACAACCGACTTTTAGGCATTCTAAATAAAGCTCCTAAAGCCTAGTAAAAGTGAATCCTCTACTTGTTTTGTTGTGTTCTTTTCGTTCCATAAGTTCATCTAGAAACTTATTTCTTAGCAAAATAGTAATAACATTGTCATGACTTACCTCCTATGTTTTTAATTAAATTTATATTATCATATTTATACGCAAAAGTATACACTTTTGTCACGAATCATATTCTCATTCTTCCCCATGTAGTGTATCATTAAAGACATACAATGTTTATCTAAGAAAGGATGATCGACCATGAGTTATACCCAAGAACAAATCATGGCTGTCAAAGGCCAAGGCTTTCTCCCTTTAAAAGATAAGGTTCACTTTGCTGCACGTGTCCTTATCCCAGCTGGTCACATGACCACAAGCTATGCTGCTACACTGAATGCCGTAGCTGAGAAGTATGGACGTAGCTACTATACACTCACACAACGCCTCGATGTGGAAATCCCTTGGATCAAATACGAAGACATCGAAGCAGTAAAGTCCGAACTTGCTGAAGGCGGTCTTGATGTAGGTGGTACAGGACCACGTGTGCGCCCTGTCCATACATGTAAAGGTAATGTCTGTCGTGTAGGTCTTTTTGATGCTGAGGATGCTGCTTTCAAAATGCATGAACGCTTCTATAAAGGCTACTACAATACCAAGCTACCAAACAAACTTCGTCTAGGTATCTCTGGTTGCTTCAATAGTTGTTCTAAGCCTCAACTCTGCTGTATCGGCATCAGTGGCCGCAAGATGAATCAAGTCGCCATCTTTATCGGTGGTACCTTTGGTCGTGAAAAAATCATCGGCAAAGAGCTTCAGGGCCTTTACTCTGTGGATGAATCATTAGATATCATCGAGCGTGGCATTCAATTTTATCTCCACAATGGTGAACCTGGCGAGCGTTTCGCAGGTATGGTAGACCGTATAGGCTTTGATGTTGTAGAAAAAGCCATGCTTCAATCTGAATAATGCGTACACCTATTTCCAGTTCGTGTCCTTGAACTGGAAATATTTTTTTAGCCGGCATTGTTGCATACGCAACGAAATGGTGGTATTATTTTATACATGTCAAAAAAATAATATCTAGAAAGGAAATTGCGATGTCCACACAACAAACACCCAACGAACTTGGTACAGAAAGTATCATGAAACTTCTGATAAAATTCTCCATACCTGCTATTATCGGTATGGTAGTCAACATGCTCTACAACGTTGTAGACCGTATGTACATTGGTAATATCCCGAATGTAGGTGGTCTTGCCATTACAGGTGTAGGTATTACAATGCCTGTTACACAAATCATCACAGGTTTTGGGATGCTTATCGGTATAGGTACCTGTGCAAGTATCTCTATCTCTCTCGGAAAAGGTAAGAAAGACGAAGCGAGAAAATTCTTAGGCAATGGCTTTACAGGGATTGTCATTGTAAGTATCCTCATCGCCCTACTTGGTAACTTATTTGCCGAGCAAATCCTTACACTTTTTGGTGCAAGTGAGAACACATTACCTTATGCTTTAGATTACATGCGTCCACTCTTCTGGGGAACAATCTGTAACTTATTTACTTTTGCCCTGAATAACTCGATACGTTCTGATGGTAATCCAAAAATCAGTATGTATACGATGATTATCGGTGCAGCGATTAACATTATCCTTGACCCAATCTTCATCTTCGGTCTTGGCCTAGGTATCAAAGGTGCTGCTTATGCAACAGTAATCTCTCAATTTGTAGCTGGCTGCTGGGTACTTTTCTACTTTACAAAAAGCAAAAAATCGAATCTTAAATTGACACGTGAAAGCATTCTCATTGATCCACATATCATGAAGAAAATCCTTATCGTAGGCATGGCGCCATTCTGTATGCAGATGGCAAGTAGTGTCGTTACTGTCCTTGCAAACAAGGCACTTATGACTCATGGAGGTGACTTAGCAATCGGTGCAATGGCTATTATCACTTCGATTTCTACGATTTATATCATGCCACTCTTTGGTATCAACCAAGGTGCTCAGCCTATCATTGGCTATAACTATGGTGCGAAAGACTTCAAACGTGTGAAGCAAACTTATATGTACAGCTTAATCATCTCTACTGTGATTCTTGTCCTCAGTTTCCTCTTCGTTCAGACATTCCCACACCTTGCGGTTGGTATGTTTAACAAAGATCCTGAACTTACTGAGATTACCATCTCTGGTATGAAGCTCTTCCTCCTATCAATGCCACTTATCGGTATTCAGATGACTGCTTCAAACTACTACCAGTCTGTAGGTAAAGCAAAGAAAGCGATGATTATCAGTCTTTCAAGACAGCTTATCTTCCTTATCCCAGCCTTCCTCATCTTGCCAAATATGTTTGGTTTAAAAGGTGTATGGCTTGCTGGTCCTGTAGCTGACTTCTTAGCTGTAGCTGTATCTGCCGTGGTCATCTTCCTCGAGATGAGAAATCTAGGTAAAGATCTGCCTACTGAAGAACAACCAGTAGCTTTATAACCCAAAAAGAAGGGACACTCTATGACAAAGTGTCCCTTCTTTTTTTGTAGTTAATTCCCATAAGTACGCCTGCTGTTGGTACCAAGAGGAAGATGGCTACCACACGCCAAGGCGAAAGGATGTGAGTGGACACATACCCTTCTTGTGTAACCTCTAACGTGGTTCCTTCTATGCCCATCTCCCCACCTTGCTTTTCATACACTTGATGAAAAATCCCCGTAACCTTTACTTGGTCACCTTTATACTTATAGTTTCCCCAGTACTTCACCTCACTGAGTGCTTCTCTTTGTATATACACACCGATGGCATTGCTCCCATCATGGATATTGACCCATACATAGTCTCCACGCCCGATAGGTTCACCAATCACTTCGCCTTCGATGACCACATTTTTTTCGGCATAGGCCTTAGCGTTTTCTATCAAGTCATTTATTTTTACCGTAGCGCCTTCTACTGGGCTCACAAGGAAAAAAAGACTGATTAGAAACCCTAGAAGTATGCTTATGCTTTGTGTATTGCTTTTTTCCATAATGTATAGCCCCCATTCAATGCTGTTCCTATAAATACAAATGCTGAGATAAATTCAAGACGTGCGACCCACATGATGAAGATATAAGTAATCTTCAAAAAGTCTGGCATACTTGGTGTGGTAACGCCAATGGTTAAGCCGACATTTCCTGTTACAGATGCTGACTCAAAGACAGCTTCTGGTAGGCTGTATCCTGCCCATAACGTAGCCAGTACCCCTATACCAAAAGTGAGTACATAAAGCATAGCAATCAACAAGGTACTCTTCACCATTTCATCATTTAGTACTTGTTGTTTACCAAAGTGATACTTTTCTACATACACTCTTTTCTCACTGTACATGGCTTTTTTGATGGTTTGGATGAATCCTTTGAAGATAATCCCCATACGAATCCCCTTGATACCACCTGCAGTGGAGCTAGCACTTCCACCGATAAGCATTGCTATACTGATAAGAAAGATGCCTACACTGCCCCACTCGAGTAAAAATTCTCTGCCATAAACCGTCATAAAACCTGTGGTTGTATGGGCTGACATCATCTGATACACGACTTTTCTAAACATACTGATAGCCTCTGTGTAAAGCCCTTGCTTGCTAAACCACATGACCACAAGACCTGTGGTTAATGTTAAAGTAGTCACGAAAGATACAATCTCGATATTTTTATAAATTTCTTTTTTATTGCCTTTCCAGATAGCATGATGCAGTGCAAAGTTAAAGGACCCGATGATCATAACGATAATGGTAATGAGTTCATACATCCCACTATGATAATACATGATATTTTGAGACTGTGGTGCAAACCCACCTGTACTCCATGCTCCCATAAAGACCCACATACCATGAAGAAAGCTTCGTCCTAAGTCCATCCCTATGCCCAGTCCTACGAGCATCTGTACAAAGGTACCTATGACCAAATACACAAGGGAGATAATCCAGATGGCCTTTGCTGTATCTGAAACATTAGGTAGAAGCTTCTCATCTTTGGCTTCCCCTACATACATACAAAAAACACCGCGCCCTTTGGTAATGAGAAAACTAAGAGCTAAGACGATCATGCCTTGCCCACCTACAAAAGTAAGCAAATGGCGCCACATATTAAGACCGTTAGACAGATGATCTATATCTTGGATCAGTACAACCCCCGTTGTGGTATAGCCACTCATTACATCAAACATCGCATCCAAGTAGGATACAAAATGTCCACTCAAATAGTATGGAATAGCCGATAGCACCATCAAGATAATCCATGTCACTGATGCAATCATCAGACCATGTCCCCATCTAAATCGGGTTTTAAAAGACCTGCCACAAAGTTCAAGCCCAGATCCTATCATCAAAAAAATACTCATACTGATAATAAAATCAACGACCACAACCCATTCACTACTACAAAGTGCCACCATAATGGGAGCGAGATGAAGTAGGCCTATGCTACTTATCATCTTTCCCATATAATAACTTACAATTTTGATATCTTCTAATATACGTGTCATCGTCTCACCTCATCAACACGACAACCATCCCATAATAGGCGGCGCATAAAACAATGACAAAGGTAACTTCAACGATAATACCTAGACTAACTTCTTTGAAACCATAGCGATATTCTGGCTTTTTCACATTCATTCCCCCTACCAGTTAACTTTCTTTGTCTTGTGGGCAAAAAGTTGATCCAGTTGTTTTTTGTTTTTGTGTGCGACAACGACGATTACTTTATCCCCTTTTTGAAATGCCACATCGCCTCGTGGAATGACCACGCGATGCTGTCTTAAGATATACGCTATATTACACTCTTCTGGTAATATGATATCTTTAATTTTATAGCCATTAACCTCTGATGAAGTGTCTACCATATATTCGGTGAGGCTTACTTCCCCTTTATCAAGTGTCATCAGTGTTCTAAGTTCTCTTAGCATGACCTCATCTTCTATAAGATGTGCAATAATCGTGGTACTACTTACTGTATGCTCAATACCTAGTGCTTTAAAGGTCCCTTCATTTTTAGGGTTATTAATACGTGCAACGGCTTTGGGCACATCAAAGTACATCTTAGCCATCTGACAAATGAGTAAGTTCTCTTCATCTTTTCCTGTAGCAGCAATGATTACATCTGCTTCTTCGATACCTGATTCTTCAAGTACATCTACATTGGTTGCATTGCCACAGATGACGAGACTCTCCACTTCTAATGCGAGCCGTTCACATTTCTTAGCATCCTGCTCGATGGTACTTACACGGTACTTTTCTTCATTTAAAGCTTTTGTGAGATGATACCCTAATTTCCCCGCTCCTACTATAACAATACGCATCTTTACCACCTATCTCCCTGTACTTCTAGACTTTTCAACGCTTCTACGTATACCTTTGCCACTACTAAAGTCATTTGATTACCTTTTTTAAGGATGCAATGCCCTGATGGATACTGTGATTTTCCCCCAACTTCTAGCTGTACGACTTTGGCTTTGTACTTCTCTTCAAAGGTACTTACTTCCATACCCGCAAGCTTTTCATTCACTTCATACTTCAAACACATAAGGTCAGGGTCATCCATCTGCCCCACAATCTCACCGACATCACAAAGCACCTTACTTTTGATCAGTTCGATATTGTGCTGTAGCGGATAGATGGTGTGAAGCCCTAATTTTTTATAAAATGAATGAAGTTCTAACTTGTAGTTTCTAGCGATGACACAAGGTACTTGGAAAATATTTTTGGCGATTTGTGCTGCCATAATATTGATATTATCTTCTTGGGAAACAGCTAGGAAAACATCTGCTTCTTTAATGCCTGCTCTTACGAGAATCTCTTCATCAATCCCTGTACCTTCAATAATTCTTCCATTAAATGCATTGCCTAATGCCTCTAATCGATCTCTACATTTATCAATGATGACCACATTATGTCCTTCATTTGAAAAGTCCTGTGCAAGCATCGACCCCATTCTTCCACACCCTACGATAACAATAAACATAACTATCCCCTTTTCTTGATATGCCCTACTTGTTTGGCATCATACTCGATATAGTAACTGGCTTCATCTACCACACCTTTTGTCTGCTCTCTCACATCTACCGCATGCAACTTACTAGGTGACTGCCCACGGGTTACACGGGTTAGATTATGGGTAGCTGGCATATAAGTAGGGTCTAGTGCACTGGCCACACGGTAATACTTGGCTGCTTGTAGGTAATCGCCGTGGTATTCTGCTAGAATCCCCATCAAGTTATAGCCTTCTGGTGCATCCATACACAGTGCTACTGCTTCTTTCACAAGGATCTCTGCCTTCATTAAGTCTTTATCCTCGATAGCTTTAATTGCCTGTTCTAATCGTTCTTTAAACTGTTCCATAACTAACACCTCTTGCTCTTGCATTTATATTTCTAGTGTTAGTATAAAACGTTCTTTATAAAAAGGGGGTTAAGGTTTACACCTAGAGTGTTAAGATGGTGTTAAGATTTATTCGTCTGCTAATTTATAGCCGATGCCCACTTCTGTCAGGATATACCTGGGTGCTGCCGTGTCACTTTCTAACTTTCTTCGTATACTTGCCATAAAGACCCGTAAAGACCTTGTATCATTTTCCCCGTAGCCACTTCCCCATACCTCTTTCAGTAGATAATGATGAGTCAGTACTTTGCCTGCATGATGGGACATCACCACAAGAAGGTTATATTCTATGGGGGTAAGATGTACTTCTTTCCCTTCTAAAGTCACTTGTCTTTTGCCATAATCAATGGTTAGTTCTCCTACTTTAAAGACTGGATTGCCTTCATTTTTTTCTTTGATTTTTTGTCTGAAAGCAACCCTTATGCGTGCCATCAACTCCCCTATGCTAAAAGGCTTGGTCAGAAAATCATCTGCCCCCTCATCCAGTGCTTTGACTTTATCCCTCTCCTGCTCCCTAGCGGATATGATGATGATTTTTGCTTGACACCAGTCCCTTATCTTTTCTAGAATTTCTAGCCCATCCATGTCTGGCAAACCTAAGTCCAAAAGGATGACATCTGGCTTGTGGGATAAAATCATGGAAAGCCCCATCTTCCCATCACTTGCCTCTAGATAATGGTACCCTTCCACTTCTAATGCCACTGTTACAAACCTTCTTATGGCTTTATCATCTTCAATGATTAAGAGTGTTCCTTTATAATTCATCTGCTGCTTCCTCCATTGGTAGTGAAAATTGGAAGGTAGCGCCACCGTAACTATTATTAAATGTACAAATCTCTCCTCGGTGTGCTTCTACGATTCCCTTACATATGCTAAGCCCTAAGCCTACGCCACTTCTTTCTGCTTCTTTTCTTTGTTTCACACGATAGAATTTATTAAATATGAGGAGTCGGTCTTCTTCTGTAATCCCATTTCCACGATCTCTCACCTCAAAATACACTTTGTGCTTCGCCTCAAAAACCGCCAGTTCAATGACCGATTCATCTGGTGTGTATTTGATTGCATTATCCAGTAAGTTGTACAGTACTTGCACAATCAAAAAGACATCTACTTCCATTAAAAGTACTTCTTCTGGCATCTGTACTTGGATTTTCTGACTGTACTGACGACGGTTAATCTTCTCCAGTACAGTTTCGATGATTTCTTCTACCACTTCCATATGTTTATGTACAACTAAGCGCCCATCTTCTAGCCGCGTAAAATTCAGCATATTTTCGATACTATGTAAAAGCCATAACCCATCATCATAAATACCGCCTAAAAGTTTCTGCTGTGTATCTTCTTCCATTACTTTTTTATCTTTAATGAGTGTACTGGCTGCGCCTATAATCCCTGTAAGCGGTGTCTTGATATCATGGGAGATAGCTCGAAGCATATTGTTCTTAAGCTGCTCTCCCTCAACGGTTAACTGGAGCTTCTGCTGCTTTGCAATACTCTCTTCCCTTGCAAGGACCATGCCCGCTAGTGCAATGACTAGATTCAGAAAGTCCTTCTGTGTAGCCTCTAGCATCCCTAGCGTAACACCACTCATGCCTACCACCCCTAGCACTTGTTCATGTCCTATAATCGGTATATAACTTATGTGCTGCTTCGTAGAGTACACCTTGCCTTTGCTTAAGAAAGCTTTCTTCGCCAAGGCCCTCTCTTCTTCTCCTAGCACTTCCTCCTCTCTACCATCTGCATGCTTCCAGTAGATAAAAGGCTGGTCAACCATTTCCGCTGTATAAATAATGACATTGCAGTCAAATAACTCTGCCACATTCACTGCAATGGCGATTTTACTTTGCTCGAGATTTTGTGCTTTTAAAAGCTCCTTACTCATCTCATAAAGCTGCTTCGTGTATTTCTCTTTTCGCTGAGATAAGATTACCTCTTGCTTGACCCGCTCTGTCAAAGTCGTCGTAATAGCTGACACCACAAACATCACAAGGAGTGTCAGCAGATACTCTTTGCTTGCAATTGCTAAGGAATAGACTGGTTCTACAAAAAAATAATTAAAGAGTAATACCGATAAGACGGAGGATAGTAGCCCCCACCTTCTATGTGTTGTATACCTCGAAATAACCACTGTCCCTAGTACATATAATAAAATAATGTTGCTATGTGCATTTCCAAAATAATAAAGCACTTTTCCCACCAGCGTTATCACTAACATACTCCCGATGGTGTAGCCTAAATTTTTCATTCCCCTCACCCTTTCTTCATTACTCTTACTATATGCTTTTATGATCTATGATTCAATCACTTCTTTCACACAATAATAAAACCTCCAAGGCTCCTTGGAGGTTTCTCTCACTGATTAATAACTTTCATCCCGTAAGACATCTATAATGGTTTCTTTTTCGATACGTCTCATCAATGTATAGCTGATGACAAAGACAATGATACTCAATGCCCCACCTACACCGACAAACGTACCATAAGGTAGTACTTCAAAAATATACCTTACGC
The DNA here is from genome assembly GCA_051650305.1 of Cellulosilyticaceae bacterium. GTDB lineage: Bacteria > Bacillota > Clostridia > Lachnospirales > Cellulosilyticaceae > JBOFDK01. Next base: position 14,604 of record JBOFIT010000114.1, read on the forward strand.
CTAATTTAATCGCCCATAGTAGGAACATCCCAAAGGCTGTCACGAGGCACACCCCTATGATGACTGGCTTAAGACTATAACCAATACTTTCAAGTATCAGTACCTTCCGTAGCCCTTCAGGTGATATACCGATACTCTTAAGCATGGCAAACTCACGTCGTCTTGCTACCATTTGTGAGCTGATAGTGCTATAAATATTCACGATGCCGATCATGGCGATAAAGAACATACCAATCCCCATCATGCCCATAGTCAGCTTCATACTCTGTGCCATGGCTTCTTCTGCTGCATTAACATCCCAATAATCATAGTTGGCTTTATCCTTATGCCTTGCATAGATACTTTCTATCTGCGCCTGTACTTTCGGAATGTCTTCTCTATCCATATCTAAGTAGGTAATCTCCTTATTGTAGCGGCGTTGATTCTCTGGTGAAAGCTGTGGCACGATTTGTTCCACAGTAGATTCAGACATAATAAGGACCGTATCATACACATCCAGATACATCCCATGGGTTAGAGGTGTTTGGGTCACATATGCAAGCTCTACTTCAAAGTCTAGTGGTAGCCTTCCCGTCTCTTCCCGCTCACTTTTACGCATATACTCAGTCAATGCAAGTTTATGGCCCGCCTTCCAGTTGAAGATAGGTACATTCTCCCTCTCATGCTCAAAAACCTGGTCTGAATAAAGTGCTTGATTGTACAAAATGGCTTGAGGGGTATCACTTCCTTGTATACGGGTAGCTTCAGCCCCTATCTTTTCGCAGTAAGCCACAAAAGATGCATCATCAAGAATGCGTATATTACCTTCGAACTGATAGATGCCATCTTCTAATCTTACTTCGCGCTCGAGAGGCTCCGTACCCCTTGCTAATACTTCTTCAGATAATTCTTCTCTTGCCACCGGATGTCTAAAGTAAAGTGGTCCTTTCTCTCGCTGTACAAAATCCACTTCTTCTATCTGATGTACCGCTTCGCCTAATGCCCCTGATACCTTCTGGCTTACCTCTGTTAATCTAAGCTTCATCTCATGCTGTACAGGACGTGGGTCTCGCTCTACCAAAATCGCCCTCACATTGGCAAACAAGACACTGCCTGTAATGATGGTAAAGCATAGCCCTATGGATAAGTATGCTGTACGTAAGCTTCTTCTATTGGCTTTCTGCGATTTCAGTGCCATCACCACTTCATAGCCGCATCTTTTTTCCACTTGTTTCATCAGCCATGAGGCTTT
>JBOFIT010000115.1:0-15545 GCA_051650305.1 Cellulosilyticaceae bacterium
ACCGCTAGAGATATTATTAATATGAAAAACAGCGGATTGAAGCGCTGTGTTTCCAGTGTTACTTATACTGCAAGTTGTATTAATGGGTAAGCCAGGGCGTGTATAATCAGGGGTATAGAGGGATATTTTGCCTTGTATAGCAGGTGGTTGGATCTGAAAAGTATTGCCTACGGTAAAAGGCCCTTGTAAGGAAATGCTCGTATAGGAAAATGCAGCAGATACATTATAGGTGTTACCAGTAGCAAGCCCAGGTAGGGTACTCCCTTTAAAGCGTATACGATACTTAGTACCTTTATAAGCAGGAATGAGAAAGGTAAAGTGCTGTGAATCTACACGTGTACCTGTGATACCGTCGGCCCGAGGGTCTGCGAAGCGATTATCTGAGATATCTAGACCCGTAATGGTATAATCTGTGGCTAGGGAAAACTCAGGCGGTAGTGTTTCAGAGAGGTTAAGTTGAGTGATAGCAGCACCAGGATCACCGATGTTTTCTAAGATGATGTCATAAGCGAAGATATCCCCTGCTGCACCCCCGGTAACATTTGGGAGGATGATAGTCTGTGTGGCTATAAAGTGAGGGGTGACGCTAAGGGTGACCGTAGGAGACGTGAAGATTTGAGGGGCCTCGCCTGGAACAAGGACAGTAACGGTCATAGCAGCCTGCGTGTTGTTCGGTGTAGATGTCTTAAAAGTGGCGTAGAGGTCGAAGTAGAAAGAAACACCAGCTTCTGTAAGTGGTACCAAATCAAAGGTAAGGTTTGTACCATTTGGCGCAGGAGATTCGGTGATGGATTGGACTGGATAGCTAGGGGTATGGTAGGTGACATCCAAGGTGTCAGGTAAAAAACAAATAAGCTGAATGTTGCTACCAGGATTGGTAGTCAAGCTGTTGAAACTGGCATCAATAAAAAATTTAACGGTGTCTACGTAGGTGACAATGCTTTTTTCAAGACTTAAATAGACATTGGTCATAGTGGTCCCTCCTGAAGATAGTTGTTCCATATTATATAATATAAAAGAAGGGTGGAATTGGTGAATAAAATAAAGCAAGAGTGTATAAAAATAGGCATAAAAAAACAAGTGTCTAAGAACCCTTGTTTTCTTATGCCTATTTGGAAATGACACTAACGATTGTTAAGACGCTTATTAAGATCAGCTTGACGGTCGTTAGAATCTTTTAAGAACCCTTTCATAAGGTTTTCAAAGTCTTCCACTGGATTTTCTTTTTTGGGTGGTTTTGATTGTGAAGGTTTAGCATTCTTCATAGAAAGAGAAATCTTACCCTTCTCTCCATCGATAGATAAAATCTTAACCTTTACTTTGTCCCCCACTTTGACAGCCTCATTGATGTTTTCTAAGAAGCCATGTGTTACGTGTGAGATATGCACTAACCCTTGAGTAGTTTCATCTAACGCAACAAATGCTCCGAAAGGTTTAACACCTGTTACTGTACCTTCGATAATTTGCCCAACTTGAAATTTTTCAGACATGATAACACTCCTAATTAATGTAAATACTCATAAATTATATCATAAGAATAATTCTATTGTATAGATATAAAAATAAATAAATAGGACTTAGAAAAAATATGTTATAATAAAATCATCCAGCAGAAAGGGTGAATCACTTGTTACCAAATAATTACAAATGGCGTATGAAGCCCATAGAGACACACGGAAATATTGTAGAAAAAGTATTGTACGGAAGAGGGATTTGTGAAGAAGCGGAAAGACAGGTATTTTTAAAACCATCTAAAGCACATATGCACTCACCGTATTTGATGAATGATATGGACCTCGCAGTGAAGCGTATACAGGAAGCGAAGGTGAACAACGAGCATATAGTAATCTACGGTGACTATGACGTGGACGGCGTTACAAGTACATCTATTTTATACATGTTTTTAAAGGAGCAAGGGTATGAAGTATCGTACTATATACCCAATCGTACAGAAGAGGGCTATGGTCTAAATAATGGGGCGCTTCTTAAGATTAGTCAGTACGGACAGCTCCTCATTACCGTTGATACAGGGATTGCAGCAATAGGGGAAGTAGCATATGGCAAAAGTTTAGGACTAGATATTATCGTAACAGATCACCATGAGTGCCAAGAGACACTTCCTGATGCGTACTGTATCCTGAATCCTAAGCGTCCAGATACTACATATCCTTTTGATGCATTAGCAGGCGTAGGGGTGACATTCAAGCTTATCCACGGCTTAGCCCTTGCGGAAGATGCAGAAGACAAGATATGGAAATACATCGATATCGTGGCACTGGGGACAGTAGCAGACGTGGTACCTTTGGAGAAGGAGAATCGTGTCATTACGTATTTAGGATTTAAGCAGATGCAGGAGTCTATACACTTAGGAATTAAAGCACTCTTAGACCTCCTACAAAGTGACACGACCAAGATCACCTCAAACATTATCGGGTATCAATTAGGGCCACGTATTAATGCGGCAGGGCGTATCAGTGATGCGAAGATAGGCGTGGAACTACTGACAACCACAGACCAAGGGGAAGCTACACGCATCGCACAGCTTTTAGACGAAGAAAATAAAAAGCGACAAGATATGGAGCAGGCTATCTTACTTGAGGCCGAAAAGTACATTGAAGAGCACATTGATATCGACAAAGAAAAGATTATTATCGTTGCAGGGGAAAACTGGCATCATGGTGTCATCGGAATCGTCGCGTCAAGGATTCTTGGGAAGTACTACAAGCCAACCATTGTACTTACCAAAGAAGACGGCATTTATTCAGGGTCAGCACGAAGTGTGGAAGGATTCAATATCTTTGAGGCCATCAGTTCAGTAAAAGACAGGCTACTGCGTTTTGGGGGCCATGAAATGGCAGCAGGACTTTCACTAAACGAAGAGGAATTAGATGCTTTTAGGAGAGAACTGAATGCCTATGGTGAAAATCTACTGACAGAAGACATCCTCACACCAGGGCTTGAAGTGGACTTAGAAGTAGATGCTAAAGATTTATCACTAGGTCTATGTGAGCAATTAGAAGGACTGGAACCTTTTGGTGTGAGTAATCCGACGCCTATCTTTGCAGTGAAAGGTCTGGTACAATATGCTCAGAAGATAGGGCAAGATAAGCATCTGAAGATATCCATCCAAAAAGGCCATCAAGTATTACATGGGGTAGGTTTTGATAAAGGATACTTGGCGGACTGCTTAACAGAAGGGGAAGAAGTGGTCATGGCATGTGAGCTGACGAAGAATACTTGGAATGGGAAGACTTCCTTGCAGCTTCGTATCAAAGATATCATGTCACCACAAGAGAAAATCCTTAGAAGTAAGTACTATATGGGACTGTATAGATACTTGCAAGTTCCTGAAGCTATCAACCTAGAAAAGCTACAGTTAGTACCCGTAGATCCTAAAAAAGAGCAGCCTATAGATGCCTATACGGAAAAAGGATTTGAAAAACTCATAAAGAGTCAAGAAAACCAAGAAAAAAGCATTACCAAACTTGTAGATTTATGGTATAATGGATGTCGCGTCTTCAATCAAGACGGTCATTATGAATGGGATTTTAAGTCGGAGGCTACATACCCTTGTCTGAATCAATCCCTAACCAACCATATTGAACAATTACCAATGATGATCCCAAGTTATGTGGATTGTAAAGATGTCTATAAGTATTTTAGGATAGGCGACGGCCGTCTGTATATGCATAAAGTAGTTGAACATTTTGTAAGTCGTCATATGACAGAATACAAGATGCTTCAAATATTAGATATATTTAGTGAATTAGAACTGATAAGTTATACACTAACTGAGGGCGAGATCCATTATACATTAGGAAAAACAAGTAAAACCCAGCTTGAAAAATCACCAAGATACATGACTTTGCAAAAATATGAGCAAAGTATAAGTAACTAATAACATTTAGGAGGAAAAGTATGAGTTTATATTCACTTATTCGTGACGTGGAAAACTTCCCAAAAGAGGGAATACTTTTTAGAGACATTACACCATTACTTCAAGATCCACAAGGTTTAGTAGAAGCAGTAGACCTTATGGCAAAAGAAGTAGAAGGTGTGGATTTTGATTTAGTAATCGGGCCAGAATCAAGAGGATTCATCTTCGGTGTGCCTTTAGCATACAAACTACAAAAAGGGTTTATTCCTGTAAGAAAACCAGGAAAACTTCCTTATAAGACTGTATCTGAAAGCTACGATTTAGAGTACGGTAGCAATACGATTGAAATGCATATCGATTCAATCAAGCCAGGCCAAAAAGTCGTTATCATCGATGACTTATTAGCTACAGGTGGTACAACAAAAGCTATGGTAGACTTAATCGAAAGACTTGGTGGCGAAGTTGTAAAAATCGTATACCTTATTGAATTAGAAGGTCTTAACGGACGTAGCGTATTAGAAGGACAAAATATTGTATCTTTATTAAAATACTAAGGTATTCACAAAGAGACGTTTTTGAAAGTATCCACTTTAAAACGTCTTTTTTTATATAAAAACATAAAAAACATCGAAAAACATGAAAAAAGATAAAAAGTGGCATAGCCACTTTTTATTTTAGCATTGAATTTTCAAGATAACATGACTATAATATAAACTAATATAAAAATTATGCCAACGCGAAGAAAAGGGGGTAGACGATGCCAGAGAAAATTTATAACGACCTTATTAATAGAATACGTTCATACCATCCTTCTGATAATTTGAAGTTAGTAGAAGATGCCTATGCCCTTGCGTCAAAAGCACACGATGGACAACTCAGAAAGTCAGGGGAGCCGTATATTATCCACCCGCTTCAAGTTGCATATATACTAGCGGATTTAGAGCTGGATATGGAATCAATCACAGCAGGGATACTACATGACGTTGTAGAAGATACAGATTATACGACTGAAGATATCGAGAGATTATTTAATAAAGAAGTAGCACTTCTTGTAGATGGTGTGACCAAACTTGGACAAATCCAGTATGCATCAAGTGATAAGGCGATGCAAAAGGAAGAAATACAAGCAGAAAACTACAGGAAGATGTTTCTTGCTATGGCACAAGACATCCGTGTCGTTCTTATAAAACTTGCAGATAGACTGCACAATATGCAAACACTTAAGTTTATGCCACCGCATAAACAAAAAGAAAAGGCCCAAGAGACCTTAAATATTTATGCGCCTATTGCACACCGATTAGGGATATGTAAAATTAAAGCAGAACTTGAAGACTTATCACTACGTTATATCGAACCAGAAGTGTACTATGATTTAGCCCAACAAATAGCTCAGAAGAGAGTAGAGCGTGTACACTATATTGAGGCTGTCGTGAAGCAAATGAAAGAACGCCTTAAAGATGCCCAGATTGACTGTATGGTAGAAGGTAGACCGAAGCACTTCTTCAGTATCTATAAGAAGATTGTCAATAAAAGTAAGACACTGGACCAAATCTACGATTTATTTGCAGTACGTGTCATTGTCAAAGACATTAAGGACTGCTACGGTGTACTAGGTATTATCCATGAGATGTACACACCAATCCCAGGCAGATTTAAAGACTATATAGCGATGCCAAAGCCAAATATGTATCAGTCACTCCATACAACCCTTATGGGAAGCGAAGGAACGCCATTTGAGATGCAGATTCGTACAGAAGATATGCATCGTACGGCAGAGTACGGTATCGCAGCACACTGGAAGTACAAAGAAGGTAAGCATGAAGACGGCATGATCGATAAGTCTGAGGAGAAGCTTTCTTGGCTTAAGGAAATCCTTGAGTGGCAAAGAGAGATGGACGACAATGCAGAGTTTATGAATGCACTGAAAGTCGACTTAGACATTTATACAGACCAAGTGTACGTCTTTACACCAAAAGGTGAACTACTGACACTACCAAAGGGTGCTACACCGATTGACTTTGCGTATATTATCCATAGTGATATCGGAAACAAAATGGTAGGTGCAAAAGTCAATGGTAAGATCGTAACCTTCGAGTATGTGATTAAGACAGGGGACCGTATCGAGATTCTGACTTCACAGAACTCTAAAGGGCCAAGTAGAGACTGGCTAAATATCGTTAAGAGTGCTCAAGCACGTAATAAAATCAATCAGTGGTTTAGAAAGCAGTTCAAAAAAGAAGATATCATACGTGGTAAAGAGTTATTAGAGCTTTGTGCAAGACAAAGAGGCTATGCTTTAAGCACCCTTTTAGACAGTAGCATGATAGAAAACGTATGTAAGCGCTACGGCCTTAAGACTTGGGAATCTGTATGTGCTGCCATCGGGTATGGTAGTATCAAAGAAAAGCAAGTCATTCAGCGTATCTTAGATGAAAGTGGTAGACTGAAAAAAGTCATGCCAACAGCACAGGAAATCCTAGCGGCGCATAGTGAGAAAGTCATGCAAGAGCCAGAGGATGCACCGAAGAAGAGCAAGAGTGGCATTATGGTACATGGCGTAGGCGACGTGGCAGTACGTTTCTCTAAATGCTGTAGACCATTACCAGGTGATGAGATTGTAGGATACATCACAAGAGGACGTGGGGTATCTATCCATCGTACAGACTGTGTCAATGTCATCCATATGCCAGAAGATGAAAAAGAGCGCCTTATTGATGCACAGTGGTTTGAAGAGAATGTCAATAAGCGTACGTATATCACAGAAATCCAAATTACAGGTGGCGATAGACTAGGCATTATCGTGGATATCTCAAAGACACTTACCGATATGCGTATCCCAGTAAAATCTCTCAATGCGAGAACGACAAAAAATCAAGATACGATCTTTAATATTCGTATCGAGATAGTGAGCACCCAGCAATTAGATGAGATTATCCGTAAAGTAAGACAAATCAGAGATGTCCTAGACGTCCAAAGAGTATCTTCCTAAGGAGACGCGTATGAGAGCAGTGGTACAGAGAGTAAATGAAGCAAGTGTAGCGATAGATGGTAAGTGTGTAGGGAGCATCCAAAAAGGTATCATGGTACTGGTAGGTATTAGTGCTTCAGACACACCTAAAGATATGGCGTATATTGCCAATAAAATCACAGGGTTACGTATCTTTGAAGATGCAGAAGGCAAGATGAATTTATCCGTAAAAGATATAGAAGGTAGCATGCTCATTGTACCCAACTTCACACTGTATGGGGATGTGACAAAGGGAATGCGCCCAAGCTTTATAGCGTCAGGAAGTGTCCAAGAGGCTAAAGTGAAATACGAAGCATTTTTAGAAGTGCTAAAGGAAAGCCAAGTACCTTTTGAGACAGGTGAATTCCAAGCAGATATGCAGGTAGCACTTACAAATGATGGGCCTGTGACCATTCTTCTTGATAGCAGCAAATTATTTTAAATGCAAGAGAGTATGTCACCACATGAAGGAGGCATACTCTTTTTTTCTAAAAACAAGGAGGGATTTAGATGATTTATTACAGACGCAATACATTCAGTGACAAGGCCATATCCTTTATGGGAGTGATGCTAGGCGTTATCTTTATGTACAACAATGTCCAGAGATTTCAGATACTCGGGAATTTTAATGTGATTGATTTAATCGTAGCCTTTATAGGATTAGGCGTAGGCGTACTTTTTTTATATACCTCACGATTTAAATACCTAGAAATTGAACAAAATAAACTCGTATGGTACACTTGCTTTTTCAGAAAGCATACATTAACCAAAGACCAAATCAAAGATATCACCACAAGACAGCGATACTACATCGTGTCACGCCATAAGGGCAGTGATATTTGGATTTCAAAGTTTTATATTCGTAAAGAAAATGATGTAGCAGTCCATGAGGCGCTTAAAAAGCTTATAGAAGGGAAGTAGACCATGAAAATAGAATGTATGGTACTAGGAATGGTACAGACAAACACTTACTTCATCATTGATGAAGACACGAAACGTACGATACTGATAGACCCAGCGGCCAATGCAGAGGCTATTCTTAGACGTGTGGGAGAAGAAGGCTTAGTGGTAGAGAAGATCTGTCTGACACATGGGCACTTTGACCATATCGGTGCAGTGGAAGCAGTGAAAGAAGCCACGGGAGCAGAAGTGATCATTCATTCACAAGGGAAGCAGTATATAGAAGATGCCAGCTATAACTTATCCAGCGCTTTTACAGGAAGAAGTATGACAGCGAAAGCAGATACCTATGTAGAAGATGGTGAGACAGTGGTACTTGAAGGTACAGATATACAGCTTAAAGTCATCCATGTGCCAGGACATACCATGGATGGGGTAGCTTTTTATAGTGAAGACTATGGAGTAGCCTTTGTAGGCGATATCCTTTTTAGAGGTAGTATCGGAAGGACAGACTTCCCAGGTGGTAATATAAGTATGCTCCTTAAGGGCATTCAAGAAGAGCTCTTTACATTACCTGAAGATGTGACCATTTATTCAGGGCACGGTGAGCCGACCACCATCGGGTATGAGAAACGTACCAATCCAAGTTTCCACTTATTTGATTAGAATGAAGAGGCAAAAAAATGATAGAATTACAATGCAAGGGACATGATACCGAATTTGAATTAGGCAATATCGTCCATTTATTTGAACCATACACAGAGGAAGCACTTCAAGTAGTCAGCACTTTTGAAGCAGGCAAAGGTAGTGCCACACTTTTAAAAGATGATGTGATGCTCCAAGTCTTAGAAGAAGACATCACCTTAGTAGGTGATCCTATAAAAGACAAAAAAGAAATCAAGCTTATCCTAAAAAAACTTCTGTACACCGTACTACACCAGCATATAGGAAAGGCGATGCCATGGGGAATCCTTACAGGGATTAGACCGACGAAGATTGTCCATGACTACCGTCATCAAGGTATGACAGAAGCAGCTATCTGTGAGTTACTAAGAGATACTTATAAGATAGCACCAGATAAGATTAAACTGATGTGTGATGTAGCCACAGAAGAAGAGAAGATTCTAGAGGCAAATGCACCGGATGAAGTAAGTATCTATGTAGGGATACCATTCTGTCCCACAAGATGTGTGTACTGCTCTTTCACAGCCTACTCCATCGAAGCGAAGAAGCATCAAGTAGAAGATTACTTAGATGCCCTCTGCAAGGAGATTAGCTTTATCGCAGAAGCGAAGAAAGACGTACCAATCCGTAGCCTTTACATCGGTGGAGGGACACCAACTTCACTCAATGAAAGTCAGCTAGAGCGCTTACTAAGCCATATCGAAGCAAGCTTTGACTTATCAAAAATCAGTGAGTACACCATAGAAGCTGGAAGACCAGATACCATCACTAGAGAAAAACTAGAGATTATGAAGCGTATGAATGTAGGCCGTATCTCTATCAATCCTCAGACGATGAACCAAAAGACGCTAGATACCATCGGACGTAGACATAGCGTGGAATCCATCATAGAGGTATTCCAAGAGGCTCGTGAGCTAGGCCATACCAATATCAATATGGATATGATTCTAGGGCTACCAGGCGAAACGGTAGAAGATGTAGCCCATACTTTACGAGAGTTGCAGAAGCTAAATCCAGAAAATATCACTGTACACACCATGGCCATCAAGAAAGCATCGAAACTTAAAGAAAGCCAAGCAGAGTATCAGTTAGCAGAAGTGGAAAAAATCGAGCAGATGCTAGAACTTTGTAAAGATGCGACAGAAGAGATGGGACTTAAACCATACTATATGTACCGCCAGAAAAATATGCTTGGGAACTTTGAAAACGTAGGTTATGCAAAGCCAGGCTATGAGTGTGTGTACAATATTGAGATTATGGAAGAAAAAGAAAGCATCATCGCAGCAGGCGCAGGTGCCATTACGAAGATGGTGTACCAAAATGGCGAGCGTATCGACCGTGTGCCGAATGTGAAGAGTCTAGATGACTATATTACACGTATCGATGAGATGATTGAAAGAAAAAGACAAGGCTTTGAAAAATATCAGTAAATAAAGGCAGTCCATGAGCAGTTTTGCGAAGGGACTGCTTTTTTGTTGCTATTTCTAACGCATAAACAACATATAATAGCACAAGGAGGGAGGCTAGGTGATGGCAGATGAACAAGTGAACACAATGTGTTGTGAGAGATGTATATACTGCCCGATTCCAGGACCCAAGGGAGAGCGTGGTGAGAAAGGTGAATGTGGGGCACAGGGGATACAAGGCATACAAGGAATTTGTGGCATGCAAGGGCAGGCGGGGGCAAAAGGTGAGCAAGGGCTATGCGGTTTGCAAGGTATACCAGGACCTATAGGGCCACCAGGTCAGCAGGGCATACAAGGTCCAGTAGGACCACAAGGTCCTACTGGGCCTGCGGGACCACCAGGACCAGCAGGAGGACCACCAGGACCACAAGGCATACAGGGACCAGTAGGTCCACCAGGACCGGAGGGACCAGAGGGGCCACCAGGTCCACCAGGACTAAGAGGACCGGTAGGTGCTCAAGGGATGGCCGGGCGTAGAGGACCCATAGGACCACTGGGGCCACAAGGTATACCAGGACCAGTGGGACCCACAGGACCTGCTGGAGGACCGCCAGGCCCACCGGGACCACGAGGTCTAGTAGGACCGATGGGACCACAGGGCATACCAGGACCCAAGGGGCCTGTAGGGCCTATGGGACCACAAGGGATACCGGGAATCATGGGGCCTACTGGAGATATGGGCCCACAGGGGGCCACAGGAGAAAAAGGTGAGCAAGGTGAACCGGGGCCACAAGGGACCACAGGGCCTACAGGAAGCACACAGCCATTAGGCTATGCCATGTTTTACGGGGATTGCTGTCAAGAGATGCTTGGTAAGTGTGAGGCAATCGAATGGATGACCTATAAAAACGAAGGTCAAGGCATCACACTAGAAGAAGAATGCCCCGCAAGTATTTGGTTAGATGAGGGGGATTATATGATTAGTACCACCATCAACGCTTATAGCTATATTTATAATGTGACACAGCTTGCTTTCTTGATACAACTAGATGGGGCACCTATCATCTCCATAAGGAATTACTACCCTTATGGGCGAAGTAGAATCAAAGAGTATATCACCATGACATCAGGCAGTAGCATCATAGAAGTCAATAAAAAAAGCCCACTGCATCTATTCAATCATAGTTGCTACGAGGTGGGCATATGCAGTGCAACACTAACCATTATGAAGCTCAGATAAAGTTAAGTAGGAGAAGTCTCAGTCTAAAAGTAAGGCACTTTCTATAAGCGGCTTCAATTGATGGTACCAGATGGTGTCAGGCTGGTAAAAACATCTGGTCTGAGTCTTTGCATAAAGGGCAGTATTGACCGCAAAAGTATGAAGAATTTTCTTGGCATGAGTCATATAATAATCTTTTTCGGAAGAAGGATAATGCTCCGTAATGGAATGGGGTGGACAATAAGCGTCCCAGTGCATGAAGTAGGCATGGAGCTTCAGTCCTAGCTCATAAAGGGCAGGTACATTTTCGTTAAGAATAAGGAAATTGCCACGGCTCGCTGCCTCTAAGACAGTGAGGCCGAAGGACTCGGAGTATGAGGGGCAGATAAAGATATTGGAAAGGGTGAAGAGGTCTAGGACACCTTGTCTAGGAAAGCCGTCTGGAAAACCACAATCAGAGGTGAAACTTATGGCATCATTAGGTAAGCCGTAGGATTCACCTTCCGTGCGGATAAGGTCCTTATACGTGTCGCTAGGGATATCCATACTGGGAAAATCGCAGAAAATCACTTTGACTGACTTTTGAGACACAGTATGGAGGACACCCGCTAAAGCAGCCACTTTTTCGAAGCGTTTGCTAGGAGTTAGTCTACCGGGATAGATGATAAGCAGTTCACTTGATAAAAGAGAGGTATGCTGATGAAGCGTCTGCACTTCGGGGGATAAGAACTGAAGAAGCGACAAGGTGTTGTACACTGCGCGGCAAGATGCTTCGGGGACACCGTATTGCTTAGCTAATAAAGGAAGACCAGCGTAAGTAGGATAAGCAAAAAGTGTACGAGGCATAGGGATAAAACGTGCCAGTACAGAAGGTGTAAGTGTCTGTGGGCGTGGTGTAGGGAGTGAGTGGGTAAAGGCGATAAACCGAGTAAGGGGCAGCTCTTTTTGGGCACGACGGATAGCGATATTGTGCACATAATGCCAGCCTTGGTAGAGAATATCATGCATGATGCAGAGGTCCGTATCTTTAAGGGCGGAGACGAAAGACTGAGCGATGACTGCCACTTCTTGAGAGAAGGTGGCATGTAAAGGTAAGCTAGCGTCACTATAATCATACAAGGCGATAGGGGCATCCTCTAGGTGATGTGTAATGGGCACCCACTCGATGCGAGAGTCAAGGAAAATACCATATAAATGAGAGAAGTCGCAATCTTCTCGGACAAGTACTTGGATCGTATCGTAGGCTTCAAGAAGCATCTCTAAATGTTCGGCGACGACGTTAACAAGAGAATAGGTGGTGCTAAAGTTTTTAAACATGGTCAAAATAGCTATTTTCATAGAAGTTGCTCCTAAAAAGATTATCTTTATACTATATGAGTCATTAAAAATAAAGATTAATAATATTTTAAGGTAAGGAAGGAGGTTGATTATGCATATAGGAATCTTAAGTATGTTTGGAACGCTGCGGGCAAGTTACTCCTTAGTACATGTGGTCCATGATCAAATAGGGGTGCTACTAGATAAAGGGTATGAAGTTAGTTTGTTTGTAAGTGAAGGGTGTAAGGAGGAGGAACGCTATGGAAGCTACTTAGACCCAAGACTTCATTGGGTACCTATCGTGAATCAAGTAGAAGGAGAAGCAATCATCTGGCGTAACTATGACCGCACCACCACAGAATTACACGATACTTTTGAGGAAGAAGTAGAGGTAGTGGCAGCGGACTTAAGTAGTAAGCTACAAGGGGTGGATATATGTATCATGCATGATATTCTTTTTCAAGGGATGCACTATCTTCATAATTGTGCCATCAGAAAAGCACAGCACAACTTACCTACTATAAGTTTTTTTTCTTTTGTCCATTCGTTTCCAGAGATACCCCCTACACCAATGACCGAGTGCATGAAGCCTAGATATATGGCGATGCCAAATACCTTATATGGGTTCCCTACCCAAGCAGGCATACGGGCACTTGCTAGGCAGTACCAGGTGCCAGAAGGGAAATGTAGGGTGATTTCTCATAGTATTGATATGCTAGAAGGTATGTCAGAAGCAGTATGTAGGCTGCATCAAGCGTCTAACTTAGTGGATGTGGACATTCTGATGGTCTATCCAGCACGTTTATCAAGAGGGAAGCAACTGGAGAAAGTAGTGGCATTAGGTGGTGCCATTAAGGCGGTAGGAGAAACGAGTGTGAAAGTAATTTTCTGTGATACCAAAAGTAAAGATACAGAAGAAGAAACGTATAGGCAATTGATTCGAAAGACCGCGGCAGAATACGGTTTGGAGAAAAATGAATGTCTCTTCACTTCGGAGTTAGGTTATGAAGATGGTATACCGAAGAAAAGTATACTGGAGCTTTTTAGCTTGTCTAACGTATATATATGCCCATCAGCCTCAGAGGCCTTTGGTCTTACGGTATTGGAAGCAGCTTCTAAGGGGAATTTCTTGATTCTGAATGAGAATGTACCGGCTTTAAGGGAATTAGGCAAAGAGTTAGGTGCCTACTTTATGGCATGGAATGCACGGGGTGAAGAGGGGAACTGTCTTGCAAAGTATGACGGTGCTGAACCCAGCTATCTAGGAAGCCATGCCAGAAGTATTTTAAAGCTTCTGCGAGAAGATAGGGTGTTTAAAGGAAAGACGAGGGCAAGGCAGCGATTCAACAAAGAATGGATCTGGTACAATCAATTGAAGCCTTTATTAGAGGAACTGCAAAAGATGCATGAAGCACAAGAAAAAGCCTTACAATAATCACTGTAAGGCTCTTGGGGAAAGGCAGAAAAAATCAGTTTATGAATGGGTGGTTGTGGTCGTTTGGTAGCAGCCGTGCCAATCAGAAGCAAGCTCTACGGTATCTTCTAATTTCATGCCTAAAAGCATTTGATTCTTGATAACGTCACGAAGCATTTTACCAGCAGAACGGTTGACTTCCATAATTTCACACATAGAAGCTGCACCATGGGATGTAGATAATGTACCAAGAGCGAACTGAATTTTTTCAGCTTCAGCATTGACAAGGTGAGCAAGGCTTAGCTCTTCTAAACCGATGGAAGAAAGGATGATATTAATGGCGTCATCACGGTCAATATTAATATGGGGATTCAGGTCAGGAATGTTAGGCATTGACATAAAAAAAGCCCTCCTTAAAAGATAGTTTATAGTATAGAGTATGTAAGAAATGGAAAAATGTTACAGTTTTTAAAAATATTTATGAGAAAAAGCCGTGTAGGGAATATACCTACACGGCTTTTAGATGATTAGAGTGTGTTAAGAGCAAGTTCTACAGTGTCTTCCATTTTCATACTTAGTAACATTTGGTTCTTAATGACGTTACGAAGCATTTTGCCAGCAGACTTATTGACTTCAAGGATTTCGTCCATAGAAGCAGCAGTGTTGTTAGCTGTAGAAAGTGTACCGAGAGCGAATTGGATTTTTTCAGCTTCAGCGTTAAGAATATGAGAAAGGCTGAGCTCTTCCATACCAATAGAAGAAAGGATAATATTGATAGAATCATCACGGCTGATCGTCACATTAGGATTGAGATCAGGAATATTAGGCATTGACATATTTGGGCCTCCTTTTGATATTAGTCTAGCTTAATGGGCGTAAGGATTAGATTATTGTCGTTGTTGTAGGAATACTAAGAGCAAGCTCTACTGTATCTTCCATTTTCATACCTAAAAGCATTTGGTTTTTGATAACGTCACGAAGCATTTTCTCAGCAGATTTATTTGTAGCTAAGATTTGCTCCATTGTAGCAGGGCCAGTAGCGGTAGATAATGTACCAAGTGCGAATTGGATCTTTTCAGCTTCAGCATTCACGATATGAGCGAGGCTTAGTTCTTCCATACCAATAGAAGAAAGGATAATATTAACAGCATCATCTCTTGTGATATTAACATTAGGGTTAATATCTGGAATATTAGGCATTGACATAGGGGTATTCCCTCCTTATAAAAAATATTTATACAATAACATATGAGAATACGACACGATGTGTGACATAAGGAGGAAAAGAAATACAAAATTCTACAGCATATTACTATAGGACAAGAGGTTGTTTTGCACCCCTACAAGAGAGACAATGATTTGATTGATTTGGTTGCGTTGTGTAATGATTTGCGTACTTGGTTTAGCATTTTCCAGTAAGCGTTCGAAGAGGCCTAAAAGTAAGGGGCTGTGCTCTTGGAAGTCGGCATGAAGGGAGATGAGTTCAGTATAGGTTTGTTGGATCCCTAGATTAAGTGCATCTTCTTTTTGAAGAAAGTCTGTACGGCGAGCATCCAGTTCTTGCCTAACTTTCATGAAGTTTGCTTTCTGACTATTCCAGTTGACGGCCATCATTTTATTGGACTGCATCTCAGTAATGGTATCGGTAAAGGTGGTGATGTCTTTACGTAAGGCTTCAGAAGCAGGGAGGAGAGCTTGAACAGCAGCCATATGGGTATTTA
>JBOFIT010000116.1:0-10128 GCA_051650305.1 Cellulosilyticaceae bacterium
AAAGAAAGTATTAGGGATTTTTGATTATGGGAATACAGGGCATGGAAATAATTACGGATTTGAATCATTACTTTATGTAAATGGCGCTATTTATCAAGGCGTAGATTCTAATCATAAAGAAGTCTTCTTTGAAGAGGAAGTGATGCATCAGCCTATTGAACTCACTTTTCGCTTATGGTCAGGGCTTGAAGGTGGTGGTGTGCAGAAACCACAGGAGCATTGCATCAAGCAGGCAGATCTAGCTTGGTTAGACGAAGAAGTAGACCAATTTTATTATTTATCAAAGATGGTTTATGAAACTATAAAAATATTAGATGAGAATAATCCTATACAAGTTCAATTAAGATTACAATTAGATAAAGCTTTTAAGTGTATTGATTGGTCTTATCCAGGTTCAGAAGCATTCTATGAGACTGTTTATGAAGCAAGTAAAATGCTGAATACATATATAGATAACTGTGATAAGAAAGAGCTGGTGAATGTAACTTGTGTAGGACATACACATATAGATGTTGCTTGGTTATGGCGACTTAAGCATACGAGAGAAAAGTGTTCAAGATCATTCTCGACGGTACTGCGACTTATGGAGCAGTATCCAGAGTATATCTTCTTGCAGACACAACCACAGTTGTATGATTATATCAAACAAGACTTCCCTGATATTTATGAAAAGATTAAAGCTCGTGTAGATGAAGGACGATGGGAAGTCGATGGCGGGATGTGGCTTGAAGCAGATTGTAATCTAACATCAGGGGAATCTCTTACACGACAGATTCTTATAGGAAGTAAATTTATCAAAGAAGAGTTTGGACAAGACGTAGAATACCTATGGCTACCAGATGTATTTGGTTACTCATGGGCATTACCACAGATTCTTAAAAAGTCGGGAATAGATACTTTTATGACCATCAAGATAAGTTGGAATCAATACAACCGAATGCCTCATGATACATTCAAATGGAGAGGGATAGATGGTAGTGAAGTCATTACACATTTCTTGACGACACCAGACCCATGGAGTGAAAAGGATAGCTGGATTTATACATATAATGGACAGCTAAGTCCAAAGATTGTAAAAGGTGTGTATGATAACTATAGTGAGAAGCAACTTACCAATGATATGCTAGTAGCTTATGGATTTGGAGATGGTGGAGGTGGCGTTAATCGTGAGATGCTGGAAAATAGACGTCAGTTAGACCGCATACCAGGTCTTCCAAATACAAAGATGGGTACAGCGAAAGATTACTTCAGAGGCCTAAAAGATAAGATTCAGCAGACGGACCAATACGTACATACATGGGATGGTGAATTGTATCTAGAGTATCATAGAGGTACCTATACAAGTCAGGCCTACAATAAAAAGATGAATAGACATTTAGAATTCCGCTATAGAGAAGTGGAATGGCTTAATGCCATGGAAGGGGTACTAGCACAGAAGTCTTCAGTGTCAGGGCAAGAAAGATTGACCGATGGTTGGAAGATTATACTTCGTAATCAATTCCATGATATTATTCCAGGGTCATCTATCAAGGAAGTTTATGAGGATTCTCGTAAGGAGTATGCAGAAGCCGAGTATATCGCACAAGAAGTAGAAGAAAAGACTTTAAAAGCACTTGTAGATGATGAGGCGCACACTTACACCATCATGAATGCGACCAACTGGGATAGAAGTGAATTAGTAGAGATAGAAGAAACTGCAGAAGGTAGATGGCTAGACGAAGAAGGTAATGTACTACAAGCAGTGAAGGAAGATAAATGGTACGTACAAGTAGACCAAGTACCAGCTATGGGTTGGAAGACTATTTTCTTTGAGGAAGAGGTAGCACCTATCAGTACCACCTCATTTGAAGTAAAGGGGTATGCTATTGAGACACCTTTTTATAGCGTAAGTATGAATGATAAAGGGCAACTAGAAAAGCTTTATGATAAGTCAAATCAACGTCAAGTGTTGGCAGGAGAAGAAAGAGGAAATGTACTTCAATTATTTGAAGATAAGCCACTAGCTTTTGAAGCTTGGGACATTGATGTATTTTATCAAGAGAAGATGCGAGAAATTACGAATCTGACCAATCTATCGATAAAAGAACACAATG
Organism: Cellulosilyticaceae bacterium; assembly: GCA_051650305.1. GTDB lineage: Bacteria > Bacillota > Clostridia > Lachnospirales > Cellulosilyticaceae > JBOFDK01. The sequence goes on from JBOFIT010000116.1 coordinate 2,094, forward strand.
CTTTAAGGTTAGTCGTGACATTAGAGTGGACATTTATGTCTAGTACGATTAAGCAAGATGTGATTTTCTACGCTCATAGTAGACGTATCGACTTTAAAACATGGGTTGATTGGCATGAAAAGAAACAATTATTAAAAGTAGCCTTTCCAGTAGACATTCGCACCAATTATGCGACCTATGACATTCAGTATGGTAACGTAAGACGTGCAAATCATTGGAACACAAGTTGGGACTTAGCGAAATTTGAGACAGTAGCACATAAGTGGGTAGACCTATCAGAGAGAAATTATGGGGTGAGTTTACTGAATGACTGCAAGTATGGACATGATATTAAAGACAATGTCATGAGGCTTACACTTCTTCGTGCAGGGACTTATCCAGATCCAGACCAAGATCAAGGAGAACATACATTTACATACAGTCTACTACCACATGCAGGTGATTTTGTATCAGGTCAGACAGTTCAAAATAGCTGGTGGTTACATCAACCTCTAAAAGCAGTCAAAGGAAAGTCTCACCAGTTAATGACTAGTCTTATAACCATTGATAATGAACAAGTAGAATTAGATGCTATCAAATGGTCAGAAGACAGTAAATACTTGGTAATACGACTTCATGACTATGCAGGTGCTACGCAAAACGTCACTATAGATTTAGGATTTGATACTAAAGGATGGATGGAAGCTGACTTAATGGAGCGACCAATAGAAGATGTACTAAGAACTGAAAAAATTACTTTAAAGGTAAAACCATATGAGCTTAAGACTATTTTAGTTGTAGTAGAACAGGGGGAGATGTAGATGCTCGTTAGACAAATCGTAGAAGAAGAAGTACTAAGAACGTGTGAAGTATTTAATATAGCTTTTGAATTTACCACGACAAAAGAAGAGGTATCCTTAGAAAAATTAAATCAGATAAAGACAAATCCCATGACTCGTGAGGAAGTGTACTATAAAGATAAATGGGCAGCTTTTGATGAGCAGGGAAATATGATGGGCTATCTAGGTGGATTTCCAGCACCTATACGTTTTGATGGCCATGAAACGACTTGCACTTGTATAGGTGGCGTGTCTACCTTACCACAATATCGTGGCAAAGGTGTTATTGCTAATTGTTTCAAAGAGCATTTAAAAGATAGTTATAGAAATGGGCATGTATTCTCATACCTTTATCCTTTTAGTAGCGCTTTTTATAGACAATTTGGCTATGAGTTGTGTTCAGAGAAAGCCATATGGGACTTTGAGATGAGCACTTTAAGAAGAGATAAAAATGTGAAAGGAACGATAGAACTTAATGATAAAGGGTCTTGTTATGATGCAATCGCAGAAGTATATGGCAGGTATATGCAGAACCATAATCTTTCTTTTGTCAGAGAAGCATGCGACTGGAAAAAGATCATCTGTGATGAGCCAGCTTTACAAGGAAAGTATACTTTCGTATGGCGAAATGATGGAGGGGAACCTAGAGGCGTTATAGGGTTTAGGAAAGAGTGTAATCAGATGACAGGGCAAGTCATTATGGAATGTGATGCATTCTACGTGTTAGATCAAGAAGCATTACAAGGGCTTATTAATCATGTCGCTTCTTATAGTAGCTACTTTAATCGAGTAAGAATACCTATGCCAGTGGATCAAGCACTCCAACGTATGTTGCCTGAAGTGAGTATGAAAGATTTTAAACGAGAGATTAAGTTCAATGGTATGGGAAGAGTCCTTAATGTAGAAAAAGCACTTTGGATGGCACGCTATGTAGGTAGTGGAGAAATCAGTATTAAAATTCATGATGCATACATAGAAGAGAACAATAGAAGTTTCAAAGTGACGTTTAGGGATGGTAAATGCTGTGACGTTACACATACAGACGCACATGATATAGCATTAGAGATAAGTGAGTTTTCTAGAATGCTTATAGGGTATGTAGATGCCTATGAAATAGTAGATGAAAAAATAAAGCAGGTATTTTATCCAAAGAAAAACTTTATTTGTGACTTTTTCTAAAAAAGTAAATGGTGTCTATTTTTGGTGTAAAAAAGTTTAGTTCTGTAGAAATTTGTGATAAAATTGTAAGTAGTAATGCGAAGAATTGTAAATCACAAGTATCGGAGGACAACATGGATTATAAACAAAATTACATGAGATGGTTAGAAGAAGAAAAGGTAGACGCTGACTTAAGAAAAGAATTAAAAACGCTATCAGATGAAAAAGAAATCGAAGATAGATTCTATAAAAACTTAGAATTTGGTACGGGTGGTCTTCGTGGTAAGATTGCTGCGGGTAGTAATCGTATGAATAATCATACAGTATCAAAAGCGACACAAGGTTTGGCGACATACCTTACTCAAACTTATGAGAAACCAAGTATTGCTATTGCATACGATTCACGTAATATGAGTACAGAATTTGCAGAAGCAGCAGCAGGCGTACTTGCAGCTAATGGCGTAAAAGTATACCTTTATGAAGCGCTTCGTCCAACACCAATGCTTTCATTTGCTGTTAGACACTTAGGAACAGAAGCAGGGATTGTTATTACTGCTAGTCATAACCCAAAAGAGTACAATGGTTACAAGGTATATGGTTCAGATGGCGGACAAATTACAGATGCTATGGCAGCGCAAACATTAGCAATCATTGATGCAGTAGATATCTTTAATGATGTAAAGACCATGTCTCTAGAAGCAGCGGAAAAAGAAGGCTTATTAGAGTACATTGGCGAAGCAGTAGATCATGCATACTACGAAAAAGTAGAGACACTTTGCATCCGTAAAGACCTTATCAAAGAAAAAGCAAAGAACTTACATATCATTTATACACCTATTCATGGTAGTGGTAATGTGCCAGTACGTGCGATGCTTAGTCGTTTAGGTTTTGAAAAAGTAACAATCGTAAAAGAGCAAGAGTTACCTGATGGTAACTTCCCTACAGCACCTTATCCAAATCCAGAGGATAAAAAAGTATTTGAGCTTGCAATTGATATGGCAAAGGAGATTTCTCCAGACCTTATCTTTGGTACAGACCCAGACTGTGACCGTATCGGAGTAGTCGTAAAAGAAGCAAATGATAATTACAAAGTACTTACAGGGAACCAAGTAGGTATCCTTCTTACAGATTATGTACTTGGGGCAAGACAAGAGCTGGGTATCCTTTCACCAAAAGACACAGTCATCAAAACAATCGTAACATCAGAAATGGCAAGAGCGGTATGTAAGTCATATGATGCACAGATGTTAGATGTACTCACAGGATTTAAATACATCGGTGAAAAAATTAAGGAATTCTTAGAGACAGGTTCAAACAATTTTGTACTTGGTTTCGAAGAAAGTTATGGTTACCTTTCTGGAGAATTCGTAAGAGATAAAGATGCTGTCATCGCGTCTGTACTTATTGCAGAAATGGCACTTTACTATAAAGAACAAGGCAAGAACCTTTATGAAGCACTTGAAGATTTATTTGTAAAGCATGGTTACTACAAAGAAGAGCTTATCTCTATTACAATGGAAGGTAAAGATGGCCAAGAAAAGATTGCAGGTATCCTTACAAGCCTTAGAGAAAACACACCTGTAGAAGTAGATGGCATTAAGATTGCTAGAGTAGAAGATTACAAGTTATCAGTAGCTCGTAACCTAATGGAAGGTACTGAAGAAGTCATTAACTTACCAACATCAAACGTTATGAAGTTTATCTTAGAAGATGGCAAATGGTTTGTTGTACGTCCATCTGGTACAGAACCAAAAATGAAAATTTACTTATCAGTAATAGGAAAAGATGCTACGGATGCAGAAACACAAGTAGACGCATTCGCAGAAGCTGTAAAAGCACTTATTGGATAAGATTTAGTTTATAAAAGGCTGTCTGAGTAGGCAGCCTTTTATATGCATAAAAAGCTATAAATAGGGAAACATAAAAAAGAAGATAAAAGGTGTTTACTTATGTCAATAAGTGTGCTATACTATCCCAGTAGCAAACACATATGTATCCATAGCTCAGCTGGATAGAGCAACGCCCTTCTAAGGCGTGGGTCCGGGGTTCGAATCCCTGTGGATACGTACTAAAAAGAGTCTTGATGAATATCAAGACTCTTTTTTTTGTCCATTTATTGAAGGATAGAAGAAGGTAAGTCGTCTAATCTTTCTACGATAAAGCGATTGTTATCATTTAGAAGAGAACACTTGAAGTTTACAGGACTAAGTGTATTTAAGTCATAAATGACACGAAGAGATGGTTTCTTTAAATCAGCCGAATAGTTCTTTTCTACGAGAGCAATCTCGTTGGTATTAAGGCGGACAGCACAGCCAACAGGATAGAAAGCTACCATTTTTTCAAGGATAGCAATAATATCTGTATTTAAACATTCTTGTTTAAGAAGTAGGAGAGCCTCATTGATAGGGAAGCCATTACGATATGGTCTATCAGAGATGAGTGCATCAAATACATCGGCCACAGCCACGATTTTAGAGGCGATATGAAGGTCAGCACCTTTTTGAAGAGGATAGCCATTACCATCTTCACGTTCATGATGGCAGAGGATGATGACTTTGGAAATAGCGCTCATAGTAGAGTTTTCCTTGATGAGGTCATACCCTAATGTACTGTGGGTTTCAATAATAGCACGTTCATGAGGTGTTAATTTGCCAGGTTTATTAAGAATGTCTTTTGGGAGTACCATTTTACCGATATCGTGTAGTAAAGCCCCTGTCACGACTTTCTCTATCATGTCAAAAGTAAAGGACATCTTTTTTGCAAGGGCACAACTAATAATGGATACATTGAGGCAATGAGCATAAGTATAATTATCATTGCGTTTGAGATCCATCATGTCAAAGATAATGTCTTGATCACTCATATTTTCTAGTATAGTAGTTGTTAATGTATGTATTTCTTCTAAGTCGATACTCAACACATTTTGGATGGATTCAAATTGAGATTGTAAGTGATTGTTTAATTTCATTTTTATATTTTGGGAAATAAGTTCGGGAGGTTCGATACCTTCAGAAAGATTATCTTTAATGTATATTTCAGAGATGCCACGATCTAATAAACGAGCTTTAAAGGCTTCACGAAATGTAGTATTCGCTTTAAGTAGAATAGCACCGTCAGGTGTTAGGATATCTTTTCCGATGAGTTCACCACCAGATAAATTGTGTACATAAGTTAGTCTCATAATATTATTATTCCAGAAAAGGAAGTAACACCTCCATTTAGATTAGTTATAAAACGTTTAAATATAGTGTACAATAAGAAATAGAATATAGCTATATAAAAGATAAGATATACAAACAAAAGCGATGAAAGTCTAACATATGTTAAACTTTCATCGCTTTAAAATTTATTATTTTGTATAGTTATCGAAGTAACCTTGGATGTAGATGATAGGTGTACCTTTATCACCACTACCAGATGTTAAGTCTGAAAGTGAACCGATAAGGTCTGTAAGTCTACGAGGTGTAGTACCTTGAGCTACCATGTTTCCAGTAAGGTCCGCATCTTTATTTTTGATGTATTCAGAGATAGCTGCTTTAAGTTCTTCACCTTTTAAGTGAGCAAAGTTATTATCAGCTAAGTATTTTAATTTTACTTCGTTTGGTTGACCGTCAAGACCAGCTGTGAAAGCAGGAGATACTACTGGGTCAGCAAGCTCCCAGATTTTACCTACTGGATCTTTGAAAGCGCCATCGCCATATACCATAACTTCTACAGTTTTACCTGTTTTTTCTTTGATAGCTGTTTGGATAGCATCTACTACTGGTTGGCAGTTACGTGGGAATAATTTTACTGTTTCTTCTGTAGCTTTGTTTGAACCAAGAAGACCGTAGCTTTCGTTGTATCCGCTACCATTTACAGATTCAAGTAAGATGTCATCAAGACCGAATACTTTAGTACCGCCGTTAGCTTTAAGGATACGTTTTGTTCTAAATCTTGTGTGGATATCACATGTAAGAACGCTTGTTGTATAGTCTAAGATAGTCTTAGGATTATTTGAGAAGATAACTTCACACTCAGCACCAGCTTCTTGCACAAGGTTTTTGTAGTAGTCAATGTAGTCTACGCCTGTGAATGTATGTTTGTTATAACCGAATAAGTTTCTGAACTCAGCTTCTGTTAAAACGTCTGTCCAAGGGTTTACACCTTTTTCATCAAGTAAATCAAGGTCTACTAAGTGGTTACCAACTTCATCAGATGGGTAGCTAAGCATAAGTACTACTTTTTTAAGGCCTTTAGCAATACCGCGAAGACAGATTGCAAAGCGGTTACGGCTAAGGATAGGGAAGATAACACCAACAGTATCATCACCGAATTTTGCAGAAACATCAGATGCGATTGCATCTACTGAAGCGTAATTACCTTGAGCACGAGCTACGATCGCTTCTGTAACAGTTACGATATCTCTGTCTTCAATTGTAAAGCTTGCATTTTCTGATGCTTTTAAAACACTATCAACAACGATTGATGTAATATCGTCTCCCTCACGAATAATTGGTGCACGAAGACCTCTAACTACTGTTCCTACCATTCTTTCCATGTGTTATCTCTCCTTTTATATGTATCATAAATTTGAATTAAAAATCGAACGTTTTTTTAAACTACTCTTGTAATATACACTATTTAGTGATATAAGTAAAATAAATATACAGTATAAGAGATATAAGGAGTGCTTATATGAGTGTTAAATTAGATGCCTATAAGGTGTTTTGTACAGTTGCAGTATGCCAAAGTTTCTCAAAGGCAGCTAAAAAATTATATATGACACAGCCAGCTGTAAGTCAGAGCATTATGCAGCTAGAGACAGATTTAGATACACGTCTTTTTACGAGAGGGGCAAAAGGGGTTACATTGACTACGGAAGGACAAGTGTTGTTTGAGCATGTCCATGCAGCGATGAATATGATAGAAGCAGGTGAGCATAGACTGAAGCAGTCTTTACATTTACAAGCGGGTGAATTAAAGATAGGAGTCAGTGATGCAGTATCTAAATTTTATTTACTTCCTTACTTAGAGTATTTTCATAAGCAGTATCCTGCGATTAAACTTAAAATCGTAAATCGTACCACGCCAGAACAATGTGAACTTTTAAAATCAGGGGAGATTGATCTTGCCATATGTAACCTACCTATTAAAGATACAACTTTTGAGATAAAGGAATGTTTCTATATACATGATATTTTTGTAGGAGGAGAATCCTATAAAAAACTAAGCAAAAACCCTATAGCTATAGAAGAATTAAATAACTTACCGCTTATATTTTTAGAGAACAAATCAAATTCAAGACAGTATGTAGAACGCTATATGGCTTCTAAAGGGGTTAAAATTAATCCAGAGATAGAGCTTGGTTCACATGATTTATTGCTAGAGTTTGCAAAGATTAATCTGGGTGTATCTTGTGTGGTCAAAGAGTTTTCAAAGGAATATCTAGAAAAGAAAGGGCTCTATGAGATAAGACTTATGCAACCTATTCCAAGACGTAGTATAGGATGTTGTTACTTAAAAAGTGTGTCTTTATCACCAGCAGCAAATCAGTTTCTAAAGATTATTGAAGAAAATAGTATCTAAGTCGATAAAAATACTTTACATATGACCAATAATATGATATTATGTACAAGTAATAAATGACTTGGAGAGGTGTCCGAGCGGTTTAAGGAGCTGGTCTTGAAAACCAGTGACTCCGAAAGGGGCCGTGGGTTCGAATCCCACCTTCTCCGTCTAAGAAAAGTCCTGCTGATTTCAGCAGGACTTTTTTGTGTTAGAAAAAAATAATAGAACATCAAAGAATTTACATAAATATTTACATTTTTAAAGAAAAAAAGATAAAAAATAAGCATAATACACTAAAATCATTGAAGCATCTCACGTTTTATGTATAATTGTAAACATAAATATTAAATAATAGGCATTAGGGAGTGGCTACTATTTAAGACATAAAACAACTAGGGGGCATAACATGAACAAGAAATTATTAAGAAAACTTACAAATACGTTACTTATTGTAGCTATGAGTGTAACCACTTGTGTAACACCAGTTATGGCGAGCCGTGCACCAAATG
>JBOFIT010000117.1:0-9792 GCA_051650305.1 Cellulosilyticaceae bacterium
TAAGTTTTAATGGCATCGTAGGAAGTATACAATCTGCTAAGATTAAAGTATTTATGCCAAACATTTTGCAATACACAATAGGGGATGTACAAGAACCTGTGAAGCACGTGACAGAAGAGAATGTACAAGGAGGACGCCTGATTACTTTTGACTTTGGAAGTATCCAAGACCTAGGAACGGCAACAAGGCTATCTATAGGTGTACAATTTAAATTAACGACACCTTTGAATACTACGTTTGTATGCGAACCAGAGCTATGGATTAATGAAGCATTATATGAAACATCAGTAGCAGATACGCTGACGTTACATGCAGTTCCTAATTTTCAGCTAGAGAGTTATCTGATTCTACCTGCAATGGGACCAGCACCAGGTGGAACGGCCATTTTCGTAGTGGACTTAGAAAACTTTGGGGATAAAGGCGTAGAAATAACAGATGTGGCCATTGCATGCCAATTACCTATAGGACTGACCATAGACCCTACTTTTGCTATGATAGGGAAAGACGAATCCAGCCCACCGTTTAATGACACTAGTAAAGACGGGGTAGTAGGAACAGTAGACGGCAATGGCTTCACCTTTAACCTTTCAAGTTATAAGGGGTATGAGTACCGCTTTATGTATCGTGTCAGCATTGATGGAACATTGCCAATTGGAGCACAGATAACGACATCTATTGGATGGACCCAAGGTGGTGTGCCACAAATCAATGGAACCAATGTCATTACTTTAACAGCAGCTACCTATCATGGGTCTGTGAGTAAGTACGGGCCAGATTATACCATGCCAGATGCGTATATTAGCTATGAGCTTTATGTGACAAATGATGGGAATCAACCTTTAGCTAATGTCAATATTATTGATGAACTGCCAGCTGAAGTGGTGGCTTATGAATTTTGGACAGGAACATTTTGGATAGGTGCTATCAAGAAAGACTTAGGCAGTAGTTATAGCATCAGTTATACGACACGAAATGGATTGAGTGGTACATTAGGTCCATTTAATACAGATGTGAATAGCAAGGTGGATTTGACCACGATTGTTCCAGCAGGTGACCAATTAGCGACGGTATCATGGGATGTGCTTTTAATGAGTGTAGGACTTATACAAAAGCAGTCACCTGTTATTAATGGCAAAGTAAAAGTAGGGACACCGATTGGTAGGCGAATTCTGAACCATTTTGAGTTTGATTGGGATACACCGGAAGGCAGAGCCCATACGATCGATAATCAAAATGCAGTGGTCCAAGACTTATGCGTGCTTTACCCTCTATTAGCAGAAACAAGTCCAAATAGACCAGTCAATCCAGGGGATTATATCACTTATCAGATTACCTTAAATTGTAGAAGGTCACGCTTACAAAATCCATTTATCGCAGCGTTATTACCAGTGGAATTACAGTATGTAGGTGTTGTAGGAGCTACCTATCAAGACCCATTCCCAAATCCACCCTCCTTACCTACGCCACCAGTCCAAGTCATTCCAAACTTTAAAAATACAGGGAAAACCTTAGTTAAAGTCAGCTTTAGTGGTGCGTATGCTTTTGAATGTAGGCAAAATGCAAGGCTTATAATTACTGTACGTACCCAAGTAAAGATCGGAGCAAAAGGTAAAGTCGTACTCAATGTGCTGTTAAACGATACATTGGATACAGGGGTTATTCCAGCAGGGGTAGATATCTATAGAGATACCTTAGACATTGCAGGTAATGGTGAACCAGATGTGATTTATGCAATGACACCAAATGTGGAAAATAAGATTCTATTCCTGGCAAGCACAGCCTCCAATAAAAAAGTAAAAGGTGCGTTGGATACAGTTTATACAGAAGAACCACAGATTGGGCATACCTTAGAAGGGGGCGTAGTCGAATACATGCTATCCATTACCAACGTAGGTAATGCGGATTTACGTTCAGTGGAGATCGTGGATATTTTGCCTCATATAGGTGATACAGGCGTCATACTGACCGAGCAAGCAAGGCTTAGTCAATACGCGATTTATAATATCAATACTGTGACAGCTAGTATACAGCCGTTGCAATCAGGTCAAGCACAGCCTACTATTCAAAAGATGTACTCCAGAAGTTATAATCCCATACGTTTCGGTGGAAGCTTTAATACAATAGGTAGTGACAATGACTGGTCATATACTTTACCAATAGTGGCCACAGATTTGCATAGTTTTAAAGTCATGACACAAGATACGATTCTTTATCCAGGGCAGACGTTAACCGTCAAAATGCAGTGTGTAGCGCCAGTAGGTGTGGTGTCAGGAGATATCGCATGGAACTCCTTTGCCGCTAAAGTAAGCTATATCGATTTAAATGGAAACATCCAGTATTTACTTGCAATAGAGCCTGAAAAGGTAGGGGTACAAATTATGGATACACCACCGGGAACAGGAGAGATAGGTGGCATTGTCTTTGAAGATAAAGATGGCAATGGCATTTATGGACCAGAGGACGTGGGGATGAATGATATAGGCGTTGTCTTATACAATGAACACTTGGTGCCTATAAAAGCTATCTTTACAGCACCAGATGTACAGGGGCATCCAGGGTACTACTTGTTTAATAACTTACCATTAGGAAAATACTATGTACGTTTCATCATTGATGAACCAGAATACAAATTCACAGTACAAAGAGTGGATGTGCCAGAAGGAAGTAAGCCAAATCCACAGACCGGTATAACCCCTCGTATTGACCTGGGCGTACAGTCTAGTCATACAGATATCAATGCAGGGCTTGTAAAGCGACCTGCCCCAGAACGGATGGATATCGCCTTACAAGTCAATGCAAGTGCCAATAAAATGCTAAGGAATGTGATTCATAACCAAATGCTTTTAGGCATGAAACTAGAGGATGTGAAGCGCCTTACAGAATAAATAAAGAGAAAGATAGGGAGCAGTGACTTGACAAAGTTTGCAAACGCCTATAAAATGGTGTGTAATTAGTTAAATGATGAACACATTGTTGATGAGAAAGAGTACAGTCTACCCACCAGAGAGAAGGCCACAGGCTGCAAGCCTTCACAAGACTCGAAGACATCTCGGAGAGCATATCTGAAATGAAGTAGGATATGACGGCTAGCCCCGTTACAGGCTATAGAGGTGCAAGGACTTCGGTCTTTGAATCAGGGTGGCAACGCGACGATTCGTCCCTGACATTTATGTCAGGGGCTTTTTTAATGTCATCAGAAAACTATTTATTCAGAAAAATACAAGACTTATACACATTATTCACCGAATCTAGAAAAAAATGTGAATAAACTGAGATAAAAAGCATGAAAAATATAACCAAATGTGGATAACTAAAGAAAAGGGGATGAAAACTATGGAAATTAGAGCATTAAAAGGCACCAAAGATATCTATGGTGAAGAAATGAGAAAATGGCTTGCTATAGAAGATACTATTCGTGGTCTATGTGAAGACTTTGGCTTTGGTCAGATTCGTACACCAATTTTCGAATACACCAATCTCTTCCAAAGAGGTGTAGGTGAGACGACAGATATCGTACAAAAAGAGATGTACTCTTTCGTGGATAAAGGTGATAATCACATTACACTGAAGCCAGAAAGTACAGCAGCAGTGGTACGTAGCTACCTTGAGCACAATATGGCAGCTGATACACAGCCAATCAAGCTTTACTACATGTCACCAACCTTCCGTTACGAAAGACCACAAGCAGGTCGTCAACGTCAGTTCCACCAATTTGGTGTAGAGATGTTTGGTACAGACTCACCTACAGCAGATGCAGAGATTATCGCTATCGGTTATGAGCTTTTAAACCGTGTAGGCATCAAGAAAGTAGAGCTTCATATCAATACACTTGGTGATACAGAGTGTCGTAAAGCGTACAACGAAGAACTGAAGAATTTCTTAGCAAGTAAAAGTGAGCACCTTTGCCCACTCTGTAACGAGCGTCGTGAGAAGAACCCACTTCGTGTACTTGACTGTAAGAACAAAGATTGTCAAGCACAGCTTACAGATGCACCGACAGTTCTTAGCACATTAGGCGAAGAATGTAAGGCACACTTCGATAAGGTACAGGAACTCCTCACAGCGATGGGTATTCCATTTGTAGTAGACCCAAGCATCGTACGTGGTCTTGACTACTATACAAAGACAGTTTTTGAGTTCATCTCAAACGACATTGGTTCACAAGGAACTGTATGTGGTGGTGGACGCTACAACCGTCTGGTAGAAGAAGTAGGCGGTAAGCCAACACCAGCAGTAGGTTTTGGAGCTGGTATGGAAAGACTCCTTCTTGTACAAGAAGCTGAACAAGGCAATGTACTAGAAGAAAAAGCACGCGATATCTTCTTAGGTTATAGAGGGGATGATGCCATGGTGCAAGCGTTTACATTAGTGAATGCACTACGTGTAGCAGGTATCTCAGCAGAAAGTGACCACTTACAAAGAAGTATCAAAGCGCAGATGAAATTCGCCAACAAAATGGGTAGCAAATACTCAGCAATCATTGGTGAAAGTGAAATGGAAAACAAGGTGATTAACCTTAAAAATATGGCAACTGGCGAAGAAAAGGAAGTACCATTCGCAGAGGTTGTAGCAGTACTTAAAGAAGAATTAGGTAAATAATCATAGACAACTTATAATGGAGGGATAACTTATGTCAGAATCAATGCAAGGTTTAAAAAGAAGTCATTACTGTACAGAACTTAGTAGCCAAAATGTAGGTGAAACAGTAACTGTAATGGGATGGGTACAAAGAAGAAGAAACTTAGGTCAATTACTTTTCATCACATTAAGAGATAGAAGCGGCCTTCTTCAATTAGCTTTCGGTGAAGAGACAGATGCACAAGTATTTGAAAAAGCTGAGTCACTTCGTAGCGAATTCGTTATCGCAGCAACAGGTGTGGTACGTTCTCGTGGAGAAGATGCCAACAAAACAATGCAAACAGGGGATATCGAAATCGAAGTCAAAGAACTTCGTATCCTTTCAGATGCAGAGACAACACCTTTTGAAATCGTAGAAAACAGCGACGTACGTGAAGAATTACGTCTTAAGTATCGTTACTTAGACCTTCGTCGTCCAGATATGCAACGTAATCTTATCCTTCGTAGCAAGGTAACAGGTAGTGTACGTCGTTTCTTAGAAGAAAACAACTTCTTAGAAATGGAAACACCAATGCTTACAAAGTCAACACCAGAAGGTGCACGTGACTACTTAGTACCATCTCGTGTACACCCAGGTAACTTCTATGCATTACCACAGTCACCACAGATCTTCAAGCAGCTGCTTATGGTATCAGGTTACGACCGTTACTTCCAAATCGTAAAATGCTTCCGTGATGAAGACTTACGTGCTGACCGTCAGCCAGAGTTCACACAAATCGATATGGAGATGAGCTTCGTAGACGTAGAAGACGTTATGAATATCAACGAAAAACTCATCCAAAAAATCTTCAAAGAAACAATGGATGTAGAAGTAGAGCTTCCAATCCAAAGACTTACTTACCAAGATGCAATGGACCGCTTCGGTTCAGATAAGCCAGACCTTCGCTTTGGTTTCGAACTTACAGACCTTACAGAAGTGGTTAACCACTGTGGATTTGCAGTATTTGAAAATGCCATCAACGGTGGCGGTAGCGTACGTGCAATCAATGCAAAAGGTATGGGAGATATCGGACGTAAGCAAATCGATAGCTTAGTAAAAGTAGGTCAAGACTTCGGTGCAAAAGGTGTAGCTTGGCTTCAAGTAAGACCAGATGGCGAAGAGAAATCTTCATTCACTAAGTTCTTAGGTGAAGAAACAGTAGCAGCGATTAAAGAAAAGATGAACGTGACAGACAACGACCTTATCCTTATCGTAGCTGACAAACCATCAGTTGTATACGCAGCACTTGGCGCACTTCGTCAAGAAGTAGCAAGACGCCTTGAGTTAGTAGACAAAAACGTATTCAAATTCGTATGGGTTACAGACTTCCCACTTCTTGAGTACGATGAAGAAAACGGCAGATACGTGGCAATGCACCACCCATTCACAATGCCAAAAGATGAAGACATCGCTCTTATGGATACCAACCCATCAGAAGTACGTGCAAAAGCATATGACCTTTGCTTAAATGGTTATGAGCTTGGTGGCGGTAGTATCCGTATCTACCAAAGAGAAATCCAAGAAAAAATGTTCAAACTTCTAGGCTTCACAGAAGAAGAAGCATACGAAAGATTCGGCTTCTTACTCAATGCCTTCAAATACGGTGTACCACCACACGGTGGTCTTGCGTTCGGACTTGACCGTATCTGTATGCTTATGGCAGGAAGAGACAATATCCGTGACGTTATTGCCTTCCCTAAAGTAAAAGATGCAAGCTGTCTTATGACAGAAGCACCAGGTGCAGTAGATCAGAAGCAACTTGATGAATTATTCATCGCACTTCAAGAAGTGACAAAAGCTGAAGAAGAATAAAAAGTAAAGGGGCTGTTGCATAGTGCAACGGTCCCTTAGTTATAGGCATAGCCCACGGGAAAATTGGAATAGGGCATGCATTTTGCAACAAGCCCGACTACATGGAGGAGAAATTACATGTTACATGGTATGGAAATTAAGATAAGAGAAGAAAATAAGAAAGACTTTGAGACCATTTACGAGGTAGTAAAAGAAGCCTTTGCTACAGCAGAACACTCAGATGGCACAGAGCAGGATTTAGTGGTACGTTTAAGAAAGGGCGATGGCTATGTGAAGGAACTTGCACTTGTGGCGGTCATAGATGAGACTGTCATTGGTCATGTCATGTTTACAAAGGCACAGATTGTAGAAGGTGACAAGGTGCATGAGACGTTAGCATTAGCACCATTGGCAGTAGCAGAAGTTTTTCAAAAGATGGGTGTAGGCACACAGTTAGTAGAAGAAGGTTTACGACGTGCAAAGGAGCTTGGACATAAGCGTGTGATTGTACTAGGCAGTGACGCATACTATCCACGTTTTGGCTTTGAAGAAGCTGCGAACTTTGGTATCAAGGCACCTTTTGAAGTACCAAGTCCTTGCTTTATGGCAGTGGCTTTAACAGAAGGTGGTTTAGAGAAAGTAGCTGGTACAGTGGTATACGACAAGGCATTCGGGGTATAAGTATTAAGAAAAATGGAGGTAACACGATGACGCATATTATACTTAGCGATAACTTAAGAAGCCATATGGTTTGTCATGATAAAGAGTTTTTAGAAGGATGGGAGAAGACTTTTGAGAGGATTCGAGCAAAGGGAGCGTTTGATCATCTTACAGCGGATGTAGAAAGAATCATCACAACGTTTGAAGAGCCTATAGGTTATAGTATGCTTTTAGAAACCACAGATGAAGATGAGATCGTCTATGCTAAGCGCTTAGAGCGTGAGCTTTATACACGGTTTGTGAAGGACAAAGAGCCAGGGCCTAGCTATCAGGTGATGTGCATTCTTAGAAAGTCCGGGGAGGTAGAAGGGGCCTATGATTTAATCACCATGTATCCAGGTGGTCAATCAGAAAAAGAACCTGAAAGCACACATATACAAGATAAAGAAGAGATGATAAGAAGTCTTTTGTTCTGGAAGGATAGAGCGCTTATTTATAATCCAGAAAATATCGAACCAGGTAGTGAGAAAGACTACTGCCCGTATAAAAACCTCTTTTATTTACTAGAAAATAACTAAAGAAATAGGGTGTCGAAAAATGGGGACATATGTCCCGTTGACACAGGGACATTGTCTGAAGCATAATACAATTAACCCGTAACACACAGAGGGAAAACCCAACCCCTTTTAACCCTTTTTTTTAAACCCGTACACATAGAAGCAGAGAAACCATGGTTTCTCTGCTCGTTTTTTTGTGTTTTTTATAGGTAAGGGGAAGAGAAGAAGTGGCTAAAAATAAGGACATATGACCTATTGACCACGGGACTTGGGAGCGCGAATAATAAAGAAAAAGGCAAGGAACTTGCCTAAGCAAAAAGAAATGGGGAATGAGACACATGATGAAAACAAAAAAACTTGTGGCATGGCTACTTGGATGTACCATGGCATTAGGAAGTGGACAAACTTTCGGACTTACACAAATGGAGAATCACCATGCCGTCCAAACAACAAGTAGACCAGAGGACTTAAATCGAAAAATAGTAGGCTACTTCCCAGAATGGGCGTATGCTTCGGCAGAGCATAATTACTTTAATGCCACAGACTTACAATGGGATTACTTAACGCACATTCAGTATTCTTTTGCATTTGTAGATCCAACCACAAATAAGATTGCATTTTCTGATAAGCATGCAGCGGTAGAGGAAACTTTTGAAGGGATGGACTTGAGCTACAATGGAAAGCCAGTGGAACTTGACAATGCACTGCCTTACAAAGGGCATTTCAATGTACTCCAACAAATGAAAAAGCAATTTCCAGAAGTACAGCTTCTGATATCAGTAGGTGGATGGGCTGGTTCACGTGGTTTTTATACAATGATGGACACAGATCAAGGGATTGAAACATTCGTTAATTCCTGTGTGGATTTTATTCGTCAGTATGGCTTCGATGGCGTCGATATCGACTTTGAATATCCATCATCTACAAGTCAATCAGGTAATCCGGATGACTTTGACGTATCAGAACCAAGACGTAGTACAATTAATAAGCGTTATAATGTCATGATGCGTGAACTAAGAGAAGCACTCGACAAAGCCGGAAAAGAAGATGGTAAGTATTATACCCTTTCAGCGGCAGTGACCGCATCGTCTTGGGTGCTTGGTGGTGTAGACTCTAATGAGTATGCGACTTACTTAGACTTTTTAAGTATCATGTCCTATGACTACCATGGTGGATGGAATCAGTTCGTAGAAAATCAAGCGAATATCTATCCAGACCCAGCAGATACAGAGACAAAAGGCATGATTATGCCAGTACTAGGGATGGATTGGTCTTATAAATATTATCGTGGTATTTTACCACCAGAAAAAATCTTAATGGGAATTCCATACTACACAAGAGGCTGGGAAAATGTACAAGGTGGAGATGGTACAGGCTTACACGGAAGTAGTAAAACACCAGCCACAGGTAAGTACAACTTATGGGGAGACCCAGACCCAAATAAGGCGGATACGAAAATTCCAGCAGGTGCCAATCCTTTATGGCATGTCCTTAACTTAATGGAGGAAGATCAAAACTTAAATGTCCATTGGGATGAAGTAGGTAAAGTGCCACATGTATGGCAACCTGATGAACGTGTATTCCTAAGCTTTGAAAATGAGCAGTCCATTGATGAAAGACTTGACTATATTGAAGATAAAAACTTAGGTGGTGCACTCATTTGGGTTATGGATGGTGATTACGGCTACAATCCTAATTATGTACCAGGCTCTACAGATATCAATGAAGGCAAGTATACCTATGGGGATACACTTACTAAGCGTTTAAGCCAAGGCTTAGATGCCATGGGTCCAGCAAAGAAGACAGAAGAAGGCCTTAAAGGCTTAGAAGAAGTAGCAGTGGAAGTAGATGTGAAGGGCAAGTATGACCATCCTAACTATACCTATGAGTTTGTGGTGACAAACCATACAGAGGAAATGCTTGAAGGTGGCTGGGAATTAGCCTTTGACTTACCAAAGTCAGCTGAATTCAAGTCAGCTTGGGGTGGCATAGTGACCGAGCAAGATAAGGGTGATTTCACACGTATTACCATTAAGTCTTCAGGATGGCAGAATCTAGAGCCAGGTGCAAGTACTAATCTTCAAGGGATGATAGGACTTTGCTTCGGAGGACTTAGAAACCTTACCTTCAACGGGATGATTCCAGCAGGCAAAGATGCAAATGTAA
>JBOFIT010000118.1:0-2809 GCA_051650305.1 Cellulosilyticaceae bacterium
CTAGCAAGACGTATGTATGTGGACCCAGACAAACTACCACTTATTATGGTGACACAGAATGGGGACGAAGGCTTATATGCAACAAGTGGCTACAATGTAGGTACAGGTGATATGTTATTACGTATTTTAGTATAAGGAAAAAGCATACCAATAAAAGGTATGCTTTTTTTCTTGCAATTCATTAGAATTCTGATATAATAGGATTTTCCCCTCAAAAAAAGGGAGAACGACAACATAACGAGGTGAATACCTATGAAGACATTATACGTAACAGATTTAGATGGCACATTATTAAATACAGATAGAAAAGTATCCGACACAACGACGGCACTTCTCAATGCATCTATCAGAGCAGGTGCACTTTTTACAGTAGCCACAGCGAGAACACCAGCTACAGTGGTACCCCTTTTAGAAGCAGTAGAGCTTAAGCTACCAATCATTGTGATGAACGGAAGTTTTATATATGATATAGAAGCAAAAAAATACATCTACACTACCAGTATGCCTTATGAGCAAGTACTACAAGTGATAGATATCGTGGAAAAAGAAGGTAAGCAACTATTCGTCTATACGTTAAAAGACCATATGCTTACAGTTTACTATAAAGGCTTTAACAATGAAGAAGAAAAGCTTTTTTATGAAGAACGTAAAGCTTTAGAACTTAAAAAGTTTGTGAAAGTAGATGACTACCATTTAACGAAGGAAGACCAAATTGGCCATATGGTGATGATTGATGATTATGAAGTCATCAAGAAAATTTATGACCAAGTAGCAACGATTTCTGGTATCCATGCAGTCATGTACAAAGATGTGAATACAAAAAATAGCTACCTTATAGAGATTACAAAAAGTAATGTGAATAAAGCGTGTGGCATTAATGAACTGACAGCTTTATTAGGAATGGATGAAGTCGTAGCTTTTGGTGACAATCTAAATGATATGCAAATGATAGAAATGGCAGACTGTGGATGTGCAGTAGGCAATGCAGAGGAAGAACTGAAAGCCATAGCAGATAAGATCATAGATACCAATGCTTGTGACAGTGTGGCGAAATTTATCTATGAAGAAACAGTAGAAAAAACAAATTATAAGCGCGTTCAAACAGCATAAAAAAATACCAATTCAGCGATGAATTGGTATTTTTTTTATGCCATAGAAAATGCTGTTTTATAAAATACTACAAGTAGAATGATTTAAATAACAGAGACAGAAGGTGAAAGATGAACTTACATTATGTACAAGGTGAAGCACTTTTTACACGTATTAATCATGTGCCAAAACAGTATCCCTATTTGACAGAGAACAGAGAAACTGAAGTAGTAGTTATCGGAGGTGGTGTGACAGGCGCTATTGTGGCTTATTATATGACAGAAGCGGGCATACCTTGTGTGGTGCTTGAAAAAGAGCGGATTGCTCATGGCAGTACCAGCATTACCACATCACTTTTGCAATATGAGTTAGATAGCAATGGTTGTGAACTGGAGCAATATGTACCACTTCAACAAGTAACAGATGCTTATAAGTTAGGACTTAAGGCATTAGATGAAATAGATCTTTTTATCAAAAAGTATGGTAATGGTTGCGATTATACAAAAAAAGATACTTTGCTGTATACAGCTAAAAAAGCAGAAATAGGCATTATGCAGAATGAATACACATTGAGAAAAAATGCTGGGTTAGATGTAAGACTCATAGAAGAAGGAAATGCTGACTTTAGCTTTGATTTAAAAGCTGGGGTATATGCTACCGGGGGAGGGGCACAATTAGATCCCTATGCCTATACCCATCAGCTTCTGCAAGTCAGTGTGTCAAAGGGGTTGGAAGTGTATGAGAATACAGAAGTGACTGAACTGCATTATACACAAGAAGGGGTAGAAGTAGAGACGAGTTACGGATATAAAATAAAAGCTAAAAAGGTCGTGCTTGCCACAGGGTATAATACAGATTATTTTACAAAGAGACAATTTGGTACCAAGACAGTGACATATAATATTGCTACAAAACCTGTAGCTTCTTTTGAAGGCTGGCATAAGCGTGTTCTTATAAGAGACAATGAAGACCCTTACCATTATTACCGCACCACAGAGGATGGGAGGATTTTGGCAGGTGGAGAAGATATAGATTTTTATCCAGGCATACTCAAAGAGCAAGAGGCCGAAGTACGGTATGAACGCCTTAAAGCCAGGGTACAAGAAATGTTTCCAAAGATAGGGCCGATAGAAATCGACTACAAGTATTGTGGGGCTTTTGCAGCGACACAAGATAACTTAGGATTTATAGGGCCTGATCCAGAGCATAAGCACTTATGGTATTGTCTAGGGTACGGTGCCAATGGGATTTTGTTTGCCATTTTGGGAGGCATGATGCTTAGTAAACTCTATAGCGGAGAAGAAGACCCTTATATGAATCTTTTTAGAGTCAATCGATTTGACAAGTAGGAAAACAAAAGATGGAGGTGTACATTGTTAAAGCCAGACCGTATTATATTTGAAAAAAAAGCATTGGCATACCCACTAGGTAATGCACTACAAAGTTGCTTTGCAACTAATGAAAAAATAGAAAAATATTATTTATCCACCAATAAAATTAAGTCAGCTATACCTGGAGAAAGCTTGAGTGAACAGTATAATAATGGTAAAAAAACAATGGTAGTAGGGGTAAAGAAAGCTTCGACTTTTCAGTCTTGCAAGCCATCAGCACATTATCAACTCCCTTTGGTATCAGGCTGTATGGGGAAATGTCAGTATTGTTACCTAAACACAAGGCTTGGGGACAAACCTTATATACGTGTGAATGTGAATGTGGATGA
>JBOFIT010000119.1:0-2775 GCA_051650305.1 Cellulosilyticaceae bacterium
TCCCCAGGAGTATGTAACATCGGTGACACCATTTGCAATACCCGGGCACACCATAGAAGAGATGGGCTTTAAGCTCTACTGTCATGAGAAAGGCTTTGCACCAGAAGGACATAGTGTGATGAATATTCAACTATGGGCAGACTATGAGAGATGGAAAACGTTGGCCAGAGACAAAGAGGCGTATAAGGCTGCGAAGCAAGTCATCGAAGACAATGTACGTCGTACAATCGAAGAAGTGTACCCTGAGACGAGAGGGAAGATAGAGATGATGGATGTGGCTACGCCTATTACCTATGAGCGTTATTGCAATGCTTATAAGGGGGCATGGATGTCTTTCCATACAAACACAGAGATAAAGAGCTTTACTCACAGTGGGGTCTTAAAAGGAATCAAAAATATGTATATGGCTGGGCAGTGGCTTCAAGCACCAGGAGGCCTTCCAGTAGCTGTTGCCACAGGTAAGTGGGCGATTTGGCGTATTTGTAAGGCTGAGAAGATCAAGTAAGGAGAAAGATAATGCCAAAGACTAAAGAACAATGTGAAGAGATAAGAGAGCAGACCAAAAAGCAGATTTCAGATGCAGCTATTCGTCTTTTTGCTTATAAAGGCTTTACTGCTACCAAAATCAGCGAGGTAGCAAAGGCGGCTGGTGTCAGTATGGGGCTTATGTACCATTACTTTTCTTCGAAGGAAGAGCTCTTCAGTTATCTGGTAGAAGAGACGACTAGGCTTAGTAATGAGGGGCTTATCTACTTTGAAAATATGCCACTTCCACCTAGAGAAAAGATTATAGCTTTAGCACAAATGGTTGTAGAAGGAATACTTGTGAATGAGGAAGAGGTACCACGCTTTATGATGATGATTCAGGCGGGACTTTGTAGTGAAGAGGTGTCGCTTAATACGATGCTCTATAAGGGGAATAATATTCCTATCGAAGTGACGGCACGTATCATTAAGGCGGCTCAGGACGAAGGGGTGGCAAAAGAAGGTGATCCACTAGTACTTAGCACACTTTTCTGGGCTATGGTACAGGGACTGTGTATGCAAAAGCTAATCGCAAAAGAATGTACGGCCATGCCTACGGTTACCATACTTAGTCAAATGCTACTGAAGTAACTAAAAAGCAGAAAGGGTGCTTGACTTTGCTAGAGTATATCTATACTATGGAGAAAGTATCATAAACAGTAGGAAATGATAAAGTTGGAGGACTTTCATGGAAAATACAAATAAAGGCAATAAGCCACAAGGAAACAAAGGCAAAAGCTTTGGAAATAAAAAAGCAAACCACGCACCAAAGAATGGCCAAAAGAGCGGACCAAAGAGTGGGCCAAAGAAGACAACACCAAGTAAAAAAGTAGAAACAGGTTTTAATTACAAAAACACAGAGAAAATGAACAAGAACTTTATGTATAAAGACTTAAGAAGAAGTCACTGCTACGACTGTGACTTCTCAGGGTCAAACTTCGACTTTACAAGTTTTAGAGGTGCACACTTCAAATCTTGTAACTTCTACGGTGGTTCTTTTAGAGCAGCTGAATTCGTAGGAAGTAACCTTAAGAAAAGTCGTTTCAAGAAAGCTAGATTCGAAGATGTGATCTTTGAAGGGGCAAACTTAGATGGTGTAGACTTCCAAGGTGCAACCTTTAAAAATACGATTTTCGTAGGCACAGATGTGACAAAGGCGAAGAACTTAAACACAATCAGTGTGAATATCAAAATCTACGATGCAATGCCAGAACTTGAGATGAGTGAAGCATTACAAGTAGCCATCCAAGAACTTATGGAAAATAAATACGTGAAAAATGCCCGTGTACTGGATACAAAAGAAGGCACGATCAATACCCTTAGTATGATGAGACTTCTGGAACAATTCGATGAAGCACAGCTTATCAAAGGCTTTGGCATCTTAAAAGATAAGATTGCTAATGACTTCTGTACATTAAGCTACATTATCAAATTCCTAGCAAATAGCGAAGCTGAAGGCTTACTATAATAAAAAGGAGAGCACTCTAGTTTGAAAAGAGGCTCTCCTTTTTGTCTTACTTAACGAAGCTTGCGATGACTTCGTTCACCATTTTACCATCTGCTTTACCTTTGAAAAGAGGCATCAGGTTTTTCATCAATAAGCCTTTGTTTGAAGTATCAAGGCTATTGGTAGTGATAGTCTCTTCTACAAGACTTCTTACTTCCTCTTCAGACATTTGCTTTGGTAAGAAAGCTGAAAGGTAAGCAAGTTTTTCTTCTTCAGCAGTAGCTAAGTCTTGGCGATTACCAGAAGTGTAAGCATCGATAGATTCTTTGACTTGTTTTACATGTTTATTAAGGATGGTAACTTGCTCATCCTCAGATAAGTCTTTTTTTGTTTCTTTGCTTGTAAGTTTGATATCAGAGACAACAGCACGAAGTGCATCTCTTTTCACAGCTTCTTTATTGCGCATCGCATCCTTGATGGCATCATTTAATTGATCGACTAACATAAGTCATTCCTCCCTGAATAGATATTTTTTACATAGTGACATTATACCATGAATTGACAAGATTTATACTTTAGTTTTAAATTGCAAGATGCTGAATATAAAAACAATGTTTAAGAAAGTATAGTATTTGCCATAATTTAATTGAACTTTAAAATCAAGTCATTTAAAATAAAAGTAATAAAGATCAAGGAGACCACCTAATGGCCATGAATCGTGCAATGCTTGCAGCACTCAAAGCATTATCATATAGAGACAGTGAACTAGAAAAAACATATGAAAAAGAAAGACGTTTTGATGA
>JBOFIT010000120.1:0-15562 GCA_051650305.1 Cellulosilyticaceae bacterium
ATGATGCACATTAGTCTTAAAAAGAAGATTTTCTTTATTTATTGGGAGATAGAGGAGATTAGAGCATATTATCCCGGTGAAGCCGCTAGATATCTGTATTAAAGGATTCATTTTACTTCTTTCTTGTAATTCAGTATAATATAAGGAAATGAAGGAGTTAGAGGAAAGGAAGTAACGACAGATGAAGATAGTCCTTTTAATGGCGGATGTAGTAGAGACTCATTTAAGGCAATGTAAGCAGCATATGATGACGGTATTAGAAGAGTTAGATATAGAAGTAGATGTAGTGGATTTAAGTGGGCTACCGTACTATAAATCAGATGAGAGAAGTCCAGTTGCAGCACTTATTGCGGAAAAGTTAGCCGAAAGCAAAGGTGCTATTGCCTTAAGTAATGTGAGTATAGTCGGCATGCATAGCAGTATGCAGAGCTTTTTTGAACATCTCACACGTCATACAGCTACCATACAAAATAAACCACTGCTAGCCATTACTTACGGTGCATTCCAAGGGGAAAGACAAGCAGCGTATCAAATGCTACAAAATTGGAATCTGCTAGGAGGGAATGATGGAGGAAGCATTTGTCTTAATCAGCATATAGAGATGAGCAGTATACTCGAACACATAGAAAGGCAGCTAGAAGCGTATTATAGGCTGATTAAGCAAGCTAGACCAGAACTGAAGTGCAGTGAGTACTACCTTTTAAATGCACAGCAAGGGAATGTCAAAGTACCAGAATCTAAGTTTGCTGATCTAGTACAAGAAAAGGTAGTAGTAGCCGAGGAGTCAATCATAAAAACAGAAGTTTCCCACATTGATTTATCTACAAAGGAGCAAAATATCCAAGACCTTACCTTACTACTCAAGCAGCAATTAGGCTGTGAAACGGAAAAAGACTTTGTAGAATTACCATTGCCTACTTATACGAGGCCGCACGTGGGGCAAAGCGCAGCTAAAAATAGTGTGAGACTTGGTCAAATTCCACATTACTTTATGGCACAGTACGCCAAGGATTTGCAAGTGACCATACAGTATGTGCTTACAGATACACAGGAGACGGGCGTGATTTCTATAGCAGATGGTGATTGTATCTATGAAGAAGGAAGTATGCTACAGCCAACTTTAGAAATGATGCTGACACAGGAAGTATTAGAGCAAATCTTAAAGAAGCAACTTACATACCAAAAAGCATTTATGATAGGTAAATTAAAGGTCAAAGGTAACTTTGGTTTATTAGCAAAGTTAGACCAAGCATTTAAGGGCCTATGATGAATATTTGTCCACTTTTTCTCATATACATAAACTAAAAGTATGTAGGGGGGAAAGTAGATGGATGAGGAAACGAGACAAGTAGACTTAGGGAATGCTAGGCAGCTTTATGAGCTATTTGAACAATTAGTCATTACTAAAAGAAATCAGCGTATGATAGAGGAGCGATTATTACAAGTAATGGCCAAACCGATACAAAGAAAATGGATGCATGAGCGTGTACAAGATCAGTACAAACATGAAAAAATTGTGGCAGATATCGTAGAGCAAAAATTAGATAGAAATTTGGAAATAGGCACTTTACAAAGTCAGGTGGGCATGAGCGCATCTATAACCCAAGAGCTTAATATGCGAATGGATGGGACCGTACATAATATACAACTTATTAATGGTATTGCACAGCTTATTGATGATTTTAAAGTATATAAGATCATTATGAGTATGTTAAGTGATGAATATATCTATAACGTAAGACTTATAAAAATACTAAATGAAAAATAAGGAGCCAATGATGAACCAAGAATGTCTTTTTTGTAAAATTATAGAGGGTGTGATTCCTTCTTATACGATTTATGAAGATGAGGATTTTAAAGTAATTTTAGACCGTTTTCCAGCTAGTAAGGGGCATATGCTGATACTTCCTAAAATGCATATGAAAGATATCTTTGAATTAGATGAGCAAGTAGGAGCTAAACTTTATCCGCTAGCTAAGAAGATGGCACAACTTCTAAAAAATCGCCTGTCAGTAGAAGGTGTTAATATCGTACAAAATAATGGGATAGCAGCAGGACAAACTATCGACCATTTCCACTTGCATTTAGTACCACGCTATACACAAGATGGTGTAGTGCTTAATAAGACGATGAATCAAGAAACGACATTAGAAGAGCTTAGTGAAGTAGCGAAGCTTTTACTAGATAAATAATCAAAATAAAAAGTGTTATCCATCGAGGATAACACTTTTTATTTTGATTAAGCAGCTTTGAAGTATTGGTCATACCATGTAAGGAACATGAAGATTGTCCAGATCTTACGGCTGTTATCTTTTTTGCCAGCCTTGTGCTCATCAAGAAGAGATACAAGGAGTGATTCGTTGAAGTAAGTCTTAGCAACATCACTTGTGAAAGTTGTCTTAACGATATTGTAGTACTTGTCTTCTTTAAGCCATACACGAATAGGAACTGGGAAACCGAGTTTCTTCTTGTTGGCTGTAGATTCAGGCATGTTACGCTTAGCTGCTAGACGCATTGCGTATTTTGTATTTTCTTTGTTTACTTTGTAGTGTAGAGGAACTTTGGTTGCTATACGACATACTTCTTTATCTAAGAATGGTACACGAAGTTCAAGTGAATGTGCCATACTCATTTTATCTGCTTTAAGGAGGATATCTCCAGCTAGCCACATATGCATATCTAAGTATTGCATCTTGGTAACATCAGATTTATCTTGTACTTTTGCATAAAATGGTGCAGTAAGTTCCTGTGGAGCTTTGGCTGGAGTCTTAACTTTGAGAAGTTCTTTACGTTCTTTTACGGAGAACATATTGGCATTACCAATGAAACGCTCTTCGATTGATTGACCACCACGGATAAGGAAGTTCTTACCCTTAAACTCGAATGGAATGAGTTTTGCAAAAGTAGCTAGACATTTACGAAGTGGAAGAGGTAATGAACGATAAGTTGCATTATCTACAGGTTCTTTATAGATGTTATAACCACCAAAGAGTTCATCAGCACCTTCACCAGAAAGAACTACTTTTACATGTTCGCTAGCAAGCTGGCTTACGAAATAAAGAGCAACAGCAGCAGGGTCAGCTAAAGGCTCGTCCATGAAATACTGTACTTTAGGAAGTACGTTCCAGTACTCTTCAGGTGAGATTACTTTATGGAAGTTTTCGATGCCGATTTCCTTAGAGAGTTCTTTTGCATAGCTAATCTCATTGTATTGTTCATTGTCGAAGCCGACAGTGAACGTTTTATCACCTTTAAAGCAGCTTGCTACATAACTAGAGTCAACACCACTAGAGAGGAAGCATCCTACTTCGACATCACTAATCTTATGACTTTCGATAGATTCTTTCATTGTTTGATCAATAAGATCTACATATTCTTCAAGAGAACCATCGGTTTCATTAAATGTAGGTTCCCAATATCTTTTTATATCTAGGTTGCCGTCTTTAAAAGTAAAGAAGTGAGCAGGTGGTAGCCTGAAAATACCTTTGAAGAAAGTTTCTAGCATTGGTGAGTATTGGAAAGAAAGGTAATGCTCAAGTGCTTCAGTATTTAAGTCACGAGGTACACTTGGATGCTCAAGGAGAGACTTGATCTCAGAGCCATACACGAAAGTATTGCCTTCATGGTAATAATAAAAAGGCTTAATACCAAAGAAGTCACGTGCACCGAATAATGTTTTGTTTTTACGATCCCAAATAACGAAGGCAAACATACCACGTAAATGAGAGAGAAGTTCTGTACCGTATTCGTCATAACCATGAACGAGAACTTCAGAATCAGTATGTGTCTTAAACACATAACCTTTGGCAATAAGTTTTTCGCGTATTGATTGATAGTTATAGATTTCACCATTGAAGGTAAGGACTAATGTCTCATCCGTATTGTAAAGAGGTTGAGAACCTTCTTCAAGGTCAATAATACTAAGGCGTCTAAAACCAAGTGCTGCAGTATCATCTATAAATTGACCGTCACTATCAGGTCCACGATGGATAATCTTGTCCATCATAGCTGTAAGGACAGGTTTTTTATTTTCAAGTTCAGTATCTAAAAAGCCACAAAAACCACACATATGTAAGGGCCCCTTTCATAAAAATATACATACAAACTTTAACACACATTTTATTTAAAATCAACGAACTCTGGTATTAAAGTATTCCCTTAAAAAATGAATGTAAACATGCTATCCAACAAAATTTGATAAATTGTAAATATTAAAACAACCTACATTGACGTAGGCGGATAAGTAAGAGTATTATTAAAGTATAGAAAATGGTAAAATGTTTTAGGTACTACATAGCCAATATAAAAGGAGAGGTTGCAGTGAATATCAATGAATTAGCCTTAGAAATGCATGAAAAATGGCAGGGAAAATTAGAAATCACAGCAAAGGCCAAGGTGAATAGTAAGGAAGATTTATCTATTGCCTATACGCCTGGAGTAGCAGAACCTTGTAGAAAAATCGCAGAAAACAAAGAAGATGTTTATAAGTACACCATGAAAGGCAATACTGTAGCAGTCATATCTGATGGGACAGCAGTACTTGGATTAGGGGACATCGGCCCCCAGGCAGCACTTCCAGTTATGGAAGGGAAAGCTGTACTTTTTAAGGAATTTGCAGGTGTTAATGCAGTACCTATTTGTATTGATACCAAAGATACAGAAGAGATTATCACTTTTATTAAACAGATAGCGCCTACTTTCGGGGGGATTAACCTAGAAGATATCGCTGCACCACGTTGCTTTGAAATAGAAGAGCGACTTAAAGCAGAGCTGGATATTCCTGTTTTTCATGATGACCAGCACGGTACGGCCATTGTCGTATTAGCAGGTATTATCAATGCCTTAAAAGTAGTAGGCAAACAAAGAGAAGATGTGAAAGTAGTTGTTAATGGTGCTGGTTCAGCAGGTATTGCGATTACAAAATTGTTATTGAATGCCGGATTCAAACATATAATAGTTGTTGATAAAAAAGGTATCCTTCAAGTAGAGGAAACTTGGATGAACTGGGCACAGAAGGCACTAAGTGAAGTGACTAATAAGGAAGGCCTAAGAGGAGGCTTAGCTGAGGCAATGAAGGGTGCAGATTTATTTATCGGTGTATCAGCACCGGGCATTGTAAGTCAAGAGATGGTGGCAAGCATGGCACCAGACAGTATTCTCTTTGCAATGGCAAATCCTACACCGGAGATTATGCCAGATTTAGCAAAGGCAGCAGGAGCACGCGTAGTTGGTACAGGTCGATCTGACTTCCCGAATCAGGTAAACAACGTTCTTGTCTTCCCAGGTATCTTCAAGGGTGCTCTCGAGAGCCGCACATGTAGTATTACCGAAGAAATGAAATTAGCAGCAGCGGAGGCTATTGCGAAAATGGTGCCAGAGGAAGAATTAAGCGAAGTTTACATACTTCCAAGACCATTTGCAGAAGGCATTGCTGATGCAGTAGCCAAGGCAGTAAAGGATGTAGCAAAGTAAGGAGGCAAAAAATTGAAAACAATCGTATTAACTGGAGGCGGAACCGCTGGGCATGTGACGCCAAATATAGCACTTATTTCATCATTGCAAGAAGAAGGGTGGAATATACAGTATATTGGAAGCCATATGGGAATTGAAAAAGAGCTTATTCAAAAAGAAGGAATCCCATACCAAGGTATTTCTTCTGGGAAATTAAGACGTTATATTTCTTTAGAAAATATCAAAGATCCATTTAAGGTAATCAAAGGGTTATGGGATGCGTATCATATACTACGCAAGATGAAACCAAACCTGGTCTTTTCTAAAGGAGGGTTTGTAACGGTACCCGTTGTTTTAGCCGCTAAATTATTAGGTATACCAGTTATTATTCATGAATCAGATATTACACCAGGGCTTGCAAACAAGATTGCATCTAAGGGAGCAAAGGTAATCTGTGTTAATTTCCCAGAGACATTAAAGTATGTAGGGGCAAAGGGTACACTTACAGGGACACCTATACGTAAAGAACTTTTTGAAGGCGATAGACAAAAAGGTATGAAACTCTGTGGATTTACATCTGAAAAGCCAGTGCTTTTAATGATGGGAGGTAGCTTAGGGGCTACAAAGATTAATGTATGTTTAAGAGAAGCACTAGATGAACTTACAAAGACGTATCAAATCGTCCATATATGTGGTAAAGGGAATGTGGACGAAGGATTACTTCATAAGCAGGGTTATAAACAATTTGAATATGTATCTGATGAATTACCACATTTATTTAGCATAGCGGATATGATGCTTTCTAGAGCTGGTGCTAATGCATTGGCAGAGATTGTGGCACTACGTATACCAAGTTTACTTATACCATTATCACAAAATGCAAGCAGAGGGGACCAGATACTGAATGCAGCATCTATGGAAAAACAAGGGTATTGTGCAGTACTTCAAGAAGAAGCTTTGACAAAGAAAAGCTTAATTGAAGGCCTACAAGCATTAGACACAAATCGTCAGCAGTATAAAGATGCGATGAAAAAAAGCACACAAACAAATGGTTTAAAGAAAGTTTTAGAGGAAATACGTCGTTTTAAATAACATGGAGTCATACTAAAGAGGGGGAACTTAAGATGTTTGGCAAAAGAGAAGATGTAGAAATGATGAGAAAATTAGCAGAGGGAGAGTTAGATTCGCTTATTGAGAATCTAAAGAAAAGCAAAAAAGCCCTGCTACAAGTAGAAACTGTAGCGGAAATAAAAGCTATTAAAGAAAGTATCTATCATCAAATAAGTGTGATGGAAGCGACTGAAGAGAAGGTTGCTTCTATCACAGAGCAAGTAGAACTAGAAAAGCAATCACTTCAACACCATGTACAGTTACTAGGTACAATTACAAAGGGCGTTGAAAGTGATGCAACTTATCACCAAACGTTACAAAATCAGCTACAACAAGATCAGCAACATGCAGAGACACTTATGCATGAAGTAAAGGCACAAGTAGAAGCTTCAGTAAAGTTATCACAAACAAACAAGATAGGTATTGATGCACTTCTTAGACATATGAAGGAGATGAACCAAAATGCTTCTTATATGAAAAAGCAAGTAAATACTTTTATTGAAACTGCAAAAAATGTATCTGCAAATATGAGTGGAATTGCGGCAATCGCAGAGCAGACAAACTTACTAGCCCTTAATGCATCTATTGAAGCAGCTAGAGCAGGTGAAGCAGGCAGAGGATTCGGCGTTGTTGCAGAAGAAATTAGAAAATTATCAGATGGAACAAAAGCAATCCTAGATGATATGAATCGTTTTATCACTATCTTTGAAAGCAACTCACTTAAAACCAGTGAAGAAGTAGAAGGAACGATTGGCGATATTATAAAAGTAGAAAAGCAGCTAGAAGAAATGGAAGAAAATCTTCAAAAGAATGAAGATATGACTCAGATTGTACAACATCAAATCGAAGCAATTCAAGCCAGCATGTTAAAGTTTTTATCTAAAGGGGAAAGTATGACAAGTAAGGTGGGTGGCTTAGAAAACATAGGAGAAATCCGTAACTTAACCAGTGACTACCAAACTAACCTACATAATATAGCAGTTATTATTGAAAACCTAAAAGAAGTAACGACTTCATTACAACAAAATAAAAGTAGCCTCAAGCGTCTAGAAACATTACAGCTTATGCATAACTAATCACAAGAAAACTTACACAAGGGATATCCGGTGTAAGTTTTCTTGCTTATAAGAAGTATAAATTGGAAGAAATAGTAGCACATTATAAAAATGATAATAAGAGAATGGCGAGGTGGAAAGCATGGCTACAAAGTATATTTTTGTAACGGGTGGTGTTGTTTCAGGATTAGGTAAGGGGATTACGGCAGCGTGCCTAGGGAGATTGTTAAAAGCTAGAGGCAAGCGTGTGACATTACAAAAGTTCGATCCATATATTAATATTGACCCGGGAACCATGAGCCCTTATCAACATGGCGAAGTATTCGTGACGGATGATGGCGCAGAAACGGACTTGGATCTTGGGCATTATGAACGTTTCATTGATGAAAAACTCAATAAGTACAGCAATGTAACGACTGGTAAAGTTTACTGGTCAGTTCTTAATAAAGAACGAAAAGGGGATTATCTAGGTGCTACCGTGCAAGTAATACCCCACATTACCAATATGATTAAAGAATGTGTTTATAGAGTAGGTAAAGTTGGAAAAGAATCCGATATTGTTATTACAGAGATAGGCGGAACGGTAGGAGATATAGAAAGCTTACCTTTCTTAGAGGCCATTAGACAGGTAGCCACAGATGTTGGTAAAGAGAATGTACTTTATATTCATGTCACGCTCATTCCGTACTTAGGAAAGGCTGGAGAAATGAAATCCAAACCTACCCAGCATTCCGTAAAAGAACTATTATCCATAGGTATACAACCAGACTTAATCGTATGTCGTACTGAGCATGAAATTCCAGAAGAGATGAAAGAAAAGATTGCGCTCTTCTGTAATGTAAATAAAAAATGCGTCATCCAAAATCTAGATGCATCGACCCTTTATGAAGTACCGCTTATGCTAGAGAAAGAACACTTAGCAGACATTGTATGTGAGAAATTACATTTAGAGTGTCCACCGCCACAATTAGAAGAATGGAAAAGCATTGTAGAACGAGAGAAGAATCCTAAAAAGAAGGTCACTATTGGACTAGTAGGGAAATATGTTGAATTACATGATGCCTATATTTCTATTGTAGAATCGTTGCATCATGCGGGGATTCATCATGAAGCATCCATAGAGATTAAGTGGATCCATGCAGAAGAAGTCGATGAAAAGACAGCAGAAAGTTTACTAGGAGACGTAGATGGTATTCTCGTACCAGGGGGATTCGGTGACCGAGGAATTGAAGGTAAAATCCAAGCAATTCGCTATGCAAGAGAAAACAATATACCGTTTTTCGGTATTTGCTTGGGGATGCAGTGTGCAGTCATTGAATTTGCACGCCATAAGGCTGGGTTGCAAAATGCACATAGTTCAGAGTTGATGCCAGAGACGCCTCACCCAGTCATCGATTTAATGCCTGATCAAAAAGGTATTGAGGATTTAGGAGGAACCATGCGTCTAGGTGCGTATCCTTGTAAATTAAAGGAAGGTACCAATGCTTATGAAGCCTATGGCAAACAAACGATAGAAGAAAGACATCGCCATCGCTATGAGTTTAATAATCAATATAGAGAACTATTGACTGAGAAGGGACTTGTAATCGCTGGGACTTCACCAGATGGAGAATTGGTAGAGATTGTAGAAATAAAAGACCATATATGGTTTGTGGGGGCACAGTTCCATCCAGAATTCTTATCACGACCTAATAATCCACACCCTCTATTTAAAGAATTTATTAAGCATTGTATAAAATGACAAAAAAGCCAATAATTATCGAAAAAAAGATGATTATTGGCTTTTTTTGTTTGATTATAGGTTCAAATTGTTTATAATAAAAAAAAGAGTACATAAGGGGAAAGAGGGGGAAAATGAAACTTTCAAAAAAAATCGGGTTATTATTTATCTGTACAACAATTATAACCATCATATTGTATATCGTATCATCACAAATTATGGCAGATTATTTATACCAAGGGGAAAAGACAAGAATTACAGGTATTACATCAGGGTGTATCGGGCGCTTAGAAGGTAAAATAAATAGAACGCTTGGAAAAGGTCATCAGTACAAGGATATGCTAAGAAGTATGATTGACATTAAGCGGGAGCATAGTATTGATATTTTCGAAGAGATGGAGATTATAGAGAAGTTTGAGAAGGATGAGTTCGATGCGAATTACATATTGGATTCGCAGTTAAATATTGTAGAGGAAGTCGTAACGAGGCCCATAGGGGATAAAGACCAAGAAATCATCGAGTATATAAAGGGATGTTTCCCTGTTACCAAGCCAGTGTCGGGTGTTGTGAGCACCACAGATGCAAGTTATATTTTAGTTATAACTGGTCTCGACCGTGCTGAAAATGCAGAGATGAAGTATTTTTTAGGTATCACCGAGATGGATCAAGCATTTATGAAAGAAGTAGAAGGTGAGACTGAAAAAAAGGTTAAATTAGTACGAAAACTAGAGGAAGATAAATTAGAAGTCTCAAGAGTAAATCCGACTACTAAGATATTTCTTCACTATACAGAGGATAATATACAATCCTATTATGAAGTCAAGCAATTGTGGGGGAAAACGCCTCTATACTTAGAGGTACAAGAACCACTTATTGTTCGTAATACCAATAGGACAAACATCATGATTTTTACAACATTATTAATTATCTTGTGTAGCGTTATTAATATACTAGTATGGATACTTATCAATAAAATCCTAGTAAAACCAGTATTTAAAATGAATCAACAAATCAAAAATATTAGCGATACGAGAGATTTTACGAGTCGACTAGAACCTCTAGACACACAAGATGAGATAGGGATTCTAACAAGAGATGTGAATCAGATGTTAGACGCACTAGAAGAAGTACAAGTTGAAAACAGGTTAAAGGATAAGAAGTATAGCACACTTTTACAAAGTATGAACAATGCTTTTGCTACATGTAAAATTATTTATAGTGTAAAAAGTCAAAAAGAAAAAATCATCTGTATCGAATGCAATGAAGCTATGGCGAAAATATATGGGCAAACAGTAGGGGCAATATGTGATCCAGCAGTGGAAGTAGGAGAAGATGATCCACGTATTATTGAAACGATTAAATCCGCGATAAGAAAAATAAAAGCAACAGGCGAGATTTATAGTATCGAACAAGCGCAGATTACCAAAGACTATTGGGGTCAATTAGCGATATACCTTACAGAAGAAGAAACTTTCTCAGTCATTATTACGGATATTACGAAGCTTAAAGAATACTCCAATAAGATGCAGTATATGGCAAACTATGATGGACTTACAGGGCTTCAGAATCGTTATAGTTTATATGAATATGGCAGACAGTTGATAGAGGGACATAAAGAGTTTGCTATCTATTTTATGGACTTAGATAATTTTAAGAAGATTAATGATACCATTGGGCATACAGAAGGGGACAAAATACTTTGTGAAGTGGCTAATAAACTTAAGGAACTTATCGATCCACAGACCTTTATCAGTAGAGTGGGGGGCGATGAATTTATCATTATTCGCAGAGGTGAGTTAAATAATGGAGCAATCACTCAATTCGGCAATCGCATCATTGAAAAGATAAGTAGCCAGATAGAGGAGGTACAATGCCAGTTTCCACTTAGTGTAAGTATAGGGGTAAGTCTTTATCCTTATAATGGAAACAATATAGAAGAACTTTTGAAGTATGCGGACATTGCCATGTACGAAGGTAAGAGAAAAGGTGGCAATATGCTGGAAATTTTCTCAGAGAAAATGCTAGAAAAGATAGATATGGAAGCGAAGCTAAAAGATGCATTAGAAAATGAAGAACTTGTGGCATACTATCAGCCTATTTATCATTTGCAGAAAGAGCAAATCATAGGGGCAGAGGCATTGGTACGTTGGATAAGAGATGGAGAGGTCATCCCACCATATAAGTTTATTGATATTGCAAAGCAAACAGGAGCTATCGTAGACATTGATTTCTTAGTATTAGAGCAAGCTTGTGCATTTTGTAAAGAGTGGCAATTGAGAGGAAACGAGACATTTATCGTATCTGTAAATATGTCATTTAAATCGTTGAGTCATCCAGAACTCTTTAAACGTATCGAAACAGCTTTAGGAAAAGCCGGTATGCAGGCAACTTCATTAAAGATAGAAATAACTGAAGATGAAATCATTGAAAAGCCTAAGCACATTATAGATATTCTAAATGGCCTAAGAGCATTGGGAATCCAGATATCCCTAGATGACTTTGGTGTAGGATATTCTTCATTTAAT
Organism: Cellulosilyticaceae bacterium; assembly: GCA_051650305.1. Lineage (GTDB taxonomy): Bacteria > Bacillota > Clostridia > Lachnospirales > Cellulosilyticaceae > JBOFDK01. Next base: position 11,862 of record JBOFIT010000120.1, read on the forward strand.
CATATTAAAATGCTTCCAATCGATACATTAAAAATAGATAGAAGCTTGATTTTAAAACTAGAAGAAGATGAAAAAACAGTATCTATTATAGAGACACTTATTGAATTAGGACATAATCTCGGATTAGATATCGTCTGCGAGGGCGTTGAAGTTAAAGAACAACTTGATAAACTCAAGATGATACAATGCGATACCATTCAAGGCTACTATATAAGCCAACCAGTAGAAAATGAACTCTTTGAACGTTGTATGGAACATTATGGACATGTAGAAGTACTTAAAGAAGTAGAATAAAAGAAGTTGACTAAAAGTGAAAACCCCTTAGTGAGCCATAAGTGATGGCTACTAAGGGGTTTTCTAGTTGTTAAACGACTTTTGTTGTCCAGTCTTCTACATTCCAAACATCAGTGATAAAGCTTTCATAGAAGTAAGGTTCGTGGCATACGAGGATGACAGTCCCTTTAAATTCACGAAGTGCTTTTTCAAGTTCATCTTTGGCATCCACGTCTAAGTGGTTGGTAGGCTCATCAAGTACAAGTAAATTAAGTTCCTTAAGAAGGATCTTACATAGACGTACTTTTGCATTTTCTCCCCCTGAAAGAACTTTCATAGGGCTTGTGATGTGCTCTGTTGTAAGACCACATTTAGCAAGAGCAGAGCGAGCCTCGTGGTTTGTAAGAGATGGATATTCATTCCAAAGCTCATCAAGTGCAACGGTGTTGTTGTCTCTAGAGTCTTCCTGAGCAAAATAACCATAGTCAACGTTCTCGCCGAATTCTACTTCACCTTGAATAGGAGGGATAACACCTAATAAAGTCTTTAAGAGAGTAGACTTACCAAGACCATTCACACCACAGATGGCAATCTTCTTACCACGCTCTACATTAAAACTTACAGGCTTTGTAAGTGGTTCATCATAACCAATCACAAGGTCACGTGCTTCAATAAGGAAACGGCTAGGTGCTTTAGAGAATCTAAAGTCAAAGATAGGCTTTACTTTCTCACGTGGTTTTTCGATCATTTCCATTTTATCAAGCTGCTTCATACGGCTCTTTGCCATACCTGTAGTAGCCACGCGCGCTTTGTTGCGGGCGATGAAGTCTTCAAGTTTATCGATTTCTTTTTGTTGACGTTCATAAGCTTTTTCTTGTTGGCGTTTCTTAAGCTCATAGAGACGTAGGAATTCATCATAGTTACCAACATAACGTGTAAGTTCGCAGTTTTCTACATGATAAATAAGGTTACATACATCATTTAAGAATGGGATGTCGTGAGAAACAAGCATGAAAGCATTCTCGTAATTTTGTAGGTAACGCTTTAACCACTCGATGTGGTTTACATCAAGGTAGTTTGTAGGCTCATCGAGGATAAGGATACTTGGATTTTGAAGAAGAAGTTTAGTAAGAAGGACTTTTGTACGCTGACCACCACTTAATTCATCTACTTTCTTCTCAAGACCAATCTCACCAAGGCCAAGACCTTGTGCGACTTCTTCGATTTTAGAATCGATAATATAGAAACCACTGCTATCAAGGATATTTTGGATTTCTGCTGCATCTTCCATTAATTTAGTAACTTCATCGTCACTTGCTTCACCCATTTTGTCATAGGCTTCTAACATTTCTTTTTCTAAAGCAAAAAGATTATCAAAAGCTAAACGAAGGTTGTCGCGGATGGTTGTTCCTGGTTGTAATGCAGAATGCTGGTCTAAGTAACCAACAGTTACACGGTTTGACCATTCGACACTACCTTCATCAGGCATTAATTTTCCAGTAATAATATTTAAAAATGTAGATTTTCCTTCACCATTGGCACCAACTAAGGCTACGTGCTCGCCTTTAAGAAGTCTGAAAGATACATCTTCTAGAATACTTCTCGCGCCAAAACCGTGAGTGACATTTTTTACGTTCAATACACTCATAATTTGTCTCCTTTTGACTCGTAATTTACTTCTCTATGATAATAAAAAATGAGCAAAAAGTAAAATGAATATGTTGCCTAAATAGAGAAAACCTTATAATTAAACGAGTGTATAAATAAAAAAGGCAAAATAAACAAAGTGCATCACTGTAATCATGCTATAAATTAAAAAAACAATAGTCACTGCAACATTGCAAATAGGTAAGTGTGCATCTTCTAATTCATCGAGTTTAAGAAGAATATAAATCATAAGACATGCAGGGATAATAAGTTTCACGAGGATGCTTAAGAAAGCATTGGTAACGATAGGTGCCATCAAAAGATTAACCTCTTCAAAAAGTCCAGTTTTTAAAAGGCCAAAAGTAAATAAAATATCTAAAGCATTCAAAATATAAATTAAAACGAGTTTTTGCTTTAAGCAAGGAATAGTTGTGTTCTTTAGAAAACTAAGCATTCTTTCACCTCCGATAAGGAGTATTGCCATAATTTACAAAGCCAATGCTTGACAATAGATTTTTTATTCTATATACTTTGGATATAAAATACTTTGATAGGCAAAGTATCCAAATATAAAAGAATGGAGGCGAGCTGTTTGAATCAGACAGTAAAAGTAGTTAATGAAATACTTGTAGAGTTGTTTAATGATATACTGACTATTGAAAAAGCTGCTTTACAATCAAGTCCATTTAATGACCTATCCATTACTGAGATGCATGTAGTAGAAGCTATTGGTCTAGGCTCTAGGACAATGACAGATGTGGCAGACCAAATAGGAGTAACGGTAGGGACTTTGACCACCTCAATCAATCGTCTTGTAAATAAAGAGTACGTAACGAGAGATCGGTCGAAGGATGATAGACGATTTGTTGAAATAGCACTTACAAAAAAAGGAAAACTTGCATATAGAATACACGAAGCATTTCATGAAGAGATGGTTAAGCATATGATTGATGAACTTTCAAATGAAGATTATAAAGTTCTTATCGACTCATTAACAAAACTTAATACCTTTTTTAAAGATACGTATCACATAACAAAAAAACAGAAGGGGTGATACAAGTGAATGGTGTAAAAATAAGTGGGCTTGGAAAAGCAGTGCCTAAGTACCATATGACAAATGATAATTTAGCAGAGTTGGTAGAGACTTCAGATGAATGGATTAGAAGCAGGACAGGGATTGGTGCACGCTATATCTCTACTGGAGAGACAACCACTGAGTTAGCCATCGAAGCTGGAAAAGAAGCCTGTGAAAAAGCAGGGATCGAACCAACAGAGATTGATATGATCATTGTTGCAACGATTTCACCAGATAAAGTCATGCCAAGTACAGCGTGTATGGTACAAGAAGCATTAGGGGCTACCCATGCTACGGCTTTTGATCTTGTAGCTGCATGTAGTGGCTTTTTATATGGTGCAAGACTTGCGACTGATGCCATACAAGTAGGCTCAGCAAGCCATGTACTTGTTATAGGTGCAGAAGTATTGAGTAAGACTGTGGATTGGCAAGATAGAAGCACCTGTGTCTTATTTGGAGATGGAGCAGGAGCGGCTATTTTCTCAAAACATCACAAAAACAACATATTGTCTGTATATACTGAAAGCAATGGTGCAGGTGGAAAAGCCCTAACACTAGATGGAAGACCACTTCAAAATTGCTTTGTAAAAGAAGCAAAAGAAATGGGCAGTATGTACATGGATGGCAAAGAAGTCTATCGTTTTGCAACGACAGTTGTGCCACATAGCATTCAAAGAGCGCTAGAAGGCACAGCATATGGTGTACA
>JBOFIT010000121.1:0-10361 GCA_051650305.1 Cellulosilyticaceae bacterium
TATATGCATAAAAATCTAACGACAGGAGAATGGTATAGTAAGAATATAAAATGAAGGTGGCATGAAATGATCATAGCAATTGAGAAAAATTTGGAGCATATTAAAGATTATATACAACAGCAGACAGACTATGAAGTGCATACTATAGGGGCGTATGATGGGGCGGTAGATGTCGTCATCTATGCTAAGCAGTATACGAGTAATGATTTTAGTCAGTATCAATATGAAAGCATACAAGATGCATTAGAACAACATACCGATATTTCAAAAGGAACGCTGATGATTAATGCACAACAGAAAACGCCAGTACAAGTGTTAGAAAGTATCAAAGTACAAATAGAACATCAAAAAAGTGACGGTTATTAAACCGTCACTTTTTAAATTTCTTATTTTTGCATCATTACTTTAAGTGTTTTATAAACAGGTGTTTTAATAAGAATAATGCCTATTATAAGTGTGATGATAAGTTCTACACCTAGGAAACCAGCATTATAGCCCATAGCATATACCCAAGGATTCATACCTTCTGGTGCATATTCACCGAAGTAAATAGCACCTGATAGAACGTGCATAAAGAAGCGTCCCACCATTGCTAGGGATGTTCCTAAGATAAAACGAAGTTCAAGTGATTTCATTTTAGATGGGATAATACCTGCAAGACCTAGGAAAGCAAATGCAAGTGGATAGTCTAAGATGATAGAAACCCAGTGTGCAGCATAAGCGTCTTGGAAGAACTGTAAGAATCCATAAGCAAGGCCGGCAATAAGACCAGCAGTTGGACCAGCTACGAAAGCAAAGAAGATAATAGGTACCATACTAGCAAGGGTCACAGAACCACCTTGTGGCATAGAGAAAAGTTTTATATAAGATAATACGAAAGAAAGTGCTACACACATACCACCAAGTGCAAGCATTTTTGTACTGAGGGGTTTAGTCACTTCTTTATTAGCTTTTATTTGCTTCGCTACAATAATAATGATCACAGCTAAGACAAAAGCAGCTAATGTCCCCCAGATTTGGATAGGTGTTTCTTGAATCTGTAAAATAAATTCATTCATTGGTAAATCCTCCTTATAAATATGTAGTGTCAAGTAATATAAGCAGGAAGCAAGAAAGTAAAACTTTCTAAAAGGTTAATATAAAAAAGTGCACCACGAATGTGGTGCACCTAAGCACATGATTAGTCACACTCGCTTCCCTGCAGCAGCATTATCTGTGAACAGGTTTTAAGGGTCTGTACGAAAATGTACACTCTCAGCCGCATTGGCTCCCCCAGCATTTATATACTTGATTAGTTAAATCATAGTATATAAAGTTTAAAATGTCAAATGGAGTAGATAGATATATACCAATTATTACTCAATAAATATAAATAAACAACAATACAAGTGAAATATAATTTTATAATTTATATTTCATATTTTATATGGTAAAATATAATTTCATAATTTAACAATATAGACTTTGGATAAAAAATAAACATATGTATTTATAAAATAAACGAAATATTAAAACTAATACACTTAATTAGAGAGTCTATATAAATATGTAATGTTTGTTAAGAAGAATGAGTAATAATATTATAAAATAATATAAAAATGTTAGGATGTGATTTTTTGCCAGATGATAGAACTAATAAAGTAAGTTGTAGTCAGTATAGATGTGAAATTGAAATTACACTTGAAGTTATAGGTGGTAAATGGAAGTCGCTTATATTATGGAATTTAGGAATACATAAAGTTATTCGCTATAATGAATTTAGAAACATTATACCGGATATAAGTCAAAAAATGTTAACTCAACAACTTAGATTTTTAGAAAAAAATCTTCTTGTAACTAGAAAGGTCTATAATCAAGTACCGCCAATGGTTGAATATTCCCTTACTGATTTAGGTGAGAGATTATTGCCGATATTAAAGCAAATGGATGTTTGGGGAAAAAATTTTGTAGATACGTTTTCTAAATAAATTAAGAGAGTATGGCCTCAACTAAAGTCGGTTTAGGCATACTCTCTTTGTGAATAAATCTTAAATTGTAAGATTAAAAGTTTACATCAGTACCATAGTAAACGGCTTTGAATAAATTTTCCATTTCTTCTACTGATATTTCTCTTGGATTTGTACCAGTACATGGATCTGATACTGCTGTTTGAGCTATAGACTGTAAATTTTCATTAAATAATTCCTCAGATACTCCGAATTCTTTTAGTGAATTAGCCATGTTCATTTCTTTTCTAAATTCTTTTACAAGATTAACTAATGAAGTAATTAATTCATCTTCTGTATTTCCAATTAAACCTAATCTTTTTGCAATATCCGCATAAGGTGTTTTTACTTTTGCTGCATTGAATTGAATGACAGCAGATAGGTAGATAGCATTTGCAAGGCCATGAGGTACGCCGAATATTTTTCCAGTTTTATGAGCCATTGAATGTACAATACCTAATATAGCATTTGAAAATGCCATTCCAGCTAAATTTTGTGCGATATGCATATTTTTTCTAGCTTGAGTTTCCCCGTTATAAGAATTAAGTAAATCATCATGAATCATTTCAATTGATTTTATTGCTAAAGCATCTGTTATTGGATTGCTAGCAGTAGATACATAAGCTTCTATGGCATGAGTTAACGCATCCATACCAGTATTAGCTACTAATGTTTTAGACATAGATTGAACTAAATTAGTATCTACAATTGCTATATCTGGAGTTATATTATAGTCTGCAATTGGATATTTTATGTTGGTTTCATTATCTGTAATTACAGAGAATGAAGTTACTTCTGTAGCAGTTCCACTTGTTGTTGATATTGCTATAAAGCGAGCTTTTTGTCTAAGTGTAGGTAAATTGAAAGGTTTTGCAGCCTCTTCAAAAGTGAAATTAGGGTGTTCATAGAAAATCCACATAGCTTTTGCAGCATCTATTGGTGAACCACCGCCAATGGCAATAATTAAATCGGGTTCAAATGCATGCATCATCTCTACACCCTTTTTAACAGTATCAATTGAAGGATCATTTTCCACACCAGATAAAATTTGTGTTTCTATATTTGATAGTGATAGATTTTCTTGGATTTTAGCAATTGTACCATCTTTAATTAATCTATCAGAACCCATAACAAGTAGTGCTTTTTTTCCAGTTATATTTTTTAAAGCATCTATTGCGTTATCACCAAAGTATACATCTCTAGGTATTGTAAATCTATTCATAGGTATTATCCTCTTTTCATCGTATTTGTGTAGATTACATTTGTTAGTATACATAGCCTATAGGTTAAAAAAAAGAAGGCACTTTTTGGTGCCCCACATACCAAAAGGTAGTAATTAAGTAATTGCAATGATATTTATTATAGGAAAATACAAAAAAAATTTTAAAGATTTTGTAAGGCTATCTTGACAATAACCATGTGGACTAGATAAAATATAGAGAACAGTAAAATAAATAATGATAAAGCAATGATGAGACATCAATTAATAACCCTTTATCAGAGAGAGGATTCACCGGCTGAGAGATCCTTAAAGTGTAGTATTAATTGTCCTAGCTCGGAGCATTACGTGATAAAGCGTAGCGGGAACTCCCGATATAGAGTAAATGAGAGATTATCAGCATTTCGTTTGATAATAACAAGGGTGGTACCACCGAATATGATATTTGGTCCCTATGCACATGTTGCATAGGGCTTTTTTAATACAGAAAATCTTTGCAGCATGTACAGACTGTTAAAGAATAGAGTGCGCGGGCACAATAAAAGGAAAAGGAGCAAAACGATGTTACTTAGCAAATTATTAGGCGAAAGAATCAAAGAAAAACCAGGTGACGCTACAAGCATTAGCCATATTTATCTTGTAAGAGGAGGATACGCTCGTCAGGTATCGAATGGTATTTATTCATTACTTATGCCAGCAAAGCGTATCACTACAAAGATTGAGAATATTATTCGTGAGGAAATGAACCGTATCGATGGTCAAGAGGTTATGTTCCCAGTTGTATTACCAGCTGACCTTTGGCAAGAATCAGGAAGATTCGAAGGTGTAGGCAATGAGCTTGTGCGTTTCAAAGACCGTACAGGAAAAGATATGGTACTTGGTATGACACATGAGGAAGCAGCAGTACATCTTGCACGTACAGAAGCAAAATCATACGCACAGTATCCATTTATGATTTACCAAATCCAAACAAAATTCCGTGACGAGCCTCGTGCACGTGGTGGCCTTATCCGTGTAAAAGAATTCACAATGAAAGATGCATACTCTTTCCACACATCAAATGAAGATTTAGAAGTATACTACGATGAGTGTTTACAAGCATACCACAACATCTTTGCAAAAGCAGGTGTACCAGAAGTTATCTGTGTAAAATCAGACACAGGTATGATGGGGGGAAAAGTAGCACACGAATTCATGCTTCTTACAGATATCGGTGAAGATACAATCGTTGTATGTGATTCTTGTGACTACCGTTCAAACATGGAAGTTGCAGTATCAAAACTTGATAAGTACGAAGTAGCAGAAGAAGCGATGCAAGAAGTACACACGCCAGGTATCAAAGATATCGATTCACTTGCAGATTTCTTCAAAGTACCAACAAACCGTCTTCTTAAAGCATGTGTATTCGAAGTAGAAGGTAGAGAGCAACCACTTGTCGTATTCATCAGAGGTGACTTACAAGTAAATGAATCAAAGCTCTCAAAAGTAGTTCAAGCGAATGTGACTCCATTTACAAACTACGAAGCACTTGATTTAGCATTTGGTTTCATCGGTCCAGTAGGATTTGATGCAAAAGGTGCACAAATCGTATGGGATGCATCATTAGAAGGAGAGACAAATCTTATCTGTGGTGCAAACAAAGATGACTACCACATGAGTGGCGTAAGTGTAGTTCGTGACTTAGATGCTAAAGATTTTATCGATGTAGCAGAAGTAAACGAAGGCCATGAATGTCCACACTGCCAAGGTAAGCTTCAATTCAAACGTGGTGTAGAAGTAGGTAATATCTTCCAACTTGGTACAAAATACACAGAGAGCATGAAGATGACATACACAGACAACGATGGTAAGTCAAAAACACCTATTATGGGATGCTACGGTATCGGGGTAGGTAGACTTCTAGCTTGTATCATTGAGTCTCATCATGATGATTACGGCCCAATCTGGCCATATGCAGTAGCACCATGGCAAGTACACATTACTACATTAAATAGTAAGAAAGTAGATATGGGTGCAGTAGGCCATGAAATCTACAACAACCTTAAGTCAAAATACGAAGTCATCTTAGATGATAGAGATATGGGTGCTGGAGCTAAGTTTGCAGATGCAGATTTACTAGGTGTGCCAATCCGTATCGTCGTAGGGGAGAGAAACTTCCAAAATGGTGAAGTAGAGATCATGACACGTGATAAATCAATTAAAGAACTTGTAAAAATCGAAAATATCGAAGAAGCAATTGCAGATATCGTGAATAAAATAAAATAGTAAATACTAAAAGACACAAAAGGTTAGCATAATAAGAAAGCCTTTTGTGTTTTTTAAAATCAATTTCAAAAGAGAGGAGGAAGAGCATGGATAAAATGATTAAAAAACTTCTCAAATTTTTATTTAGTAGAATGTTTATCGTGGGGATGCTAATTTTAATTCAATTGATGATTTTATTTCTAGCGATATGGACGTTGGGTGAATACTTTGTATACGCGTATATCGTATTTATTGCCATTAGTTTATTGACGGTTTTATATATATTAAATAAGAAGGAAAACCCTTCGTATAAATTAGCATGGGTAATCCCTATATTACTTTTCCCTGTATTTGGTGGCCTCTTTTATGTATTTGTAGGTGGGGACAAAGCGGGCAAACGTTTCAGAAAAGAATGCAATGAAATTTTCGAAACAAGACGAACGACACTTTTTCAAGATGAAAAAGTGTACCTAGAAATTCAAGAAGAAAATAAAGCCATAGCTAATCAAGCTAAATACATCATGGATTATGCAGGCTACCCTATTTATAAGAATACGACTACGACGTATTTAAGCCCTGGAGAAAAATTCTTTGAAGTACTTATAAAGGAAATGAAAGAAGCAAAGCATTTTATTTTTATGGAATACTTCATTATAGAAGAAGGAAAGATGTGGGATACCCTTCTAAAAATTATGGAACAAAAAGTAAAAGAAGGTGTGGATGTAAGAGTCATCTATGATGATGCGGGGACGATACAGACCTTACCTATAGGATATGCGGAGTATTTAAAAACAAAAGGTATCAAAGTAGGGGTATTTAATGAAATAAAAGCCCAACTTTCCTTAAAGTTTAATAATAGAGACCATAGAAAAATAACAGTTATCGATGGTCACACAGGGTTTACCGGTGGTATTAATCTAGCAGATGAATATATCAATGAGATACAAAAATTCGGCCACTGGAAAGACACATCGCTGATGGTTAAAGGAGAAGCAGTAGCAAACCTCACCATTATGTTTTTACAAGCATGGGAATACATTACAAAGAAAAGAGAAAACACTAAGAAATTTATGCCTTACGCCCATCATCCAGAGGCTTTTGAGTCAGATGGCTATGTGCAACCTTATGGAGATAGCCCATTAGATGATGAAACGGTAGGGGAGAATGTGTATTTAAATATGATCCATAAAGCGACGGACTATGTGTATATCAATACTCCCTATCTTATAGTAGATAACGAGCTAATGGTAGCCCTTACATTAGCAGCGAAGAGTGGTGTAGATGTACGTATCGTCACACCTCATATAGAAGATAAATGGTATGTGCATTTAGTTACCCGTGCATATTATCAGCAACTTATTGAAGCAGGTGTTAAGGTTTACGAATACACGCCAGGGTTTATTCATTCAAAAACTTTCGTAGCGGATGATGAGGTAGGGGTTGTAGGAACCATTAATTTAGATTATCGAAGTCTGTATTTACACTTTGAGTGTGGCGTATGGTTGTATAAGACTAAATCAGTACTACAAATCAAAGAAGATTTCTTAGAAACACTGAAAATATGTATGCCTATCACCTTAGAGGAATGCCATAGAGTGAGATGGTATGTACGTTTTATAAGGTCTATATTAAGGGTATTTGCCCCACTTATGTAAATTATTTAGTAATCTATATGGAAAATATAGACATCCTAAATATGGAAGGGTATAATGTAGATGTGTGTAATGTTATTTAAAATAAGATGGATTACTAAAAACCAACCTTAGGGAAAAGAGTGAGTATAGTCAAAAACTATATAAGCTCTTTTTTTTATATTTATAGATAAGCACAGACAAAAAAGTGACGGAATAGAGTATAAGGTGACTATATAATATAAAAAGGCCTAAGGAGGGATTAGAATGGATGTAACGAAATCTAATAGAGATTTAAATGAATTGCACCCTAAAGTTAAAGAACTGGCAGAAAAATTCATACAGGAATGTAAGAAGCAAGGGATTCAGGTAGGTATCAGTGAAACTTATCGCACAGTGGAAAGGCAAGATTATCTTTATGCACAGGGAAGGACACGCTCAGGGGGCATTGTAACCAATGCAAGAGGAAAGGATATGAAGTCTTACCATCAGTGGCGACTTGCATTTGATGCTTTCCACAATGTGAAGGGGCAAGAATATGATCCAGCAATCATGAAAAAATTAGGTGCCATAGGTACACAATTAGGCTTAGAATGGGGAGGTAACTGGTCTACATTTAAAGATACACCGCATTTTCAGTATACTTTTGGACTTAGTATAGCAGACTTAAAAAGTGGTAAAAAACCCCCAGTGTATACACCTAATACACCAAGTACGAATCCTTCGCCCGTAGTAGCACCAAAACCTACCGTGGATACCGCATATGAAAAAGCAGTCAAAATACTAGAAGAGGTAGGGGTGATTAATTCTCCAGAGGCATGGTATCCAACGCCTAATACGGAATATACAGAAGCACTTATCGAAAATATGCTTGTAGCGTTAATGAGAGATATTAGTTTTGACTATCAGATTAAAATTCTTCAACTATTAGGTATTTTATCAAGTCCAGAAGCGTGGCTAAAGAAGGATTTTAAAGAAGACTATGTAAAGATACTCGTACAAAAAGTAGCAGCAGTATTAGAAAAATAAATAAATGAGCAGTATAAGAAAAGGTTATTTCTAGAGTTAGAGAGATAACCTTTTTGTAATTCATATAAAAGCTGATATAATAAGAAAGAAAAACACTAAAAGTTATAGGAGATAGTTATGTATAAACTTATTGCACTTGATATGGATGGCACACTTTTAAAAAGCGATCACACGATTTCAGAAGAAACAAAACATAAATTAATGCAAGCAAAAGAACTAGGCGTAAAGGTAGTGCTTGCCTCAGGTAGACCGATTGAAGGCTTACAGCGTTATCTAGAGGAATTAGATTTACAAAATGAAGGGGACTATGTAGTAAGCTATAATGGTGCTTTTGTACAAGATACGTATACAAAAGAAGTCGTAAGCAAAATCACACTTAAAGGCCAAGACTTACATGAACTTCATGAACTGGCACAAGAGCTTAAGGTAAATATCCATGCTTTTTCAAAACTAGGCTGTATCACACCCATTTTAACAAAGTATTCAGAGTTAGAAGGCGAGATTAATGGTATTGATGTGACAGTGCTAGACTATAGTACGATTGAAAAAGAAGAAGATATCATTAAAATTATGATGGTAGAAGAGCCAGAAATATTAGAAGAAGCTATAAAAAAACTACCAGCGGAAATATATGAGAAGTACACAGTGGTACGCAGTGCGCCATTCTTCTTGGAGTTCCTTCATAAAGAAGTGAATAAAGGTGCAGGTGTAAAAGCTCTTGCAGAAGCCTTAAATATCACAAGAGAAGAAGTCATCTGTGTAGGAGATGCAGGTAATGATGAACATATGGTACGATTCGCAGGATTAGGTGTAGCTATGGGTAATGCATTCCCAGAACTAAAAGAAATAGCGAATTTTATTACCAAGACAAATGAAGAAGATGGTGTGGCACACGTAGTAGATAAATTTATTTTAAAAACTGTAATATAGATGTACATTAATATTAATACAGTGGTAATGAATATGTGATAAGATGAAGCCAATGAGAATATAGTGGAGGTACGCATATGAAAGCAAAATTAGTTAAAGGGCTAGCATTAGCGCTCTTAAGCTTTACAGCCCTAACAGGATGTGCAAATCAAGATGCAAATCAGATAGATACACTTAATGAAAAATTAGTTCAATTAGAAACAACAAATAAAGAACTACAAACAAGTATACAAGAATTAGAAAAAGAAGTAGATGCTTTAACAACTGAAAATAATAGCTTATTGCTAGAAATTGAAAGCATTACAAAAGTAGAGTATACACTTTATACACGCGATGTAGATAGTTGGGAAATTATAGAGACTGAAAAAGTAAAGGTAGATAAGAACGTATCTATAGAAGAAAAATTACAAACATTAGCGAATGCATTATCAAAGACAGAGTTTGATGGGTTAGAAATAGAAGTACAAGACATCAAAAAAATAAATGGTGATGAGATCGCAATGATTAATCTTAAAGATGCAGGGGAAGGGGATAATACGTGGGAACGTAAATACTTCCAAGGATCTGCAGGTGGTGAGATAACAAATACAGCCATTCAAGAAACCTTCTTACAAAAAGAAATGAAAGAAGATTGGATAGACGGCATTAAGATTTTATATAATGGAGAAGAGATGATGTCATCACATATGACACTCGGACCAATCATTTATAGAAACAAATAGAACCCTTGAAAACCATAGTGTTTCACTTGAAAAAAGTGGAAATACACTATGGTTTTTTTATAGGTTTCATAATATTGTTAAAAAAATATTTATTAATATAGTATACATGACATAAATAGACTTATAAAAGACTATAAAAAGTACATATAAAAAGTGTTTTTTTACTTAAAATTATAGATGATTTAAACAAATTGCCAAGATATTACACTAAAGAACAAAAATGCCCTATAACGCTTTTTTCAGAAAGTGATATAATCAAAATGGTAGAACGAGTATTCAAAAAAATACTTCAATTTAATCAACTAGGGTTTTTAAAAAAAGGAAACTTATAAAGGAGATGGAATGATGAAAAAGTTTTCAAAAGTATTAGCATTAGGACTTGCAGCAACCATGCTTGGGGGAGCATTCGTTGGATGCCAACCAAAAGAAGAGCCAAAACCAGAAGCTGAAAAACCAGCTGACAATGGTGGAGACACAGCAAAACAACCAGAAGCTGAAAAGCCAGCTGGCCCTGTAACACTTAAAACAGTATCTATGTTCGGTGGAACAGACCCACATGCTGAATTCTATCAAAAATTACAAGCAGATTTCCAAGCTGCTA
>JBOFIT010000122.1:0-14738 GCA_051650305.1 Cellulosilyticaceae bacterium
ACAGCAATTAAGAAACAAAACTAAGTAAAGAAAAGACACAGGGTACGTTGTTTGAAGTAACGTACCTTTATATTTATAATAGATAAAAAGTGTAGGAAGGGTAGCGTATGGAGGCATTTCAAAACATTATAGGACATGAGGATATCAAGCGTTACTTCCGTAAGGCTGTAGCATCAGGGCATGTGGCACATAGCTATATCTTTGAGGGGATAGAAGGTGTGGGCAAGAAAACGATGGCAAAGGAAGTCGCACAGATGTTGATGTGTGAAAATGAGGATGCAGATGGGGACAAGTCTTGTGGAAAGTGTAAGGCTTGTCAGCTTATAGAGAGTGGCAATCATCCAGACATTAATTATATTGATAAAGATACGAAGGTGACAAAGATAGATACCATTCGTGAGCGTGTGGTACAGGATATGGAGATTAAGCCTTTTGGTAAGTATAAAATTATCATTATTAATGAGGCTGATACAGTGACAGTAGAGGGGCAAAACGCTATGCTAAAGACCATCGAAGAGCCACCAAGCTATGGTATTGTCATTCTTATTACGAAGAATTTATCCAAGCTGCTTCCTACTATTGAATCGAGATGCATTCATATACGATTCAATCCTTTAGGTAATGCACAGATGATTCAGTATCTAGAACGTAAAGGTTTACCACTAGAGAAGCAAGTCGTTTATGCTCAGTTTTCAGAAGGCAGTATAGGGATTGCCAATAAGCTTTTGGAAGATGAGGTATTCCTTGAGAAACGTAGGGAAAGCATCGAGTACTTACAGAACTTAGAGAAAGCAGACTTGATGAAGGTGTACGACTATGTAAAAACAATTTGCGAAGAGAAAGAGCAGATCGATGACATCTTAACTTTCTGGGAATTGTGGTACAGAGATTTGGCACTTTTAAAGAGCACAGATACGGATAAACTTTACTATTTAGATTATAAATATGGCTTGCTCGACATGGCATCTAAATTGACGTATAATAAAATAGGGACACATATTGACCTTATTAGACAAGCAAAAATACAAATCAATCAAAATATATATCCAACCTTTGTAATAGAGAATTTATTACTGAAGCTAAAGGAGAGAAAAAGATGATAACCGTAATTGGTGTTAGATTTAGAACAGCAGGCAAGATTTATTATTTTGACCCTGAAAATACAATCTTCAAACAAGGGGATCATGTCATCGTAGAAACAGCAAGAGGAATGGAATACGGTGAAATCGTATTTTCAAATAAAGAGATAGAGAGTGGAGATGTTATTCATCCACTTAAGAAAGTGACACGTCTTGCGACACCTGAAGACGACCAAAAAGTAAAAGAGAATAAAGTCAAAGAAAAAGAGGCATTCTTCTTATGTAAGCAGAAAATTATTAAGCATGGACTTAATATGAAGCTTATTGATGTAGAGTATACTTTTGATAACAACAAGATTCTTTTCTACTTTACATCAGATGAACGTGTAGACTTTAGAGAACTGGTAAAAGACTTAGCGGCCATCTTCAGAACACGTATCGAGCTTCGCCAAATTGGTGTAAGAGATGAGACGAAAATGTGTGGGGGTATCGGAATTTGTGGCCGTGGACTTTGCTGCAACAAATTCTTAAGTGATTTCCAACCAGTATCTATCAAGATGGCAAAAGACCAAAGTTTATCACTTAATCCTATCAAAATTTCAGGCATCTGCGGTAGACTGATGTGCTGTCTGAAGTACGAGCAGGATTGCTACGTAGAGATTCGTGACCGCTTACCAGAAGTAGGTGATATGGTAATCACCCCAGAAGGTAAGGGAGAGGTACTCTCAGTGAATGTACTGCGTGAACAAGTACGTGTGGCAGTGAAGAAGAAAGATAAAGACGAAAAAGAAGCTATCCAGTACAGTATCGATGACATCAAACTTATCAAGAAGAAAAAGTGCGGTGGCGGCGGATGCTGTGGCAAAGATGGTGAGAAGAATCATGACAAGGAGTTTGAGCACTTTGATTACAGTAAACTCGAATGAGAGAATAGATGATCTTCAAAGAAATGGCTATAGACTCATCCAAAATCCCGAAGTATTCTGCTTCGGGATTGATGCTGTACTTTTAGCCCATTTTGCGAAGGTGACGAAGAAGACAAACAATGTATTAGACATTGGCACAGGGACAGGGATTATACCTATATTGATGCATGCCATGTATGGCAAAGGCAAATTCACGGCCATAGATATCCAAGAAGAGATGGTAGAGATGGCGAATCGTTCCGTACTTCTAAATGGCATCGAGGAAGATGTGAGCATTAAGCAACTAGACGTGAAGGACTATAAGGCAATGTTTGAGCAACATACATTTGACCTTGTAACTTGTAATCCACCTTATATGAAAGGTACCACAGGGCTTAAGAACGAACATCCATCCAAGACAATAGCAAGACATGAAGTGATGTGTACGCTAGAAGATATCATTGAAGCGGCAGCTTATGTCCTTAAGGACAAAGGTAAGTTCTGTATGATACACAGACCACAGCGTCTTGTAGATATTATCTATGGGATGAAGGTAAGAGGTATTGAACCAAAGCGTATGCGTATGGTACATGGCAAAGCCGGTACAGCACCGACCATGGTACTTGTAGAAGGTGTGAAAAATGGTGGTAGTGAGATGCGTGTAGAGTCACCTCTTATTGTCTATAATGATGATAATACGTATACAAAAGAAATACTTGAAATATATGATTGTGAAGAGAAGAAACGCTAGGTCGAGAGATTTAGCGTTTTTTTGTGATTTTGGCGAAGAGTAGCATAAAAAGAGAGTTGTCATATGATAATAGTAAATAAAAGAGGTGATAAATATGGAAAAGACATTTGTAATGATTAAAGGAGATGGTGTGAAGAGGGGGCTTATGGGTGAAATCATTAAGCGTATCGAACAGAAGGAATTTCATATTAATCAAATCAAGCTGCTCAGACCATCTCGTGATATTGTGGAGGAGCATTACAAAGAGCATAAAGGTAAGCCTTTCTTTGAAGAATTAGTGACTTATATCACCGGAGGGCCTGTACTCATTATGGAGGTAGAAGGAGAAGATGCAGTAGATCTTGTGCGAAAACTTATGGGAGATAAAGATCCACATAAGGCATTAC
Source organism: Cellulosilyticaceae bacterium (assembly GCA_051650305.1). Lineage (GTDB taxonomy): Bacteria > Bacillota > Clostridia > Lachnospirales > Cellulosilyticaceae > JBOFDK01. The sequence continues at coordinate 3,122 of JBOFIT010000122.1, forward strand.
CAGGAACGATTAGGGGAGACTTTTCTCATTCTACAACGCAAAATATCATTCATGGTTCGGACTCTACGGAAAGTGCGGTAAGAGAACTAGCTATTTGGTTTAAAGAATCCTAGAAAATACACCTACAAAAAAACGCTAAATCAGATGATTTAGCGTTTTTCAGAATAATGAATATGTTATAATAGAGTCACATAGATACCTGTGAGGATAGCAGTAGTGATGACCCCACAGACATTAGCACCCATTGCATACTGAAGAACAAAAGCATGTTTGTTGATAGCATGAACTTCCTTTTGAACGACTTTTGCAGTGGTAGGTACACAAGATACACCAGCAATACCAATAGTCGGGTTGAAGTTGCGACCTTTTATGAAATAAACGATATAGCCACCTAAGATACCACCTATGCCAGAGATGAGAAGTGCTACAAGGCCTAGCATAAAGAGAAGCAAAATTTTAGGGTTAAGAATCGTTGAGGCATCACAAAGTACACCAAGGATGAGCCCTAAGAAGAAGGTCGCACCATAGAGGAAGCCATCTTCGATGAGTTTTGCATATTTCTCCATGCCGATTTCACGAATAGCAATCCCTAAGAAAAAGCTAAGGAATAAAGGTGCAGCTACAGGGAAGAGTAGGCAAAGTACTGCGTTGGCAACGGTAGCAAAGACGAGTTTTTTCTTAGAAGAGATGCCTTTAGCAGGAGATTCTATAATTTGTTTGCCACGAAGTTCTTTTGGAACGAGTAGTCTTATAAGGTATGGATAAAGACCGTAAGTAAGGCTTAAATAAAGGTAAGCTACGATGGTTATAGGTACGACTAGATCTTTAGCTAATGTGACAGCGGTATAAAGTACCATAGGACCATCAGCACCACCGATAAGAGCGATGGCAGCAGCTTCACCACTTGTAAAGCCTAGCGCTTTGGCTAGTGGGAAGGTAAGAATCGTTCCAAGCTCAGCACAGAAAGCAATGAAAAAACTAGTATAAGGTTTGGCGATGACAAAACCGATATCTGTAATGACGCCTATGCCCATAAAAACAAGACAAGCAATTAAACCATTGCTAAAAGTAAGGTTATAAATAGGTTGCAAAAAATCAATTTGCATAATGTTTAGAAGCTCTAGAGGGTCACTTACCATTGCATCCATAAAGAGCGTTCCCGTCTTTTGAGCAGTTAAGAAAAGCACACCGGCATTTACAGAAATCATGCCAAAACCCATCGGTACCATAATGAGCGGTTCTAAGACTTTTTTCGCTCCTAAGTAGACAAGTAAAATACCTAAAAAGATAAGAACAATACGTAAGATAGCAACACTTGGAGCTTGAGCAAATAATGTACCGATGCCTTGGAAGAAATCTAGAAAACTCATAATTTTTTCTCCTTCATTTATCCTGAATTTATAACTTGATTATAAACAAGAAAAAACAAACAAACTAATACATAGAATTTATCTTATTCATTTAAAATATATATACTAGGTACCTAGGAGGGTATTATGCTGGATTTACATTATTTGAAGCTTTTTCACGTCGTAGCACAAAATCAAAGTTTTACAAAAGCATCTGAGATTTTACATATTACGCAGCCAGCTTTATCTATACAAATCAAGAAGTTAGAAGAAGGATTGGGAATGAAGCTTTTTGATAAGACCGGCAATAAGATACAGCTTAATGCCAATGGTACCTTACTTCTATCTTATACAAAGCAGATATTTGAACTGATTGATGAAGCCACACATAAGCTAGTAGACGAAAGTCAGCTTATCCAAGGTGAAATCAACATAGGTGGGAGTAATACACCAGGTACATATATATTACCTAAAATCATAGGGAGGTTTAAAGAAAAGTACCCCTATGTAAAAATCAATCTAAAGATAGGTACTACGGAAGAAATAGCCTACTTAGTAACGACAGGAAATATAGATATAGCGATTAATGGTGGCTACATAGATTATGGGAATGCCATAGAATCATTAAAACTTATGGATGATGAGATTATACTGGCAGCATCAAAGACAAGTGAATTAGAAGCGAACGTAACGGCGGAAGCATTGGGAAAGGCTAATTTTATTATTCATGATACCAATTCACAGCTATATAAAGTCGTAAAAGATTTCTTAAAAACTAAGGATATCGAAAGAGAATGTACACTTGCCTTTAATACAATTGATGCGATTAAGCAGGCTGTGGCAGCTAATTTAGGTGTTTCCCTCATACCTAAAGTTGCATTGGAGTTAGAATTAGAGTTGGGGATGATCAAACAGCTTTATATAGGGGAGCCACAGAGTTATCCCTATTATCTAATCTACAATAAATACAAGTATCTATCACCAGCGAAGAAGAAATTCATCCAATGTATTCAAACGTTTTTTGAACAGTAGTATTTTATAAATTATATGACAGAATACCACATATACCTACAAATTTAAAAGGATATGTGGTATTTTTAATAGAGAGACTAAGTACGAAGGCGAAGGAGAAAGTTATGACAGATTACGGGATACTGACCTTATGTGCAACACCTATAGGTAATCTAGAGGATATGACATATAGAGGGGTTAGAGCGCTACAAGAAGCTGATTACATAGCAGCAGAAGATACCAGACACACAAAGAAGCTGCTCAACCACTTTGATATACACACGAAGCTTATTAGCTATCATGAACACAATAAAATAGAGAAAGGTCCAGAGCTTATACGCTTACTTAAGCAAGGACTTCATATTACTCTTGTAACGGATGCAGGTACACCAGGGATTTCAGACCCAGGAGAAGACTTAGTAAAGTTAGCACTTGAAGAAGGCATCACGGTAACCAGTGCACCAGGAGCAGTAGCGGGTATTACTGCTCTTATCATCTCAGGTCAAAGTACGAGACGTTTCGTATTTGAAGGTTTCTTATCTACCGATAAAAAAGAACGCCAATTTACCCTAGAGAACCTTAAAAAAGAGACACGCACCACTATTCTTTACGAGGCACCACATCGCTTGAAGAAGACTTTAGAAACCCTCTATAAAGAATTAGGTGATCGTAGCATTACTGTTACTAAAGAACTCACTAAGAAATACGAAACAGTCCTGAAGATGACATTAAGTGAAGCCATTACTTACTATGAGGTGGAAGAACCAAGAGGAGAGTATGTGCTTGTACTTGCAGGACGCGATATAAAAGAACTTCAAGAAGAAGATAAAGAAAGCTGGGAGAAGCTTACCATTGATGACCATATGAAACTTTATCTAGACAAAGGCATGAAAGAAAAGGATGCTATGAAGCAAGTAGCAAAAGATAGAGGTGTAACGAAGCGTGATATTTATGCCTACTTACACGTATAAGATAGGGAGATAGTGATGTTCAGAGAAAAATATGATATTAACCCTAAGCACTTGGCGATATGGGCAAGTATTTATTTACTTACTATTATACCGGCATATGAGATTCTATTTGCACGTGTACCTTTATTATTTGGTGCCATTGTCATCATTGAAAATATAGTATGCATCTATATTTTTGAGGAGACTTTCTTGGACGAGCTTTTAGAGAGTATCAAAGAAAGTAAAGTATTTTTATTCTTTACGATTAGTTTACTGATGGCACTCTTGATGTTTCTGAATCTTCTTTTTCATAATCTCCAGCTTTTTGGTGTACTATGTGTCATCGAATTGGCAGGATTCTTCCTCACGAGAGGCATTAAAAATCTAAAAAAACTTATGAAAAAATAAAAGACCTCTACCGATTATGGTAGAGGTTTTATTAAGATACAAGTCTTAATTATGCGTCTAATTTAGTACAATGATTAAATACTTCAGAAGCTACCACAGATGCATCTTCTACATCAATAGCAATTTCCCCTTCTTCACCTACGAAGAATACAAGTGTCTCGTCTTTAATAAGACCAAAGCTTAAATGGAAAGAAGGATGGATTTCTTTAAGAAGTGCTTGAACATGGGTAGGTGCGATAGAAGCGATAACCATACTAAAGCCTTCCTTTGGTTCAAGAACAGAAAGCTCATCTTCAATTTCAAAAAGTTCAATAGCTTGTAAAAACTTATTTTTGAATGTCATTACAGCATCTTCACCGTCGTTAGGGAAGTAGATACTTACCTTATCACAAAGTGGGTAGAAAGTATCAAGCATTTGTCCAAAAGCTTCGCCAGAAAGAGCGGCTGTATTTGAATATAATTTCATATTTAAAATACTCCTTATCGTAAGTAATCATAATCTGTTTATTAATATTATAACCAAATAGTAGGAAATAAGCAATTAAGGGCACAAACAATATTTGTTAAATGAAATAAACGTGCTTTTTTTAGGACTTCTTGAATATATATGTAAACGTAGAAGGCTTTTACCAAATTCAAGGAGGTTTGCTATGAAGCGAAAAACCAGAAAGTTTCTGAGTTGTATGGCGGCAGTTGTATTAAGTTTTAGTATGCTTATGCCTACTCAGATTCAAGCACAAACACCTGATGAGATGAAGTTAACCATACTAGGGACGAGTGACATGCATGGAAATCTAACGAGTTGGAGTTATGAAGCCAATAAGGACTATGAAAATAGTGGATTTGCACGTACTGCAACATTAGTCAATGAAGTGAGAAAAGAAAACCCAAATACACTTGTCATTGATAACGGAGATACCATTCAAGGGACTATCCTTACAGATGAACTTTACAATAAAGATTTAAGTAAACCTAATCCAGTGATAGCCATGATGAATTACATAGGATACGATAGTATGACACTCGGGAACCATGAGTTTAACTTTGGTACAGGGCTCATTAGAAAATTAGAAAAAGAAGCAACGTTTCCACTTCTGGCTGCCAATATCTATAAGGCAGGGACAGATGAAAGTTTTGTAAAACCTTATGTAGTAAAAGAAGTAGGCGATGTTAAAGTCGGTATCGTAGGTTTTACAGTGCCTTCAGTACCACGCTGGGATGCCAACAAACAAGGTATCAAAGAGCTAAGTTTTGAGCATATGGCAAATGAAGCAGAGAAATATGTAAAGATACTTAAAGAAGAAGAGAAAGTAGATGTCATCGTAGCGACTGCTCACGCAGGACTAGAGTCTCGTCATGAAGCAGATGGTAGCGATGCAGCACAACTTATCGCAGAGAAATGTCCAGATATAGATGTACTCTTACTTGGGCATGACCATAGTACAGTTAATCAAACCATTAATGGCGTCTTGGTAGCAGCACCTTATAAAGATAGAGAAGTGGTACAGTTCGACCTTTCACTTACTAAAAAAGACGGCACATGGGATGTGGTAGAAAAGACCACAACACTACAAAGTCTTAAAAACTATGCTTCAGACCCAGCAGCAGAAGCAGTAGGTAAAGAAGCAGATACAGCAACACGTAAGTTCTTAGAGAAGAAAATTGGTGTAGCTAGTGATGACTTCCATCCAGCATCAGAAGTGGAAGGCATTCCAGAGGCACAGATACGTGATACAGCAGTTATCGACCTCATCAATCAAGTTCAACTTGAAGCAACTGGTGCAGATGTAGCGGCAGCAGCACTCTTTAAGCCAAGTGCAAACTTACCTAAAGGTGATTTAAGCTATGTCAATGTATTTGATATCTATCAGTATGCCAATACATTAGTAGGTGTAGAAGTGACAGGTAAAGAACTTAAAGCTTATATGGAGTGGAGTGCAGCCTACTATAATACTTATAAGCCAGGGGATTTAACCATAAGCTTTAACCAAAATATCAGAGGGTATGCTTATGATATGTTCCAAGGTGTAGACTACACTATTGATGTGAGTCAGCCAGCAGGTAGCCGTATCAAAGATGTGATGTATAAAGGTCAGCCATTAGCTGATGATGCAGTACTTAAACTTGCTATTAATGATTATCGTTATAGTGGTATAGGTCCAAGTGGCGATAAGATTCTTAATGGTACACCATACTTTGAATCAGATAAAGCACTTAGAAATTACATCAGAGAGTATATAGAAGAGCAAGGTACCATCATACCTACTACAGATAATAACTGGAAGATAGTAGGGGCAGATTGGAATCCAGAGCTTAGAGCACTTGCAGTAGATGCAGTGAATGCAGGGACTATCGAGATTCCAAAATCAGCAGATGGACGTACAAATAATATACGTGCCGTCACAGAAGCAGACCTTATCGTTAAAGGACTTCATCCAGCATATACAGATTATATGGCTATTCTTCACACCAATGATAGTCATACAAAGTTAGAAGAAAGCAAGAATGATGGGATGGGATTTGCAAAAGTAGCAAACTATGTAAAAGATATGAGAAAGAGCTATGGAAAAGATAAAGTACTATTATTAGATGCAGGCGATACATTGCATGGTATTCCACTTGTTACCACCACAAGAGGTGAAGCAATGACAAAAGTTATGAATCTTATAGGTTATGATGCGATGGCAGCAGGTAACCATGACTTTAACTATGGTTATAAGCGCTTACTTGAACTTAAAGAAATGCTTAATTTCGAAGTGCTTGGAGCAAATGTAGTTGATAACACAGGAGAAAGCATCTTAACACCTTATATCATCAAAGAAGTAGCAGGTAAGAAGGTAGCTATCTTTGGTTTATCAACACCAGATACCACCACAAAGACGCATCCAAAGAATGTAGAAGGACTTACTTTCAAAGATCCTATCGTTGTGGCACAGACTATGGTGAAGGAATTAGAAGGTAAAGCAGACATCATTATCGCTTTAGCACATTTAGGATTTGAGGATGATAGTAGCGTAAGTAGTCAAGAAGTAGCAGAAGCTGTGAAGGGTATTGATCTAATAGTAGATGGTCATAGTCACACAAGCTTACCACAAGGTAAGGTAGTTAATGATACACTTATTGTACAATCAGGAGATTATACAAAGAACATTGGTCAGGTAAACATTTACTTTAAGGCAGATGGTACTTTCGAATTTGTAGCAGAGCATGTGACAAAAGCAGATGGTGCATCTTTAGTGGCAGATAAGGAAGTCGTAGACCTTATTAAAGTACTTAAAGAAGAGTTTGAAGTTATAGCAGGTGAAGTAGTAGGCACAACACCTGTACTTTTAGAAGGTACACGTGAAGTCGTAAGAGCAGGCGAGTCAAACTTAGGTAATCTCATTACCAATGCACTTCTTTATGCAACAGGTGCAGATGTAGCCCTTACCAATGGTGGTGGTATCAGAGCATCTATAGATGTAGGAGATATCACGAAAAAAGAGGTAATCACAGTACTTCCATTTGGAAACACAGGTACAATGATTGAAGTAACTGGGCAAGAGATTAAAGAAGCACTTGAAGTAGGTGTAGCGAAGTATCCAGTAGCTAATGGTGCTTTTAGTCATGTGGCAGGGATGACGTATAGTTTTGATCCTGCACAACCAGAAGGTAGTAAAATAGTAGAGATCCTTATAAATGGTAAACCAATCGATATGGCTAAGACGTATAAGTTAGCAACTAATGACTTTATAGCAGCAGGTGGCGATGGCTATGCCATGTTTAAGGGCAATAAAGTAATAGGTGAATACTCAGCACTTGATGAACTTGTCATTCAGTATCTTGAAGACAAAGGTGTCGAAGGCATCGAAGTAAGTGGACGCATCACACCTATAGAAGCAGAAGTAGCATTAGTACCAGCAGCATAAAGTGATCGATAAAAAGTATCCTCTAACGCATTAAAAACGTTAGAGGATACTTTTAAATTTATTGAAGGTTAGTTACGTAAGTGGTCAGTGCATCAGACATATGGTAGTAGTTACTTCCTAAAAGAAAGATACTGTGCTCTGGATCGATAGTTAGATTTATTTCTACACCACTTTCAAAGGTACAGATAAGGGTAAGGATTGCTTTAGGTGAGGCTGTATCAAAAAGTGTTGTGATATCAAGTGAAGAGGATTCAACTAACGTACTACGAGTTATAAGAGTGAGTAGTTCTTGTGTTTCTTCAATACTTAAAGTAGTAAGAACTTCATTTGTAGCAGTGTTGGCTAAAGTTATCTTTTCTGTAAGGATTTCTAAGTCACTTAAGCCTACATTATGTGTGTTTTCTAAGACTGGTTGATCTGTTGGATTAGCTTGAGGTGGTACAGAAGTCGTGAAGTCAAGATTTGTACCAAGACCAATGACGAGAAGAAGACCGGCTGCCATACCTAGCAAAGGGCGGTAGTTTGTCTTAGATGGTGTTTCTTTAGGGGTAGATTTAGAAGTATGTGAAGTATGAGCTAAAATGTTTTTTAGCATACGTTCTTTTTGGTCAAGTGATGGTGTGATGGATTCAAAGGTTTCATTAAGTGTGTGTTTATTCAAGGGGATTACCTCCTAAGGTTAATTTGAGTAGTTCACGGCCTTTTTTGAGACGCGAACGTAGGGTTGATGCATTGAGTTCTAATATCTGAGCAATCTCATCACTACGGTAGCCTTCATAGTAGTAGAGATAAATAGGTAATTTATATTTTTCGGGAAGTTTCATGACCAGTTCCAGTAGTTCACTTTTTTCATCTTGGTGGATGGAGTCATGATAGTCTGGCTGAAACTCTGTACGCTTTTGCCACCAGTTTTTGAGTTGGTTTTTACAATGGTTCTGTGCGGTGACGATAAACCATGCCTTTTCGTGGTTACTATTATGGAAGGTAATATCTTTTTCCATGACCTTGATAAAGACAGCTTGGACGGCATCTTCGGTATCGGCTTCATTTTTAAGAAGCATAAAGCAGATGCGATAAACCATATCTACATATTGTGTATATAAACGAGTTATTTCTTGTTCGGTATAGTTAGAATCTAGATTCACTATTTAGCCTCCTGAGAGTCATGCATTTTATAGTAATACAATTGATAAGGATATTTTGTTGAGGGATATGAAAAAAAATACGGGATTTTTTTATAGGGCATATAAGAAGTATCAGTTAATCAAAGTTGTGTGTAAAATATTGAAAATTAAAAACAAAAGTCATACAATAAGAGTAAAAGTAGAGCGTATAGAGGAGGATAATACTATGGAATTATTAGTTGTAAGACATGGAGAGTCAGAAGCAGATATTATAGGATGTATAGAAGGAAGAGCAGACTTTCCACTGACAGAACGAGGGGAAAATCAAGGGAAGGCATTGGCAAAGTGGATGAAGAAGCATTATGAGATAGACCTTATTTTATCAAGTCCACTTAAGCGGGCAAGGAGAGTAGCAGAACTTATCCAAGAAGAAGTAGGTGCAGAAGTATTGTACTGGGATGAATTGATGGAATTTAATAATGGTCTTTTAGCAGGTATGGATAGAAAAGAGGCTGATGAGAAATACCCACTGCCTGATCATGAATATCCCCATAGCGAATACTACGAGAAGGAATCGCGCATTGCCTTCCGTATGCGAGCAGAAACAGTGATGTCAAAGCTGATTCATGAGTATAGCGATTATAAACGCGTCGTTATTGTAAGTCATGGTGGTACCATCAATATGCTTTTTAGAAGTTTTATGAATTTGCCAATGGATGCAAAAGTAGGTATACGTTTTCAAGATACATCCGTTAATCTATGGAAACTAGATGGTCCTATTCGCTATATTGAGTATATGAATCGTGTAGACCATTTAAAAGAATAAGTGGAATCTCCTGTATTACATTTAAATGACATGTAATAGGAAGTCAAAACCTTGATTATACTAGTAATAAAAGGTATGTAGTGTAGGAAGGGTGTTGGATACATGGACAATTGGAAAGGTAAGATCGTCTATCAGATATGGCCAAGGTCTTTTAACGACTCGAATGGAGATGGGATAGGGGACATTCAAGGGATTATAGAGAAGATACCTTATCTCGTAAACTTAGGGATTAATATGATATGGCTATCACCTGTATACTTATCGCCCAACAAGGATTATGGTTATGATATCAGTGATTATTATCGCATCAATCCGGAATTTGGTACGATGGAAGACTTCGATGCACTTATAAGGGAAACCACTAGATATGGCATAGGAATTATTATGGACCTTGTAGCGAATCATACATCAGATCAGCATCCATGGTTTAGAGAAGCGTTAAGAGATAGCACTTCTAAATATAGAGATTACTATATCTTTAAAGAAGGTAAGGAAGATGGCCCACCGAATAATTGGATGAGTTTCTTTGGTGGAAGTGCGTGGACTTATGATGAGAAAAGTGAGCAGTATTATCTGACACAGTTTACCCCTAACCAATGTGACCTTAATTGGGAGAATCCTAGTTTGCGTCAGGATATCTATAAGATTATGCGCTTTTGGTTAGACAGAGGTGTATGCGGTTTTAGAATGGATGTCATTAATACCATTAGTAAGGCAGAAGGATTGCCAGATAAGACTCCACACAGAAAAGGACTTCAATTTCCAGGAGAGTTAACGCTGAATAGACCGAAGACCCATGCTTACTTAAAAGAAATGTATCAAGAAGTAATCGAACCTTATAAATGTATGACCATAGGAGAAGGTCCCTTGGCGACACCAGAAGATGTGGTAGCCTATACGAATCCGACCCACCATGAGCTTCAGATGATGATGCATTTTGATCTCCATAATCTTGGCTATGGGGAACTGGGGAAGTATGATTTTAGAAAGCTTTATAAGTGGCGTATATTAGATTTCAAAAAAGTACTTTATAGATGGCAAGAGATGATGAGTAACGAAGAGGGATGGACGGGAAACTACTTGTCTAATCATGATCAAAATAGGCAGGTATCACGCTTTGGAGATACAAAAACATTCAGGTTAGAAAGTGCCAAGGCGCTTTGTCTGCTTAATTTGACTTTACGAGGTACACCGTTTATCTACCAAGGTGAAGAGATAGGGATGACAGATTGTCTACTTGAAGAAGAGGAATGGCGAGATTATGAGGCGATGAATGCCTATGGGGTCTTACAGTCTATGATGCACTTACCAAAAGCGGTGGCAAAGCGCATTGTAAAGAAAGTGACTAGAGATAACAGCCGTACACCTATGCAGTGGGATGATTCGGAGAATAGTGGATTTACCACAGGGATACCATGGATTAAAGTAAATCCTAATTACACAAGTATTAATGTAAAATCAGATTTAGCAAGCAAGGATTCTTTATTTAGATTTTATCAAGAGATGATTAGTGTAAGAAATACTTATACCGTCCTTATATGGGGAGACTTTATACCTATTATAGAAAGACATAAACACGTAGTAGGTTATATCAGAAAGACAAAAGAAAGAGCTATGCTTATACTTATTAATCTTTCTACAAAGACATCCACTGTACACAAAAAGGATATAGGACACCAACTCATAAAGATAATACATTGTACACATGATATGACACAGCATGTAGAGGTAGAGGGAGAATTAAGCTTACGACCTTATGAGGCAAGAATTTATAAGATAGAATAAGGAAAAGACTACCAAAACAAGTGATTTTATATAGGCTAATATTTTAATAAATTCAAGTATGTAGAAATTCAGTATAATAGTAGCGAATAGGTAAACCCTTAGAAATATGAGTTTTTAGGTTGAAACCCAAATAGGAAAAGCATATAATAAAATCACTTAAAAAAGAATGATTAGTGACTAGATGAGAGACAGTAGAGAAAGGCACGGTGAATATGTTGATAGTAGTAGGTGGGATGATAGGTTTAGGTAAGTCAAG
>JBOFIT010000123.1:0-16424 GCA_051650305.1 Cellulosilyticaceae bacterium
AATAACGATAGTAAGCCGCACGACGTTTGTCTGTCATTTGGATATACTGCTTTGGATTATTAACAGGTGCAATCTTTGCCACACCTTCAAGACAAGCTTCCATCGGTGCATGGATGTACACCTTAGTCGCATGATCGCAGTCTTTTAAGACGTAGTCTGCACAGCGCCCCATAATGATGCAAGATTCTTTTTCTGCAAGTTCCTTTATAATCTTCGCCTGATAATTAAATAAGTTCTCATTGGATATAAAATCATCGCGATCTGGTGGGATTAGCTCCCCTTTATACACATTCTTTGCCACTCTATAAAGCAAGGTGTTTTTTACTTTTTCATCTGCTTTTTCGAAAAGTTCTTGATTAATCCCACTATCATCTGATGCAAGTCTTAGAAGCTCTCTGTCATAGAAAGGTACCCCTAGTGCCTCAGAAAGCATACGCCCTATCGTACGTCCGCCACTTCCATAGCCTCTAGCAATTGTAATCACAAAATGTTTCATATAGATTCCCCCTAGTCTTATCTATTATGTATATTTTAAATTATCCTCATTATATTACACTTATAAGAATTATTCAATCGCTTCATCAAATCCCTTTCGCCAACTTTAATAAGCACCATTATAAAAGCCACCTTCCTAAGGAAAGTGGCTACTTATTCACTCGTATTATTCAGCGTCAAAATCGACAGTGATCACACCATTTGGTGTATTGATGTGTACATAAGATAAATTAAAGTCTTCATCATTTACATCAATTTTATACTCAAAGAATACATCTTCTTCTTTCTTTGACATGAAGATATAACTACCGTTCTCACGTTCTTCAATCTCATCGCATATTTCATCATATATTTCTTGGCCATCTACAGGACCTGTATAACCAGCGTTTCTGATTTTTGTCTCGATTAATTCATAAATTTCTTCCATGTTGCTACCTTCTTTCTTGGGGTTATATGCATTAGTTTAGGCTTAATACCATCATTTGTCAACGGCAACCTTTTCGATACATTTTCGCCAACACCTTGTGACGCAAAGCCCACACCCTATACACGCCGTTTGCCTTATGGTATAAGGCATGCCTTTACTGATACAATGAGTGGGACAAATGGTTTTACAGCTTCCACATGCCACACATTCGTCTGTAATGTGATACCTTTTTTCCTTCATCTTACACACTCTTTCTCTCTTTTCTTCATTATAATATAGCATCTTTTTATCCTCTATGTAAAATTCTGTATTGGACATTTAAAACCTTTAGTGCTAAAATCTTAGAGGTTAATATAAATTTGAAATGGGGTTTTTAAATGAAAAAGCAATTATTATTAGGTGTGACACTTTTTTCTCTAGCACTTACTGCTGTAGGATGTGGCACTTCAACGACTGAAAATTTCCAGTCTACTATCAACTTTAACGGCTCTTCTACACTTACACCTGTTATCTCTAAGATCAGTGATGACTTCAAAACAACTTATGGTTCTTGGCAAGATGTAGATAAAGCCTTTCCTAATGAACCGATTACACTTAATGTCACCTCTGGTGGTTCTGGACAAGGTGTCAAAGCTGTCATCGAAAAGACCAGTGACTTCGGTATGGTAGCACGTTCTGTGAAAGATGATGAGAAAGCACAGCTTGAGACAATGGCTGAGTACCAAGTAGGGATCGATGCCCTTACCATTGCTGTTCATCCAAATAGCCCACTCTTAACACTTAAAGATGACTTATCAAAAGACGAAATCGTCAAGCTTTTCTCTGGTGAATACAAGCTTTGGAGCGACTTCGACGCAAGTCTTCCTAGCGAAGAGATCATCGTCGTGACACGTGATATCGGTGGTGGCGCTCACGAAGTCTTCCAATCTAAGATTATGGGTGATACAGACGTAACCACAGATGCTATTCAAGCACCATCCATGGGTGCACTGGTACAAAAAATCACAGAAAACGAATACACTATTGGTTATGCTTCTTTCGGTGTGGTGAATCAAAATACGGGTAAAGTAGTTCCTTTACAAGTAGATGGTGTGGCGCCAACTGAAGAACATATCAAAGATGGTAGTTATATCATCCAGCGTCCACTTATTCTCATTGCAGATGCACCACTTAGTACATCAGAAACTGCACTTCTTCAGTACATTCAAAGTGAAGCTGGACTTGCAGTCGTTGAAGAACTTGGCTTTATCCCTGTACAACCTTAATCATGCACCACTTACCCACTTACTTTGCTAAGTGGGTAAACTTTTATTTCATCCATTTTATTTTAAAGGAGGTGTCCGTCACATGCATCACAAAAAAGAGCGCTGGGTACACTGGCTTCTTAGAGCCATTACCTGCTGTTGTGGGCTTATTCTTTTTTATGTCTTTTTCACACTTTTACACGAAAGCTTACCTTTTTTTCGTGAAGTAAATCCTATGGACTTCTGCCTAACCACAGTTTGGAAGCCTTTAGGTCATTCACCTACCTTTGGCATTTTACCGATTCTTTTAGGTACGCTCGTTGTATCCCTTTTAGGGGTAATGATTGCACTTCCTTTTGCCGTAGGTTGTAGCTTTTTCTTAGTTTTTTGTTTGCCGTCTAAATACGCAAAGATTCTCCTTAGTTGGATTGATATGCTTTCTGGTATTCCTTCAGTTATCTTTGGTTTTATGGGTCTTGTCCTCTTGGTGAAAGCCATTGAGACGTACTTACCCGTCACCTCTGGGGAAAGCGTTCTAGCTGGTGCCCTGCTTTTAAGTATCATGCTCCTTCCTTACCTTATTACAGGTTATGTGGAAACTTTAGAAGAAGGCAAGAAGACGTATTATACTTCTTCCCTTGCTCTAGGCGTCTCCAAGTGGTATACCATGCTGGTCTTGATTCTTCCTTTTTCTGCAAAGAGCCTTTTTGCCATGGTCCTTTTAGCTTTAAGTCGTGCCATGGGTGAGACGATGGCTGTTATGATGGTTATTGGTAATGCGCCGATCTTTCCTAAACTCTTGGGGCGTTGTCAGACACTACCTTCTCTTATCGCACTGGAAATGGGCAGTGCTGCTTACCAAAGCATGCATTACAGTGCTTTATACGGTGCAAGTGTTATTTTACTCATCCTTCTCGTCAGTATACAGTGGCTTGCTAAAAGACTTCTAAAGAAAGGACTCCTATGATGAAAAAACTTGACTTTTGGATACGTTGTTGGCTTTATTTAAGTGCCTTGGTCGTGTTATCACTTACTTTTGGCATTTTTATTTATATTTTTTACCGTGGAAGTCATGTACTTTCTCCTAGCTTTTTACTAGGTAGTCCGAAAGGTATGCCTCTTGGAACGGAAGGCGGTATCTTCCCAGCTATTGTTGGCACCTTACTCCTTGGCCTTTTATCTGGTCTTTTTGGTGGGATTTTAAGTTTATGTTGTAGTCTTTATATCAGCTTTTACTGCACTTCCTCCAAGCTTAGAGAGCTCTTCATGATGAGCCTAGAAGCGCTTTCTGGCGTTCCTTCTATTGTCCTTGGACTTTTTGGTTATAGTGTTTTTATCAAACAATGGGGCTTGCCTAGAAGCCTTCTGACGGCTTCTCTCACTTTAAGCCTTATGGTACTTCCTTTTATGACGCTACGCCTACTTGCTTTATTTCGTGATGTGTCTCAAGCACTCTTTAAACACTCACTTTATTTAGGCGTGACCAAAAGCTATACTTTACTTAAGCTTATTCTCCCCCATACATTGGGACGCATCTGTACAACCATAGGCTTAGGTATGAGCTTTGCCATGGGTGCCACGGCTCCCATTATGTTTACAGGCGCTGTGGTCTCCGCAGGTGTCCCAAACAGCCTTACCTCGTCTGTAATGGCACTTCCGTATCATCTTTATATTTTGGCTAACGAAGGGATCTCTATGGATATGGCTTACGGCACAGCTTGTGTGCTTATGCTTATCCTCTTAGGCCTACACGGCCTCTGCCACTTAACTGCTTATCAGAAAGGAAAAAAACATGACTAATACAGCCCTTACCCTAGACCACGTCTCCGTATCCTACGGTGACAAAACGATTTTACATGACCTTTCTCTTGCTATTCCTAAACATAGCATCACAGCTATTATAGGTCCTTCTGGATGTGGCAAGTCCACACTTCTTAAGACCCTCAACCTTACTGTAGAACTAGATGGCGGTCATGTAGCAGGCTCCGTTTATTATGATAAGACGTCCATCCGTGAGCTACCACTAGAAACACTCCGCACACAGATAGGCTTTGTGGATCAGACCCCTGTGGTCTTTCCTTTTTCTATCTATAAAAACATGACTTATGCCCTTAACTATCATCATCGCCTTTCCAAAGACGCGCTAGATTCACAGGTGGTTGCCTCCCTACAAAAAGCAGGTATTTATGATGAAGTCAAAGACACCTTACACCAAAGTGCCACCAAACTCTCTGGTGGTCAGAAGCAACGCTTATGTATCGCACGTGCACTTTCTATAGAGCCTTCCGTTCTCCTACTCGATGAACCTTGCTCTGCATTAGATATGCGTAACACTGCACTCATCGAATCCACCCTTAAAGCACTCAAGTCTAACTACACGCTGATCCTTGTTACCCATCAACTTAGCCAAGCCATGCGACTAGCGGATCATGTGATTTTTATGGAAGATGGACACATCATCGAGTCTGGCACTCCTGCGAGCCTTTTTCATCATCCTACACAGCAAGCTACCAAAGATTATCTCTCTTATATGGGCGCACAATAAAAAAAAGAGCTGGAGCAAATGCCCCAACTCTTTTTTCTTTATGAATTAAGCTCTAACAACGTTAGCAGCTTGAACGCCACGTGGACCTTCTGTAATATCGAAGTTTACTGCTTGACCTTCTTCTAATGTTTTGAATCCATCACCTTGGATAGCTGAGAAATGTACGAAAACGTCATCTCCGTCTGCTCTTTCGATGAAACCAAAACCTTTTTCTGCGTTAAACCATTTAACTGTACCTGTCATGTTCGGTACCTCCTTGTAAATATAAAAATGTGTAATAGTACCGAAATAAAAATTCACACATCATTACAGCCCACCTGACCTCCTAGATGAGTTCTAAGAATGTGTGAAATCTATCAACGCTTACTAACTACTTCATTAGTATACGCCTTATCCATACAAATGTCAATCTTAAAATGATAAGGCGTGTACTTTTCTTTTATTATAATCTAAACTTTATTCAAAGTCAGTTACGTAATGATAAAGGGCATCTGACAAGTCTCCTGCGTGCTGAATAAGCGCCGCTCTTGCATTGCCTTCATAGTTTGCATTCATATAAACTGCTTCATGAAAAACGTACTTTTCTGCCTCTTGTTGAATCATCATCCCATAAAAACAGTCTTCTTCTGGATCGATATCTCCAAGTGCTACCTCTTGGTCTCTTAAACCAGAGCCATCATAAAGTGTGGCCTTGCCTTCTTTTAAGCTTGCAAAAAGTATAAATAAGCCGTTATTCTCATCTTGCTCTAAATAATCACGTATACGCATCATTAAGCGGTTAAAGGCACTATCATACTTCCGACACGCCATGCGGTCCATATAGTAGCTTTCCGTCTCTTCTTCATAAACCATAAATACCAAATCTGCCATAGCCATCTCGCACTTGCCTAAAAGGCCGTCTAAATCATAGCTATCTGCATCAAATTCAAGTCTTTCTAACATCATGTCCTCCTGCTTTTACCACATCTTTTGCTTTATCATTAATTGTCTTTATCTTACGCCCATTATGCTCTAAATGCAAGAAAAAAGCTATGAACGTGTTTGCTCATAGCTCTTTCTATTAATAATGTCGATTAAGCAACATATTGGTTACATCAATGAGTATATCTTTCGCTTCATTGTCAGGAAGTTTTCCGAGAAGCTTATAGGCTTTATCTGTATATTTTTTAGCTAATGCACGTGCATCTGCTATACCACCATATACATCTGTAAGCCTTATAATTTCCTCAATCTCTTCCCTTGTGTAGCTTTCTTTATCCAAGAGCTTAAGCAAGTCTTTCGGTTGCTTTTGAAGGGCATAGATCAGTGGTAAATTATAAATACCATCTGTTAAATCATTGGCACCATCTTTACCTAAAAGAGCTGTATCACCTGTGTAGTCCAGTAAATCATCGATAATTTGGAAAGCCATCCCTATATGATGGCCTATGTTCCAAAACACGCGACACATACGATCTGAGCACCCACTTTCAGCTGCACCAATGTACAGACTTAATGAGAAAAGCTCTGCTGTCTTTCCTGATACGCGTTTCAGATAGTCTTTTACACTTACTTGTTTATCAAATCTTGAATTAAGCTGCTCTACTTCACCTAGACAGATGCGTGACATCGCTTTACTATCTACTTGAATACTTTGTAATGAAGCTGTTTGAGCCAACACCTTAAAACATAAGCAGAAAAGATAATCCCCTATATACACAGCATAAGCTTTGCCATATTTGGATTGAATCGTTTCCTTGCCCCGTCTTAGTGTCGCCTCATCGATAATGTCATCATGCACCAATGTTGCCATATGAAACATTTCAACCACTGCAGCTAATGCACGTGAGCGTTCACTTTCATACGTTCCAAAGTGTGATGCGAGTACAGTAAATGCAGGTCTGATCATCTTTCCATTGGAATGAATCATCTCTTTGATTGAGTTCTCAATGACCTTATCTTTACATTTTGCATTTTCATCCATCAAGTCGACGATTGCTTGAAGCTCGCCTTTGACTGCTGGATAACGGTCCCATATCGGATGCATGATGTCACCTCGTCTCTTTCTTCTTTATCTTGACCACTTTACTTACTATGAATGTGCTTATTTTTACCTAACCACCAATTACCAACTATTTTATTAATCCATGGCATCACATATGCATCTAAACCAAATGTTCTACCTGCACCACACATAAGTGCGATTGAACCAAATGTATACCATAAGATATCCCATCCAGCCATTGCAGAGAAAATAAAGTTAACTGTCATAAATGCTGATGCTGCTGATGCTAAGAATGTGAATAGACCTACGATTAATGCAAGACCCATACCAATCTCTAAAAGGACAACCATTGTTTGGAAGAGTACGGCTACGTCTGCATTTGGCATGAATACTTTCATGATTGCTTCGTAGAAACCTGGTACTGTATCTAAAATAGGTGTTGGGAAAGCTGACGCTGCATCACCTGCACCTGAAGCTGCTGTAAGGGCATCTGCTGCACCTGAAGCTGCTGAAGCTGCATCTGTGTATAACCACTCAAATGGCATCTTGACATTACCTTGACGAATCCAGCTATCTGGACCAATCTTAAATGCCCACTCGCCTCGCCATAAAGCATCTAATGCTGCTTTCCATGTGCTATCACCAACTAATTTCTTAAGACCTTCTAGTAACCAAAGTACACCGATGTATACGCGTAATGGTACTAACCATAGACGGTTACCTTTTGAAGATAAGTGTCCCCACATAATATTACGTGTTTGCTTCATATCAAAGAACTCATGTTGTAAATAGTGGTAAACGGCATGTACGTTTAATACACCGAATAAATAAACCATATTGATAAGGTGCTTAACTGCCATTGCAAGGAAGCCTGATAACTTCATACCCATAAGGTTTGCTACTGCATAACGCCCACCAATAGATACCATGAAACCATGGTAGTTTGATTTAAATTCAACTTTTTCTTGTTTGCCTTCAATTTGGTTGATGATGTTTTTAACTGCTGTTACAGCTGTTTGCTCTGCTGCTTCAACGATTTGTGGATTTGGTTTGCCTGGCTCTTCTTCTACGAATGCACAGTCACCAATGATGTATACATTTTCTTTACCTTCTGCTTGCATGTACTTATTTGTCTTAGCACGTGCATTTGGTGTAAGCTCAAGATCGTACCCATTCATTGTATCGATACCTTTTACACCACATGTCCAGATAAGTGTATGTGTCTTAATCACACGACCATCTTTTAATGTAATGTTTTCTGGTGTTGCACCTACAATTGGAGCGTTCTTTAAGATTTCTACATTATGCTTAGCCATGTATTTCTCAGCTTTATCAGCTTGCTTACGATCTAACATGTTTAGGATTGTACCAGCTGCTTCAACAACCATTACTGTTACTTCATTTACATCTACATGGTACTTGTTTGCTAAAGTGTGCTTCCATTCTAGAAGCTCTCCAGCCATTTCAATACCTGTGAATCCTGATCCAGCTACAACGAATGTAAGAAGTTCTTTTCTTACTTCTGCATCTCTCTCTAATGAAGCTTTCTTGAAGTTGTGAATAATATGTTCACGGATTGCTAATGCTTCTTCTAGTGACCATAAACCGAAGCCATGCTCTTTTACACCTGGGATACCGAAGTATGCTTGCTCACTACCCATACCCATTAATAAGTAATCGTAGTCGTAGCTTCCATGTGTTGTTGTTACTTTTTGTGTTTTCATATCGACGTTTTCGATGTAATCTACAACCACATCTACTTTTGTACGATGGAAGATCTTTGAAAGTTCTACTTTTACTGATTCTTCCGGAACACGTCCACCCGCTACCTCATGAAGTTCTGTCATAAGGGTATGGAATGGGTTTTTATCAATAAGTGTAATACGAACGTTAGCGTTCTTCTTATACTTTTTAGCTAGTTTTTTTGCTGCATGTACGCCTGCATAACCAGCACCCAAAATCACAATATTTGTGTCTTTTGCCATGATGTCACCTCTTCATTTATTTTCATCATAATCTCCTTAACAAGAAAACTATGAGTTGTTACGACTTTAACATTTTACACAATTCTCCCCCCCTTGTCCACCTTTTCCCCCCAATCCTCAAGTATTCTAAACTCTCTTGATTTTGCTTGATTTTTCTCACTCTAATATTAACTTTTATCCCTTGTTGTATCCTCTATAAAAAATGGTATAATGACCCTATTAACTATATTATTCTTAAAGGAGCCTGACATCATGCATTTTTTCACTCATAAACGTCATTTATTATTATGTTGTTTGATATGTTCTATGTTTTTCGTACTTACAGCGTGTACTTCTACCCCTCAACAAGAACCTGTACCCCCTTTAAAAGAAACACGCTTTTTAATGGGCACTGCCATCACCCTTACTCTTTTTGATGGCCAAGATGAAGCCACTTTAGCAAAAGCTTTTGATGCCATCGAAGCACTTGAAAGAGACCTAAGTCTTAATGCTTCTGGCACCTTATTAGATGAAGTCAATGATGCCAGTGGCATAGCTCCTGTGGCTGTCAATCCATCCATGTTTGATGTCGTCGAGAAAGGTCTTTATTACAGCCAACTTACCGAAGGTTCTTTTGACATTAGCGTTGGTCCACTTGTAAAGCTTTGGAATATCGGTTTCCCTGATGCACGCGTGCCTAGTCAATCTGAAATTGATGCCACATTGCCTCTTGTTGATTATGAACAGGTTCAATTAGACCGTCATGCACAAACCATCTTTTTGACAACACCTGGTATGAAGTTAGACTTAGGTAGTATTGCTAAAGGTTATGCAGCTGACGTTGTGGCTACCCTCCTTCGTGAAGCAGGGGTACAACACGCCTTAATCGACCTGGGTGGTAATATTTATACGTTAGGCACCAAACTAGATGGCTCTCCTTGGAAAGTCGGCGTACAAGATCCATTCAACCCTCGTGGTAAAATCATCGGTTACATCCCTGTGGCCAATCAGTCCATAGTAACCTCTGGTATTTATGAGCGTTTCCTTGAAGCAGACGGTAAGAAATATCACCATATTCTAAATCCAAGCACTGGCTATCCTTTTGACAATGAAATTGCTGGTATTACCATCATAAGTGATTATTCTGTTGATGGGGATGCCCTTTCTACATCCGTTTTTTCTAAAGGCATCGAAGAAGGCCTTACTTTTGTAGAAAGCTTGGACGGTATTGATGCAATCTTCATTAGCAAAGATAGCAAAGTTTATGTAACTAAAGGCATCAAAGATAGCTTTGTACTTGATAATCCCAATTTCACACTTGCCAATTAGACAAAAAAAATCTCTAGGTTGAACACCTAGAGATTTTTTGTATCTATTATTATTGAGCTAAAATTTCTTCAACACCAACTAATAAGCTTGGTACTTTGATTGAAACACCAGAGATTGCATCTGTGTTACCGTTTTCATCTTGTGTGATTTTTGTAAGATCGAAGTTGTTTTCTACGATGAATGCTTCTAAAGCATCTACTTGCTTATCCCAAGTATTGTCTGAACCTTCAACCATTACGTACTCGCCTTTAGCTGCTAATTCGTATTTTGATTTACCATCTTCAAGGATATCGATTTGTACATCAACTGGTGTACCATCTTTGAAAGTAATCTCTGTTACAAGAGTACCTTTTTCTTGTTCGATTTCAGACTTCTTAACTTCTACGCCTTCTTCTGTAGCTTCTTCTTCTTTTTCTGGTGCTACAGTTTCTGTTTCTGGTTTTGTTTCTGGTTTTGGTTCTGCTGAACTACAACCTGTGAATACTGCTAATGAAAGCACTGCTGCTGCTAATAATCTTAATTTCATTACTAAATCCTCCAATAAATTGAATCTTTTTACATTTTTTTGTGGAACGTTTTTCATTATAAACTAACTTTTCCACGTACGCAACACTTCTATTAATAGTCTAATAATTGTTTACATAAGTGTAATTGTCTAATTTTTAACCATCTTCTCTTTTAGCCCAACCCATGCAACCACCATTCCTATCACACTTAATACCAGCATTTGATAAAAACAAATTCTATAACTTCCAAATATATCCCTTGTTATACCTGATAAAGATACCCCTAATAAAGCCCCTACCCCATAGGCTGTAAACACAATACCATAATGCCTCGTTTGATGTACTTGCCCAAAGTATCTGCCTGTGGCTAGCGGTGCAATGGCTAGCCAACTGCCTAATGTCATCCATATCATCGCAAAGGCGATACTATAAACCACCGCATTCCCTTCACCGCCTACAAGCATCATACTTGAGGCAACCGCCAGCATGCCATAAGCCAAGATCGCTGCTTTTCTCGGGCCTATCCGATCTGTCAGCCAGCCAAACAGTGGTCTTCCCATGCCGTTACAAAGTGCAAATACCGCCACCAATGTCGTGGCCAATTGATTATCGATCTGCACCATTTCTTTCCCTACTGGCGTAGTAATCCCAACCGTCATAAGTCCCATTAACGTCCCCAGTACAAAACAAATCCAAAGACTATAAAAAGTCTTTTGCTTCAACAACATCACTTTGGGTGCTAGCTGGCAGGCGCTCTTTTCATTCTTAGGAAACTGAAAAGGGATGGCTAACAAGACAAGGATTACAAGAAATGCACTACCTAGAACTCTAAAGGCAACAAAGACGCCAGATGCTTCTATAAGATAAGTCCCTAAAGGTGCTGTCACCAAAGGTGATACACCAAATCCTGCAAGAATAAGACCCACTGCTAATCCTTTCTTCTCTGGGAACCACTTGGATACGACCGCCACAGGTACGCCGTAAATCATACCTACGCCACTACCTGAAATCACACCATATGTAAGGGTCATCATATAAATATCAGTACTATATGACGCTAAGATCCATCCACCACCTACTAGTACACCACCAATCATCATAATCTTCCTTGGTGGATACTTCTCAATAAATGGACCTGTCAAAAACATCCATAGTGCATAGCACGCGAGGCACACCATATAAGGCAAGCCACTTGCTGTCGCACCTATTTCAAATGCTGCTTCTATGGCACCTCTAAAGACACTCCAAGCGTAAACCGACCCCAGACATACAAACATAAGCATCCCTAATACCACATAGCCCCATCTTAAAGTTTTTTCCTTCACTTCTTATGCCACCTTCCTTTTCCCCTTTATTTGCTAAAAATAAAAATAACCCAATAATCGGTCCGCTCATCTCGAACCGATTATTGGGTTACACTTCAACTGGCTTATCGCCCTTTAATTTGTCATCCAATTATTTTAATGGCTAGTCATCAGCTCACTTATGTGCTCTTCTGACTCTACCTATCTCTTTTAGTTTAGCGTATATGGGCTTCTTTTTCAACCTCATTTTAAACCTTATTTCTTATTTTTTTAACTATTTTTACAATTTATATACTTTAAAGTCTTCTTTTAAAATGGTATGCATATGCTTAAGTTCTTGAGTGTATTCTTGAAAAACGCCTATCTGCCTTGCAAACCTATTGATTTGTTCTACAATCATTTGTACTGCCGCTGCATTCTCTTCTCCAATGGCGGCTAATGATTCCATATTGATTGATGTCTTCGATAACTGGGACATTTCTTCACCTAATGTATGGGCTACTTCTTCGAAAAGTTGTAATATTTTTTCCATATCTACTGTGACTTGCATACTATTTTCTGCCGTCTGTTCTATCTTTTCTTCTTCTTTAATTAAGTCTTCATATCGCTTATTCAGTTTCTCCATAAGTGCATAGGTATTCATAGCATATTGCCCCAACTTCTCACCTATACTCCCCGCTGCTACCTTGGAATGGTCTGCCAACTTTCTAATTTCTATGGCTACTACGGCAAATCCACTTCCTGCTCTCCCCGCTCTTGTCGCCTCAATCGTAGCATTTAATGCCAGCAAGTTAGTCTTTTCAGCAATACTTTGTACGGTCTCTACTATTTTATTTACCTCATCTACCTGCACTTTCAATGCACTTGCGACACTATTGACTTCATTAAATCCATCTTTCATTTTTTTCATAGAATGGGTGATTTCTATGAGGTTTTGTAGATTATCTTGCATCAATCGTAAGCTTTTGCCAAGCACATCTTTATACCCACTGTTTTTATCTGTAATCCCTTGTAATACATCTCTATTATGGGATAATGCAAACATCATTTCCTCCGTTTCAACGGCCTGCTGCATCGCCCCCTCTGACACATCACTTGCACTTGCTAAAATCTTCTCGGACTCTTGCCACATCAATTCACTTGTACTGGTAAACTTTTGACTAAAATGCGCCATATCATCCACAAAGCTTTTCATCAATGCCAAATCATCTTGTATCCCTTCACGCATGGTGTTTATTTCTTTACTCGTCTCCTCCAATACATCTCCCGTTTGCATACGCCTATCACTACCTAGTTCCTTGGTTGCCAATAATTTTATATGCTCTTTCAAGGCTTTTAATGGTCTTAGTAGTACATAGGTAAGTCCATAAACGCCTCCACCTATTACTATACTTGCTACCAAGTGCTGCAAATCAAGACTTCCTAGTATCCCATCTTTTATAGTGAGCATGATTAGACTATAAATGGCTACTTTAAGTTCAATCCCTTTCATCACTTTCAATGATAAATACGTAGATGCTTTATAAGTTTCCTGCTCATAAAATGCTTTTTCAAAAGTTAGTTTCACCGTCATCTTATAGATGCCTTGTTCGGTTCGTGCACGCGCTTCCTCTTCTATGGTAATCTGCTCTCCAAAAAGAGGTGCACCACCTTCTAGTAATCCTAAGAAATAATCATAAAGCCCTCTTTCAGATTGATACGTTATCCGTATACTTTGGTTATCTATTTCCTCTGCAATAAGTCTAGGTGGCTTTGCTCCTGGCATCATTTTCGTCACTTTATAATGAAATTTATCCATAAGCATTAAGAATGACTTGTAAGACTTTCTTTCAAATATAGATGGAAACCATTTACTAAAAGATATAATATTTTCTCGTCCCAATGTACGCAGTATACTTTCTGGCGATTCTTTTTGTTTGGTGGCAATCGTGTTAATAAAGGTTTTAAAAACCTTGTCTTCTATGTCTTGACCAAGGCTTAGTTCTTCTTCTACCGCCCATCCCACCTTTGCTTTCGCTTCTCGTACAACGTCTTTACCATAGTGTTGCTCTAATGATATGAGCATGATATTGATAACTGACCCCTTCATTTTATCACCCTTACCTTGTCATAGTGTCCTATAATCCACTGTATGAATGTGCTCACACTCTTGTACCTTGTCCTCTCCTGTTTTAGCGCACACAAAAAAGCCCGGCAACTTTTACCGGACTTTTAATCATTAGAGGTGTATTCTTTTTTCTTAGAAAGGTGTTCTTTCCATTTTTTGAATTTCACTTTCACCTTTCGCTGCAAGTTCTTTGAAGGTATCAATGGTTACTTTCATACGTGGTAATGCTTCTTGTTTATACGTACTGATAGCATCTAATGCTGCCATCGTCTCTTCAAAAGCAAGTTTAAGTGTCTCTACAGAGATATTGGTCTCCATAGACTGCTTATGAATCTCTGCACCTTGCTCTTTAAGCATTTTGGCTGTACCGCTTATCAAATCATTGGTGGTTTCATTAAGCAGCTGAATTTTCTTAAGCACAATCTTTTGATTGTACAATGCGCTTGCCACAATGGTTGCTGTACGAAGGGCTGATACGGTGATATTTTGTGCACGCTCTACCCCACGTATAAGTTCTTTATTATTTCTTCTGATAACTTCTATGGCCATAATCCCTTGCTGATTCACCACGATCATCTGCTGCATATCCATAATGCGCTGACGTAGAGGGAAGAGGATTTCTTCTGATACAAAACGGATATGGTCCGGATTTTCATTCTTGGATTTAGCCACTGCAATCTGCTGCTCGATAGCTGTATCCATCTGTGTCCCCATCTCAATTTCCTTTGCCAGCTTTTTGGTCAAGTCTCTCATAGCTACTTCTTCTATTTCCAGTGTGGTGTTGTCATTTTTGAGGGTGAGCTTCCCTCTTTCTAAGGATGTGATAATATCACTAATCACTTGGTCTGCTTTTTGGTATTTCTCAAAGTAGGCACGTACTGGATTAAAGATCTTTCCTAGTAGACCTGTCTTTGCAAAATCAATCGCACTTGGATCTAAGTCTTTCATCTCTCTTTGTAAAGCCACAAGGCCTGTAGCTACTTCGCCACCTTCATCTCCAAGTCTTGATAAATTCCCTACGGTTACTTCAAGTAATGCATTTTTTTGTGTGGATTTAGTGATTGTCTCCATACCAAAGCCTTCGATTGACTTCACGATTGCCTGCCTATCTTCTAGTGAGTCGATATTGACTTGCATAATGGCTGCTACATTACTTTCGGATTGTGTACGAAGCTGTACCACTTCTTGTGGTACTGGCTTGATTGCCTCTTCGATTTGCTTTTGTACTTCTTTTTCATCTACAATTTCCATTGAAAACCCCATCTACTTATATCCCCCTCATCTTTACATCTGTGCATTAAATAAACTTGCAAGTTGGTAAACCACATCTTCTGAGTCTGCATTAATACTAGCTGCTTCATTAATATTTGAAATACGAGACAGTGCTTCTATATTGGCATTGTAGCCTATGGTATACACCGGAATGCTAAAGGCCTTTAAGATGCCTTCTATTTCATCTAAATCATGGCCTGAATTGGTCTCCCCATCACTTAAGACAAAAAGCATCAGCTTGGCATTTGGATTATTGATCTTTTCTTCGATAAGCATCTTAGTCGCTACAATGATCCCATCATAAGTCGCTGTACCACCGCCTGCTGAAAGGTCGGTGACTGCCCCTGCAAAGTAAGATCTGTGGTTAATATCAAACTTATTAATAGGTAGATTCACATACACTTGATCAGAATACGTCACAAGTCCTACGGAATGCTCTTTATCAATGTACTGCATCCCATTAAGTAAAGACTCTTTTAACTTTTGGATAGGTGCTCCTTCCATACTGCCTGATACATCCGCTACGAATACTGCTGATATGCTACGATTACTATCTTTCTTTTCTTTCCAAAGGCGTTGAGCCGACTGAATCATATCCCCAGCTACCTCTAGCTTCTCACCTTGGGTGTCTTGCATCCCATTAAATCCATACTCTGTCGCAAGCTTTTGATACTTTGTGTCCTTTGAGAAAGCAACGAAAGCTTCAAGGATCCCTTCTTTTTCTGCTGATAATTGCCCTGTGGCATAAAGAGGACTATCATGGGCAATGCCAAATGGTATAAAGAGATAATCTCTTCTTAAATCCGGTGAATTAATGTACGTCTGATATTCTAAGATGAATGCATCCAGTAATCCTGTCTCTGCTGATTCCCGCATCTGCATGGTGGTATACGCTACAAAAGGAATGTTCGCTTGGAATGACTCAAAGCCTGCGATGGCTTCATCACTTAGGATATTTTTGCTATCAAAGCTATGCAAGGTGGATAGAAGGAAATTAAGTCCTGTGGAGCTGGCAAAGGGATTGGTATAACCCATCGCAATCTCATTCTCAGCTACTGCCTGAGCAATGGTCTTGATATCTACTGTGCCATACTTAGCCTTAAGTGTTTCTTGCGTCGTCTTGGACATCAAAATGCCCGCGGTATTCCCTAGCATCTTTTCTTCTAACAATGCACAAGGTATACCCTGCGCCTTTAACATCTCTCCCCAAAGCGCATTAGAAGGTGTATAGGCATCTGGCACATGCT
>JBOFIT010000124.1:0-5323 GCA_051650305.1 Cellulosilyticaceae bacterium
GTAGTACTTGTAAACTTATATGATGAGAAAAATAAGTTTATTGCCAAAGGTTACTACGGCAAACAAAATAAAGGCTATGGATGGGTGCTTTCACATAAAGAAGATGAAAGTATCGATGAAGCGTTCTTTAAAGGGAAGTTAAAGGCAGCCATCCACCATAGAAAAGCACTGTATGCAGATGCTTCTACTACAGCTTTCCGTGTCTTCAATGGCGAAGGCGATGGCATAGGCGGTCTCATCATTGATTACTATGATGGTTACTATGTGGTGAGCTGGTACAATGAAGGGATTTATACCTTCAAAGAGATGATTATAGCTATGCTTATAGAAGTAGCAAGTCCAAAAGCGATCTATCAGAAGAAGCGTTTTAATGAAGGTGGCCAATACATCGAAGAAAACGACTTTGTATGGGGAGAAGAGCCTGCATTTCCGCTTATCGTCAAAGAAAATGATGTGAATTTTGCGGTGTATCTGAATGACGGTGCCATGGTAGGGGTATTCCTTGACCAACGCCACGTGAGAAAGCTTATCCGAGATAAGTATGCTAGTGGTAAGCGTGTGCTCAATACATTCTCTTATACAGGTGCTTTTTCAATCTTTGCAGCTTTAGGCGGCGGAGAGACTACCAGTGTGGACCTTGCCAATAGAAGTTTAGGAAAGACGAGAGAGCAGTTCGAAGTCAATGGCATCGACTACACCAAGCATCATATCATCGTAGAAGATGTCTTCAAATACTTCAAATATGCGGTGAAGAAAGAACTGAAGTTTGATATGGTCATTCTCGACCCACCAAGTTTTGCAAGGTCTAAGAAGTTTACATTCAGTGCTTCAAAGGATTACAAGAATCTCTTAAAAGAAGCCATCGCCATTACGGAAAAAGAAGGTGTCATCGTGGCATCTACCAACTGTAATTTATTCGATATGAAGAAATTCAAGCAGTTTATCCATCAAGCGTTTACGGAGATGGGCGATGGTTATGAACTACTAGAGACGTTTTCTTTGCCAGAAGATTTTAAGACTTTAGATACTTTCCAAGAAGGCAATTACCTGAAAGTTGTGTTTATCAAAAAACATTAGAACCTATACAAATACGAAAGTGAGAATGCTTTGGATGAGTGTATCCGAAGCATTTTTTCATAAAAGAGCATTAAAAATTTCCAAAATACAGTATATAATAAATCGTAAAGACAAAAATAGAAACATTTTGATAACAAGAAGGGGACTAGATATGCAATACGAGATTAAGAAGTTAAGCGAAGTAGAAAACTTTGATAGAGAGCAACTTAGCAAATTATTCGTGGAGAGTTTTCAAAATAAGATGGGGGCTGTCAGTAAAGACCTCAAACAATTGGAAGAAATTTTTCAACATACATTTAATCCAGCGTACTACTACGTGTGCGTAGATGATAAGAAAATCGTAGGGATGGCAGCTTGCTCAGATGCACAAGGCAGGGGGATTTTCTTTAATAAAGAGACGAAACAAGCATTTGTAAGAAGGTTTGGGATGATAAGGGGAAGACTGGCCCTACTACTTGCTAGTGTGATGCTTACACAACCAGCGGTAAAGGAAGCAAATGAAGGCTACATAGAGACTGTTGCGACAGCGCCAGAGTATAGAGGAAGAGGAATTGCCACAGCACTTATCCATCATATCCATCAAGCTACAGATTATGAACGCTACGTCTTAGATGTTATTCATGGCAATGATGGAGCAAAAAAAATCTATGAAAAATTAGGATACACTGTATTTAAAGTGGAGACAGGCATAGTATACCGTTTGATGAAGGTAGAGGCACTTTATTTAATGGAATTTTTCAAAGAAGAGATATTAGAAGAGGTAGGATGATAAAAGAAAACTTCTTATTGTGATGTGTAATCATAATAAGAAGTTTTTTTGTTGTAAAAGAGTCTAAATTTTCGTATAGTTAATAATAAGAGAAATGATTAAGGATAGATATTATCATATAATGGGGGCCAGTACAAATGGAAAGCATACGTATAGCAAATTTAGAGGATGTAAGTAAGTTGGTGCAATTAGAAAAAGAAAGTTTTACAGAAGATAGAAGGCTTAATAGACGCTCCATACGTTTAAGTGTGGCAAGTAGTCATCAAGCAGTCTTTGTGTTAGAAGATGAAGCGTTGATAGGGGCTATCACTATCTATTTCTATAAGTGGAGTGGGCGGATTTACTCTCTAGCCATTAAAGATCAGTACAGAGGAATGGGTTATGGCAAGAAGCTTTTGGAGTATGCGGAGAATATACTACGAAGCCGTGGCAAGACTGTTATTACTTTAGAAGCGGATGTGCAAAATAAGGGGCTAGTGAAGTTTTATGAGAGCCAAGGGTATGACCAGAAAAAACTTCTGAAGAATTATTATAGCGAAGGGCAAGATGCATGTAAAATGGTGAAAGACCTAGATGTAGATCGCTATAGAAATAATAAAGTACTCAAAAATATTATCGTATCCGATAATGAATTGATACAGGACTTAAAAAATGACTATGTAGAAGTCGTACGTCCGAGAGAGTACATTAATGATGAGCAGTTCCAAAAAACATCAGATTATAGAGTATTTAACCTTTGTAATAGCTATGATTATCAGTCAAAGGGCTACTATATCTCCCTACTGGGTTCAGCGAGAGATCAAAAGGTGATACCAAGTGTGGCAACGATGCAGGACTTTTCCAGTGACCTTTTTATCAGTGTTTTAGCAGAAAATACAAAAGAGCTTATCGAAAGTAGATTAAAAAGTGTCACCCAAAAAACCATAGATTACCGTGTGCTTTTTGGCTATGAAGAAAAAGGTGTGCAAACCAAGCTTAGTGCTTATCTCTATGATTTATTTGAGACACCTTTTATGAGTATACGTTTTAGAAAAGATAAGCAGTGGTATATCGAATCAGTAAGTATGCTTTCTCCAGAAGAGATTGCAGACATTGATAAAGACATTTTAAAGAAGATATTTGCCAGATATTTTTCCAGACATAAATATAACAAGGTTAGATTAAAGAACTATGAGTATAGTCTAGCTATTATGGTGAATCTAGAAGAAGAAAATCCGCCTTCTAATGAAGAGGCACTTAGGTTGTTCAAAAAAATAGGTGAAGACAATGGTTTGTATGTAGAGCTTATTACAAAGGAAGATATCAATAGAATCAATGAATTTGACGCCCTTCTCATCAGAGAGACAACGGCAGTGAATAATCACACGTATAAGATAGCAAGATACGCTCATGCAGAAGGCCTCATCGTTATCGATGACCCATGGTCAATCTTGAAATGTTCCAATAAGTTCTACTTGATGGAAAGGATGAATAAAGCAGGGATTAAAGTGCCTAAGAGTTGTGTGCTCACACGAGAAGATAACTGGGAGGAAAAATCACTGGCATTACTTCAGTTTCCTATCATTTTAAAGCAACCAGATAGTGCATTTTCTTTAGGGGTATATAAAGTAAATGATGTGGAAGAACTTAATGTGAAGTGCGAAGAACTTTTACAACAATCAGAGCTCATTATTGCACAGGAATTCTTGCCTTCTGAGTTTGACTGGCGTATAGGGGTATTAGATAACGAAGCAATCTTTGCCTGCAAGTATTATATGGCCAATGGCCATTGGCAAATTTATAACTGGGCAAATGATGGGGAAGAAGAGTACGATGTAAGTGGCATGTCAGAGACTCTTCCAGTGGATGAAGTGCCAGAAGAAGTCATCGCTATGGCACTGCGTGCGACGTCTTATATAGGGGATGGTATGTACGGCGTAGACATCAAATCCATAGATGATGAACTGTATCTTATAGAGGTTAATGATAATCCTAATATAGATTATGGTATAGAAGACCTAGTACTGGGGAATCAGCTTTATGAAAAAATTATTCTTTGTATGAAAAATAGAATCAAGCAGGCGAGGGCGAATAATCAATACATTGAATTATAGAAAGTGAATAATCAGTGATATTTATAATCCCTACCAAATAAGATATAATAGAGTCATAAAGTAGCAAAAGCATGGCCTAGAGTCATGCAAAGGTAATTTCAAAAGGAGGCACAATGGATATGAAAGTATTATTATTGAATGGAAGCCCTAATAAAAATGGGTGTACCTATACGGCACTGAAGGAAGTAGCGACGACATTAGAGGCAGAAGGCGTGGTGTGTGAAATCATACATCTAGGCAATCAACCAGTGCAAGACTGCATCGGATGTAGAAAATGTGCCCAACTTGATGGTAAGTGTATCTTTGATAACGACATCGTGAACGAACTCATCGAAAAAGCAAAAGATGCCGATGGCTTTATCTTTGGGACACCTGTGTACTACGCACATCCAACTGGGCGTATCCTCTCTATACTAGACCGCGTATTCTTCGCAGGTGGAAAGTCCTTTAGACATAAGCCAGGGGCAGTCATTGCATCGGCAAGACGTGCAGGAACCACAGCTTCTATCGATGTACTCAATAAGTATCTGACAATCGCTGAAATGCCAGTGGTATCATCTACTTACTGGAATATGGTACATGGTAGCAAACCAGAAGACGTGGCACAAGACTTAGAAGGCTTACAAACCATGAGAAACATTGGCCGCAATATGGCGTGGCTTCTTAAGTGCATCGAAGCAGGTAAGGAAAAAGGCATAGAGATTCCTGTAACTGAAAGAGCACAGCGCACAGGATTTATTAGATAAGAAAAGAAGACCCCAAACTTCATCACGAGGTTTGGGGTCTTTGCATAGGGGCGAACCTATGATATAGTTCAAAATAAAAAGGATAAACAAGATGTACAAAATACTTATCATTGAAGATACACAGACCATAAGAGAGGAGCTCACGGCCTTTCTCACCAACTATGGGTATACCGTAGAAGCACCCAGTCAGTTTGAAAATATACTAGAAGTGATGCAAACTTCAGATGCCCACCTGATTTTGTTAGATATTAATTTACCTATTTATGATGGGTATTATTTATGTAGGGAGATGCGAAAAGTTTCTGAAGTACCAATCATCATTGTGACCAGTAGAGATAGTGAGATGGATGAACTGATGAGTATGAACTTTGGAGCCGATGACTTCGTGACGAAGCCTTATAATACGCAGATTCTACTGGCTCGTATCACTTCTGTCATCAAGCGTACTTATGGAAGTAATAAAGGGGGAGAAATCCTCGTCTATGGAGGCATGAAACTCAACTTAAGTAGCGGGACTGTAAGCTATGAAGATAAGAATATAGAGCTTACGAAGAATGAATATAAAATACTCGGCTACCTCATCAAGAAGCAAGGGAGCATCGTGAAAAGAGAAGAACTTATGGATGCACTGTGGCAAT
>JBOFIT010000125.1:0-4669 GCA_051650305.1 Cellulosilyticaceae bacterium
TTAAGATGTTTATATTATTGGCTTTTGCAGTCTCTATGAGGCTATATATGATAGCACTGGCCTTGGCACCTTTAACTGTATCATGGAATAAGAAGTTCTTTCTACCAACAGCATACGGACGAGCGATGTTTTCTGCGAGGTTGTTAGAGATCGAGCATCTACCATCTAATAAGTAGTTTTCCATGTATGGTTTTTGGTTCTTTGCATAGGTAACAGCTTTAGCTAATCTACTGCCACCTGTCGGACATACTGTTTCAATCCATGCCCAATAAGCCTCCCAGACAGGTGATTCTGTGTGGAGACGGCGTTGTTTTCTTTCATCTGGCTCTAAACTCATATAGTCTCTTTCCAGTTCAAAGAGTTTGTTGCAGTATGCTAATCCGATTTCGGCTGGAATCAGCGGTAGCTGAGGTGTATTTTTACCTAGCCTTGTTGCTGGGATGGCTTCATGCCAGTATCTACGCATATGTGCGAGGCATCCACATCTAGTGACATTTTCTAAAGCGTTATACCCGCTATATCCATCGCAACAGAGGTAACCTGCAAAGCCATTTAGAAATGCAACAGGATATTTACCACTACGTCCTGGTTGGTATTCATACAACCTTATAGCTGGAAGTCCATCATTGCCTGAGGCATAGAGCCACATGTAAGATTTAGAAGTAGCTGCCTTTCCATCTTCCTTTAATACTTGACACGGCGTTTCATCAGCATTGATAAATTCACGCTTACAGAGTAACTCATGGAGATGGTCATAGATAGGTTGCAAGTAGTCTAGCCCACATTTATTTACCCAGTTAGCCAATGTCGCACGTGGCAGTTTAACCCCCATCTGTTCCCAGTCCTTAGATTGCCTATACAGTGGCATGGCGTTCACAAACTTCTGGTACATAACATGTGCCACAGTGGAAGGCGATGCAAGACTATGTTTAATTAAAGGCTCTGGTGCTTTTGCAGTAAGGATGACTGGTACATCATCGTCTTTACATTGAGGGCAGATCATCGTTTGTTGTATATAATGGATGCGTTCGACTTTAGCTGGTGTAATCCTTAATTCTTCACGAACAAATTTTTTGCCTAATACAGTCATCTCAGTATTACAATAAGAGCAAAACTTATCTTCTGGTGCTAGCTGGCATAGAACTTCTATAATAGGTAGTTGATCCAATAGTTCTTCACGTGTAGCTTTCTTTTTTCTAGATTTCTTAGTGTTTGCTACAAGAATTGTTTCAATAGCCGGTTCAGTGACAGATGGATCAACATGTGCTTCTATTTCATTAAAAAAATTTTGTTGTCCTTGTACCACTTCGATCTTCTTGGATTTTTCACTAGAAGCCCCAAAAAGCTTTTTCTTCATGTAATTCACTGTTTCATTCAGATTTACAATTGTTTGAGTCAACTCTTGTATCTGCTTTTGTTGGTCTTCATTTTGCTTACGTAAAAACTCATTTGTCTCTTTAAGAAGTTGAATAAGTTCTTTTTGATCAGTTGAATCCATCATTGTCACCTCCTTTCGTTTCTTGGTCTTATTATACCGAAAAACAAGAAAAAAGGCGAATGATAACACGTTGTGTATAGGACATTTTGACGAACTCTAAAACAATAGAAAAACAGGCTAAACCCTTTGTTAAGCCAAGAGTTTTGGCATAGTTATTCACAATTCCTATCATAAGTAGTTATGATGAGATACTACCAATTATCCTAACTGTGGGTAACGTCTAATTCTCAAGTTCATCTAAGATAAATACAAAATTATTTTCTCTGTTTTGCACAAAATAACTTAGTAATCACGACAGTTGGAAGTTGCTTTAATAGCTTTAGGCTGATCAATAGAAAGGCCCTCCATGAGCCAGCGAAATTCTTGACGAGATAGTGCTCTTACTTCAGATTCATTTCGAGGCCATTGAAACTTACCACTGTTATCTAACCGTTTGTATAAAAGCACAAATCCAGTCTTCTCAAAATGCAAAGCCTTAATACGATCACGACTTCTGCCACAGAAAAGAAAGACAGCATTCATAAAAGGATCCATTTCATATGTATCTCGGATAATAGCCATTAACCCATCTATGCTTTTTCTCATATCTGTTTGCCCTGTTATGATATAAATTTTCTGTACACGGGATAGATCACCTAGCATAGTAACCTCAATGCATGAAGTGTATTTTCTATAGTAGTTTTAGTAGCATTGTTAAAAATATCAACAGCAATGCCATTTAAGTTTAAACAGAGAGCAACTTCTTGATTAACTGCTGGTGTACCTTGGTGTAATGTATCCTGAAAGTGAACTTCAACTACATCTTGTTGCTGGTGTAGCACTGGTTTAGTTACTTCTTCTAAGGCAGCCTTCTCTCGAAGAAGGTTTAGCTTATTATAGAAAGTACTTGCAGGTATATCATTTAGTTTGCACCATTCAAAGTCTGAATAGCCACTGGATTTACATTGTTGGATAAGCTCCAGCCATTCTTCGTCAGTTCTTCTTTTGTAAGCCATACTTTCACTCCAATCCTAATTTAGAAGTTAGAGTAAAAAGCTACAACATACTCTCCAAATGGTATTTGTAGTAAAATCCTAGAAATACCATTTGGGATCGAGACATGAGATCATTCCTCTAACTATTAAGTGAATTATCTCATACCTGTAGGCCAGTGTGGATACGGGTGGTTATAAACCGCTTACCAGTCTTCTGCAAGAAAATCTTATATGAAGTTTTTGATACGGTTTTAGCTTTACTGTCTGAGTGAAGTGCATTTCACCACTCACCTTAACTTTTGTATTCTCTAGGAAAAAGAAAGGGGTGTAGCCTCAGCAGACCTTTGAAGTGTTTCGTTAAGAAGTTCTTAGTGGATTTTACGTAATGTATTTAAGCGCACTGTCTGACCGTAGGGAGTTTGCGCTGTTATGAAGTAAAATCCACTTAGAACTTTAGAAACACTGATAGTGTCTGATGAGGCTACACCTCTTTCTTTGTTGCTTGATGTATAAAAAGTTACATCATCATTTTTTCGTTATAATCCTTCTCCAAATCATATCTCAAATAGTCTAACATCCTATTCATAAAGGCTGCTACTTCTGCGTAGGTGACTTTCTTGTCTGGGAAGAGGTAGCCGTTGCTGCCTTCTACTAGGCCGATACGGCTTGCTGCGTAGACGGACGCTTTTGCCCAGCTAGATATTCTTGCGTCGTCGATGAAAGGTGTATACATACCACCTGTAGCGATACCTAGTCTTTGAAGCCCTATTGCACGTACGTTCATGGCTAGCATTTCTTCTCTTGTCAGGTATACCCCTGGATTTAGCTTGCCTCCATTGATTAGACCTGAGTTGTAGGCTGCCATAGCATAGGGATAGAGTGGATCTTCTTTTTTGATATCTGTGAAGATGATGACTTCTTCCTCTTTGTCCTTGCCTACTCCTTTTTTCTTTTCTTCTTTTGGAAGCTCTATTTTGAGGGCACGAACTAGCATTTTGATATATTCTCCACGTGTCACCACTTGATTAGGCGAGAAGCTACTTGGACTATCTGTGAAGATTTTCATGCTGTACATCTTCCTTACATCACTCTCTGCTGGATGGCCTTTCAGGTGGACTAAGTCGTAGGCTTGAAGCTGCTCAAAGCTTGGCACATCATTGATACCTACACTGCCTCTTAGTTCATCTTCATATAGACCTGGGTGTCCTGCCTTAATATCATACATAACCGTGCCTTTACCACTAAGCACTTCTTTGTAGTTGCCTGCGAAACTTATGGCTCCTGGTTCGTTGGCGCCGTATTGAAGGTCTTTGTTAGTTGTATAAGTAGGTGTCTCTTCTATGTAGTAGGTATTCCCACCATTTTCAATATAGATATTTCTTCTTTGGGTCTCTGTCTTAGAATAAGCATGTTCATAGCCATACACTGGACCATCTACACGCATCACAACAAACTTATCACCACCACCTGATACTGGTCTGTACACAGCTTCGTAAGATACATCACCTCTGTAGTAAGTAACACCTGGTGTGTAGTCTTCTACTATACTTTTTGAGAACGAGGATTTACCTGCATCTATCTGGTAGGTCTGTCCTTCTGCTACTACTATTTCTGTCCATTTCTTTACTTCTGATGTTTTGGTGGTTTGCTTTTGCACATCATCATAAACATAAGAAGTGTCTAAAGTAAGGGTTCGTGTAACCTTGCTATTGGCATCTTTATTTTCCGCTTTAACCACATAGGTCTCACTGTATTTTCCTGCACCTTTTTCTTTATCTAATACTTGTGGACGAATCTCTAGTGTACCTTCTACAGTGACAGCCTTCCCCGAAAGATAAAGCGTCTCCTTATAAGGCAGGGTAACACGTGACGGCTTCTTATCACCTTGTGCTGCAAGCACTGTAGACTTTGGCAGTTTGTCCCCTGGCGTGATGCCTCCAAAGTATCCTATCTCTCCTTCGTAGGCCATCACAGGTGTAGTAAGTGCCAGTGCTGCTAGTGTTAATGCTACTATTTTTCTCATCCCTGACTCCTTCCTAGTGTACAAGGATAACATAACCTGGTGTACTTAACTTCGTATTTGTATCTGTATTTCCACCTGTTGTGTCATCTTTCTTATCTTCGCCTAACTTCTTCTCCATCATTACTGTTAGCTTGTCCCCTACCTCTAGTGCGCCTCGGGATACAATCTTTCCTT
>JBOFIT010000126.1:0-13146 GCA_051650305.1 Cellulosilyticaceae bacterium
GGCAGAGCAGCTGATTTGTAATCAGCAGGTTATCGGTTCGAGTCCGATCATCGGCTTAATGAGGGCCCTTAGCTCAGTTGGTTAGAGCATCCGGCTCATAACCGGACGGTCCTGGGTTCGAGTCCCCGAGGGCCCACTCGAATGATTTATTAAGTTATCTAATAAGGCCCAGTGGTACAGTTGGTTAGCACGCCGCCCTGTCACGGCGGAGGTCGAGGGTTCGAGTCCCTTCTGGGTCGCTTTATTCAAGCAATTGAATAATAAGTATATGTCGTCTGGTCGCTTAGCTCAGCTGGGAGAGCACCTGCCTTACAAGCAGGGGGTCATAGGTTCGAGCCCTATAGCGACCATTGTATGCCCAAGTGGCGGAACTGGCAGACGCACAGGACTTAAAATCCTGCGGAGTAACATCCGTACCGGTTCGATTCCGGTCTTGGGCATATATTTATAAAAAATGGTTAAACTAAAGATAATATGTGCGCATAGCTCAGCTGGATAGAGCGTCTGACTACGGATCAGAAGGCCGAGAGTTCGAATCTTTCTGTGCACGTTATTTTAACTTAACAAGCCAATATAAACAAATATGTGCGCATAGCTCAGCTGGATAGAGCGTCTGACTACGGATCAGAAGGCCGAGAGTTCGAATCTTTCTGTGCACGTTTATTTTTTTGCTAAACCAAAAAAATTATGTAAATTATAAAACAATCATAACGAATATGTGCGCATAGCTCAGCTGGATAGAGCGTCTGACTACGGATCAGAAGGCCGAGAGTTCGAATCTTTCTGTGCACGTTATGCCGATGTGGCTCAATTGGCAGAGCAGCTGATTTGTAATCAGCAGGTTATCGGTTCGAGTCCGATCATCGGCTTACTAAGAGTGGTAGTGAAAACTACCACTCTTTTATTGCGTAAAAATACAACATGGACATTTATTGAGCCTTCTGAATAAAATACAGTAAGGAGGGATGACCATGTTAGAAATCAAACTAATAGCATCTAAGCAAATAGTTACAAAGGAAGTAGGTACAGCAGACATACCCCAGGGAGTAAGTGAAATAGGTGCACCAAAACTCTGGAAGCAAGATATCACGGGGAAGAATATAAAAATAGCTATACTTGATACCGGATGTGATAAAAATCATCCAGATTTGGCAGGGCAGATTATAGGTGGAAGAAATTTTACAGCTGATGATAAGGGCGATCCTAATAATTATATGGATTATAATGGTCATGGCACGCATGTAGCAGGAACCATTGCGGCAAAGAGAGATGGAAGTGGTGTTACTGGTGTAGCTCCAGATGCAAAATTACTCATTTTGAAAGTCTTAGACTCCAAAGGTACGGGAAGTTATCAAGGTCTGATTGCAGCTATTGATTATGCTATCAAACAAAAAGTAAGCATTATATCTATGTCATTGGGTGGGCCACAAGATTATCCCCCACTTCATAACATTATCAAAAAAGCTGTGCAAGCTGAGATAATCGTTGTATGTGCGGCATCAAATGATGGCGATGGACGACCAGAGACTTCAGAATATGCTTATCCTGCATATTATGCAGAAGTAGTATCAGTAGGGGCGATGACTTTTAATCGTCAGGGAGCGGCTTTCTCCAATTCAAATAATCAAGTAGATTTGATTGCCCCAGGTGTCAATATTTTATCTACTTTTCCAGCAGGAAAGTATGTCATACTTTCAGGGACATCTATGGCTACGCCACATGTGTCTGGTGCACTTGCACTTCTTGCAGAATGGGGTATAAAAGCATTTGGAAGACCACTTACTGAATTAGAGCTCTATGCACAGCTTATTAAACGAACAGTCAGTGTCAAGCTACCAAAAGTAGTAGAGGGAAATGGGATGCTTTATTTACCTGCTCAAGAAGAATTAGAAGCACTTTTTCAAAAATAAGTAGGATTAAAATTTATTTGGAGACTATTTAAGGTATAACATCGTGTAAATAAAAGTAAAATAAAGAGAGAAAATAAAAAAAGGATGCGGCAATATGGAAATATTACAAGACGTCAATATTATATCTACCTTTATAAGACTTTTACTAGCATTGATATGCGGTGGTATACTAGGCATTGAGAGAGGTCGGAAAAATAGACCGGCAGGATTCAGAACGTATATGATTGTGTGTATAGGTGCCACGATGGTCATGATAACGAATCAATATATTGCTCAAATGTATCATGTAGGCGATCCAACCAGAATGGGTGCCCAAGTTATTAGTGGTATAGGTTTCCTAGGAGCAGGAACTATTATCGTAACAGGAAGAAATAGAGTTAAAGGGCTAACAACTGCAGCAGGGCTATGGGCATCAGCATGTATAGGACTGACTATTGGGATAGGCTACTATGAAGGGGCAATATTAGGGTGCCTAATGATTTATATCGCAATGAGCATGTTACATGGCATAGGAGGTAGGGTAACACATCATTCAAGTGAATTAAATCTTTATATAGAATTTGAATCCTTATCAGATATAGGGATATTTTTAGAGCATCTACGTTCTATACAAATCAAAGTACTGGATATAGAGATGATTAAATCGAACGAAGTGGAAGAGGCCGTGATAGCAGGTCTTTTTACCCTTAAAGCCGAAAAAGGAAGTACCCATGAAAGTGTTGTCAAAAAACTCCTAGAGTTAGATGGCGTAAAG
The DNA here is from genome assembly GCA_051650305.1 of Cellulosilyticaceae bacterium. Taxonomy (GTDB): domain Bacteria; phylum Bacillota; class Clostridia; order Lachnospirales; family Cellulosilyticaceae; genus JBOFDK01. The sequence goes on from JBOFIT010000126.1 coordinate 2,665, forward strand.
GCAATCGAAGAATACTAAAAAAAGACAGCTGAGGCTGTCTTTTAGTTTGAGGATTTAAAAGGAGGGTCTTGTACATGTACACTCCCTACTTTTTGGATTGCACGAGGAATGGCATCCTTTGCATTTTTCCATGGTGCATCACTATTACGATAATCATATTTGTCGATAAACCAAGAAAGGTCCTCTTCTATACGTTGTAAGCTCTCAAGTACAAGACGACGACTTTCTTCAAAAAAGAAAGTTTTTGTACGCGCATCAAGATATAAGGGTGCCATTTCTAGAAGCAATGAAAAATGAGGTAGGCATAAGCCTTTACTTTCTTTAAAGAGTATTTTAAAAGCATCATCAGTACTTAAAAGATGAAAAAAAGTTTTACAATAGCGTTCCATATTAGATTCTATACGTGTACATATGTAGCAACTATCGGTGCGTTGATGAAGCGAATCAATAAGAGATGTAGTTTCTAGCGTTTTTTTCTTAGTAAGTTTCTCTAGGAAAGAAAGTGTAGGAAGCGATGTCTGTAATTCGTGTTCTAATGTTTTAGCAAGCGAACGATAGTGGGTTTGAAGGATTAAGGCAAGGCCTAGACGATTACCGTAATCATAAAGTTTTTTATAGTGATGAGAACAAAAACCAAGTTGGTCAGTTACTTCTCGGATATCATCTTGCATATAAGAAGAACCTAATGTAAAGGAGATAGCATCTTCTTCAAGCTTGCGATGAATAAAACAAAAAGGGCACTCATCACCTGATTGAAAAGCATCTGTAAGGGGAATAGTGTAAATAGTGTCTTTCATAAAGGCACGACCTTTCTATAGCTAAGATATCTTATTATAGCATAATTGTTCACATTTTACACAAAACACCTATCAATTTGTGTTGATAAAGGGTATAACTAAAGAGAGGCTTGTGGATAAAACGAAAGCTGTTGGAAATACTATAAGAGGAAAAAAATGAGCAGGGGTGTGGTAAAATGCAAAATGTTGTCATGATAAAGCATATATCTCATTTTGATATTAAACAAATACTCGAAAGTGGTCAGGTGTTTAGATTTGAACCATTATCAGACATAAGTTATTTACTTATAGCTAAGCAAAAACTCATTAAGATATGTCAACAAGAAGGAAGTACAAGCCCTCTTATTCATTATATAACAGGCAGTGAATTTGAAGAGATATGGTGTCCGTATTTTGATGTCAATACAGACTATGAGAAGATTACTAAAGTATTAGCAGAAAAGGACGAGCATATGAGAAAAGCCATTGCTTTTGGAGAAGGGATACGTATCTTAAAGCAAGATCCTTGGGAGATGCTTATTTCCTTTATCATATCTCAAAACAAAAGTATTCCCCATATTAAGCAGTGTATCAACTATATCTGCGAAGCCTATGGGACGGGTATCATAGATGAAGAAAATCATGAGAGTAAATACTTTACATTTCCGACGGCAGAGCAATTAGTAAAAGCTTCAGAGGAAGATTTAAGATCATGTAAGGTAGGTTTTCGTGCGCCCTATATTATGGATGCCTGTAAGCAAATTACACAAGAAAAGATTAAGCTTAATGAGCTTTTCACCCTTTCAGCAGAGGATGCAAAGGGTGAACTTATGAAGATTAGAGGTGTAGGACCTAAAATTGCTGATTGCATTTTACTGTTTGCTTATGGCAAATCAGAAGTATTTCCTACAGATGTATGGATCAAACGTGTGATAGAAGGGCTTTATTTTAATGGTGAAGAGAAAAAACCAGAGTATATACAGCAGTTTGCAAAGGCGTATTTCGGTGACTTAGCAGGCTATGCACAGCAGTATCTCTTCTTCTATGGTAGAGAAAATGCTCTCTTTAAATAAAGAGAAAGTAAACCAAGTTAAATTTCAAAATTAATTAAATTTGGGGTTGCAATTTAGAGGATAATGCCCTAATATTATAAATGTAGTTAGCACTCTTTTAGGGTGAGTGCTAACAGTGATTATTTATTAAATTAAAAGGAGGGTATTTTTATGAACTTAAAACCATTAGGTGACCGAGTGGTTATTCAACATTTAGAAGCAGAAGAAAAAACAAAGTCAGGTATTATTCTTACAGGGGCGGCTAAAGAGAAGCCACAAGAGGCTATTGTTGTTGCAGTAGGCCCAGGTGGTATTGTAGACGGCGAAAAAGTTGCTATGGAAGTAAAAGTAGGCGATAAAGTTATTTATTCAAAATACGCTGGCACAGAAGTAACCCTTGAAAAAGAAGAATACGTGATTGTAAGACAAAATGATATCTTAGCAATCGTTGAATAATAAAAATAAAGCATCTAAATAAAGATAATTTTGAGGAGGAAGAGAAATGGCAAAGCAAATTCGTTTTGGAATTGAAGCAAGACAATCACTTCAATCTGGTGTAGATCAATTAGCAAATGCAGTAAAAGTAACATTAGGACCAAAAGGTCGTAACGTGGTTTTAGATAAATCATATGGAACACCACTTATTACAAATGATGGTGTATCTATTGCGAAAGAAATTGAATTAGAAGACCCATTCGAGAACATTGGCGCACAACTTGTAAAAGAAGTAGCTACAAAGACAAATGACGTAGCTGGAGATGGTACCACAACTGCTACTGTACTTGCACAAGCAATGATTACAGAAGGCTTAAAAAACATCGCAGCAGGTGCAAACCCAATTATTATACGTCGTGGTATGCAACAAGCTACAAAAGTTGCTGTAGAGGCAATTAAAGGCATGAGCCAACCTGTTAATAGCAAGAATCATATCGCAAGAGTAGCAGCTATTTCAGCAGGTGATGATGAAGTAGGTACACTTATTGCAGATGCTATGGAAAAAGTATCAAACGACGGTGTAATCACTATTGAAGAATCTAAGTCTATGACTACAGAATCAGATGTAGTAGAAGGTATGCAATTTGACCGTGGTTACTTATCAGCTTACATGGTGACAGATACAGAAAAGATGGAAGCTGTCCTTGAAAACCCATATATTCTTATTACAGATAAGAAAATTTCAAGCATCCAAGAAATCTTACCAGTACTTGAGCAAATCGTTCAAAGTGGTGCAAGACTTCTTATTATTGCAGAAGATGTAGAAGGTGAAGCACTTGCTACATTAGTAGTAAACAAACTTCGTGGTACATTTAACTGTGTGGCAGTTAAAGCACCAGGATTTGGAGATAGAAGAAAAGAAATGCTTCAAGATATCGCTACACTTACAGGTGGTACAGTGATTGCAGAAGAAGTAGGTCTTGATCTTAAAGACGCTACAGTAGCACAACTTGGTCGTGCAGCAAGCGTAAAAATTACAAAAGAAAACACAGTTATCGTAGATGGTGCTGGCAACAAAGAAGCTATTGCACACCGTGTAGGACTTATCCGTCGTCAAATCGAAGAAACAACTTCTGATTTTGACCGTGAAAAGCTTCAAGAAAGACTTGCAAAACTTGCAGGTGGTGTAGCAGTAATCAAAGTTGGTGCTGCAACAGAAACAGAAATGAAAGAAAGAAAACTACGCATCGAGGATGCTTTAGCAGCTACACGTGCAGCTGTAGAAGAAGGTATCGTAGGCGGTGGTGGTAGCACATACATCCACATTATCAAAGAAGTAGAGAAGCTCATTAGTGAGACAACAGGGGATGAAAGAACGGGTGTACGTATCATTCTTAAAGCCCTTGAATCACCACTTCGTCAAATCGTAGAAAATGCAGGTCTTGAGCCAGCAGTAATCATCAGTAAGGTAAAAGAACTTGAAGCAGGTATGGGCTTCAATGCACTTAGCGAAGAATACGTATCAATGGTTGACGGTGGAATCATCGACCCAACTAAAGTTACAAGAAGTGCACTTCAAAACGCAACATCTGTAGCATCTACATTCCTCACAACAGAATGTATCGTAGCAGATATCAAATCAGACGAACCAGCAATGCCAGCCGGCGGCGGAATGCCAGGCATGGGCGGCATGGGCATGATGTAAAACATCTGAATCAAAATAAGCGCCTGCGAAAGCAGGCATTTATTTTGTTCAGATGTTTTACTGATATAATACCGAGTAGTGCGCCAGCACTACGCCAGACGCGAAGCGGATGCATTATATCAGTAGGCTTGAAACCAGGATAAGCGCCACCTAGCATTTATTTTTTGAAAATGTTTTACTGATATAATACCGAGTAGTGCGTCAGCACTACGCCAGACGCGAAGCGGATGCATTATATCAGTAGGCTTAAAACTAGGATAAGCGCCACCCAGTATTTTTTTTACATCAAAAAAGACACGACCATTCAGTCGTGTCTTTTTTATATTAACCAATCTGGCTAAGTAAACCGAATGCACCTGCTAGAAGTACGACAAATGCAAAGATAATACGGTAAATTGCAAAGTACTTCAGTGGCTTTTTCTTTAAGAATGCAAGGAAAGAACCAATAACAAGAAGTGCTACAATGAAAGATACGATAAAGCCGATAGCAAGTGCTAACCAAGCTGTACTTGTAAGTGGTACAGGGCTTTGAAGTAACTTAAGGATGTTGAGTAATGCTTGCCCGAACATAACTGGAATTGCTAAGAAGAATGAATACTCAGCAGCAGCAACAGTAGACATACCACTTACCCAGCCACCGATAATAGTAGATGCTGAACGAGACATACCAGGAACGATAGAAAGTACTTGGAAAGCACCTACTATGATTGCACGCTTAGGTGTAAGCTCTGTCTGGTCTAAACTCGTAGTCTTACTACCACGGAATTTATTCTCAGCGTAGATCATCCATAGACCACCTAATAATAGTGTACACGCTACGACGATTGGGTTGAAAAGTTTTGCCTGTACAAAATCGTCAAAAGGAATACCGATAGCGGCAGCTGGCACACATGAGATAACGATCATCACCCAGAAGTAAAGACCACTTTTTTCAAGAGGTGTCTCTTTTGTAGGGAAGAGGTGGATCACTGTAGACCATATTTTTTTCCAATAGTATACGATAACTGCTAGAATAGCACCCAACTGAATAACCATATTAAAGATATCTACATAAGATTTATCAAAGTGTTCATAGAAGTCAATGAGATTAGAAAAGATAATGAGATGTCCTGTCGATGATACGGGTAGAAATTCTGTGAGACCTTCTACGATACCAAGTAGGACGGCTTTTAATGCAATAATAAGTTCCATAATAGCCTCCTTTAGATACATTTATTTCAATTATCTATTGTCCCACAGAATAGGGGGATTGGCAACTAGATATCACAAAATTCTACTTTAATATTTTGTGTGCTATAAGAAACATTATAAGACATATCAAGGGATGTAGCAGAGCAAGGTGGAGTAGGTAAAGTAACGATAAATTCACTACCTTCACCTACTGTACTTTCACAGGTAATGCTACCATTCATAAGTTGAAGTAGGTCATTAACAATAGATAGACCCATACCAGCACTATGATCGCGAGCCCCATAATTTTGGGATAGAAGGGTATAACGATCAAAGATTTTATCTAATTTATCTGGAGCAATTCCGATACCAGTATCTTTAAAATGAATGGTAATGTAGGAATCATGATCACAAATGTAAATAGAGAGGTGACCATGATTAGGCGTATACTTGACTGCATTGGAAAGCAAGTTCAGAACGATACGTTCAATCAACTGAGGGTCAAGATAGACGTATTTTTCGTCATTATCGGTATCAAAGATATAGTCAATTTCTTTAGATTGCATATAGTTAGCAGAGACTTCACACAAGGATTCAATGGCGTCAACGATGTTAAATACTTGTGGAGAAGTAGAAAACATCTGGTTATCGATTTTCGTTAAATCTAAAAGATTGTTAAGGAGCTTTAAAAGCTTTAGACAACTAGAGTGCATCATATCCGTATAATGGGTACATTCAGGTAGCGTCGTTGACTTACTTTGCATTTGAAGTGCACTATAAATAATATTAATAGGTGTCTTAATATCGTGAGAGATACTTGAGAAATATCTTAGCTTCAACTGGTGTTTAAAGAGTTCTTGTTGCGCATTTTTACTCTCATAAGAGGAGGTAATATCTCTCAGGATACAAATAACCGTATTGGGCGTATAAAACGAATTACATGTAAAGAGATACTCAATATTTGCGGTATGATTATAAGGGGTAACAAGTACGCCTTCTCCCTCTAAGAGTATACCATTGGAGGAGGTTAAGTCGTTAAAATGCGCATGCAGATCAGGGGCATCCTTAATATAAGCTAAAATATTGGTGCCGATGAGATCATGAGGAGAAGACATATTAAAAAGCTTAAGGGCAGCAGGATTTACCTGATAAATATTAGAATCCACACAAACAATAAAAGGTATAGGGAAAATACTAATCATTTTTTCGTATTCATTAGATTGACTATATAAAACAGTTTGTAGTTGCTCAACCTTTTCGGTGTAATGAGAGAGTGATTTAGAATGATGGAACATTTGTTTTTCGACTTCAGCACGTTTCAAGTAGAATTCTTGGAAAGGTCGTAGTACCGAAATATCTATTTGTGCAATAAGTAAAAGTGAAAGCGTGATAAGTTTAAAGTATGTATTGAAAATCAAGGGAGAAGTTAGAGGAACAAAGTAAAGAATATCAATACTTTCCATAATGGCGGAACAACACACAAATAGAATCATTACTTTTTTATGTGTAGGCGGTAATGTATCTTTGACTTTATAAAGTTGACAAAAGGTAAAACACAGGGCTAAAGGCATAATTAGATGATTAGCTAAATTAAAGTATAAAGCACTAAGTGTATGTTGGCGTGTAAACATGATAAAGGCTTCATCAAAAATAAAGAAGCTAGCGACTAAAAAAGTCATACAAAAAATAAAAAGTCCATAGACAACTTGTCTAAGTTTTTGACGATGATGTACATAAAAATAACTAACAAATATAAGTGCTACTGCACAACTCACACGACCTACATAATAAGTTTTTATACTAAAGAAAAGAGGCGACATTGAAGGAGGTGCAAGCTCTTTGCCGACAACTTGAAAAAGTTGCAAAATATTGGTAAAACCATAGAAAAAGCACATTGTCGGTAAGAAGACGTGATCGGTCATGTAATGTGTGTAAAAAGAAGAAACGATAAGGTAAAAAGCCAAGCAAGAAATAATGGTCTTAGATAGCGTAAAAAAGGCAGAAGGATAAAGCCAATATAAGGGAAGAAGTAGCAAAAGGAAGCAGACAAGAATCGCTAGATGGTTTAAAAATTTTTTATCTGTAAAATCTATTTGAGATTGTGTAGATAACATAGTACACCCCCGATTATGGATAATATAATTACTTTACAATAATACATTTTTTTTGAAAAAACGACAAGTATAAACAGCACTAAGATTCATTGAAAAAAACTAGAAGATATGCTATTATTTTAGTAAATAGAGAGAAGGAGATACACAATGGGCGACGTATTTAAAGAACAACTAGTAGGAATGAAAATGAGCAGTAAAGCAAAAGTACAGCAAGGCATTATTTGGAGTGTTACCGTACTTGTTGCAATCACAGTGTTTTTATTTTTAGGTACATTTATTGCATCAATAGTTATATTAGGGATGGGCTGGGGTGCACTATTCCTTACAGGAAAATTAAAAAAAGAGCATGAATATATCTTAACCAATAATGAATTAGACATTGATGTTATCTATAATAAAGAACGTAGAAAAAAGATAATGACCATTGATCTTAAGAAAATTGATTTGATGGCAAGTATTAAAGATGAAAAGCACAAAGAGAGTTTAGTACGTGCTCAAAAAAGTCTTAATGCAAGTGATGGTGAAGGGACTCAGGATACCTATGCTATCTTATATGCACATAACGGTGAGCTCACACGTATACTTATTACACCTAATGAAGAGATGCTTACATTGATCTATAAACAAGCACCACACAAGGTGATGCGTTATAGAGGCTAATAAAATGACATAAGTATGGAGGCTATTTGTATAGACTCCATACTTTTTCTTTATAAAGCTTGCTTTATTTATTGAAAACTACTACTAACAATTTAAAAGTTTATGTGCTATAATAACTAAAATAAAATTTTATATATTTTTCGTATATACTTGGCGATACGGGCCAAGAGTTTCTACCCAATCACCGTAAATGATGGGGCTACGAGGAATTTTTTGAAAAAATAGCCCTTAGTATACATAACTAAGCAAAGTTTTTTAGAATTCCTCGTTACGACGAGGGATTTTTTTATTATAAAAATAACAATAAATTAGGAGGAACTTCCAATGTCAAAGATTATTAAAGAAGGCATTACATTTGACGACATTTTACTTGTACCAAACTACTCAAACGTGCTTCCAAATGCAGTTTCACTTCAAACACAACTTACAAAAAGCATTACACTTAATATCCCATTTATGAGTGCGGGGATGGACACAGTGACAGAATCACGTATGGCAGTAGCGATCGCAAGACAAGGTGGAATTGGTATTATCCACAAAAACATGTCTATTAGTGAACAAGCAGAAGAAGTAGATAAGGTAAAACGTTCAGAAAACGGTGTTATCACAGATCCATTCTTCTTATCACCAGATCACTATGTCTATGATGCAAACGAACTTATGGCAAAGTATAGAATTTCAGGAGTTCCTATTACAGAAGGTACAAAACTTGTAGGGATCATCACAAACCGTGACCTACGTTTTGAGACGAACCACAACCGTAAAATCAAAGAAGTAATGACAAGTGAAAACCTCATTACAGCACCAGAAGGTACAGACCTTCTTAAAGCAAAAGAAATCCTTTCACACCACCGTATTGAAAAATTACCAATCGTAGATAACGAAGGTAACTTAAAAGGTCTCATTACTATTAAAGATATCGAAAAAGCGATTCTTTACCCACAATCAGCAAAAGATAAGCAAGGAAGACTTCTTGCAGGGGCTGCAGTAGGTGTAACAGGAGACGTTATGGATCGTGTAGATGCACTTGTAAAAGCAAAAGTAGACGTTATTACAGTAGATACAGCACATGGCCATTCACAAGGTGTTATGAACACAGTAAAACTTATCAAAGAAAAATACCCAGAATTACAAATCATCGCAGGAAATGTAGCAACAGCAGAAGCGACAGTAGCACTTATCGAAGCTGGTGCAGATGCAATTAAAGTAGGTATTGGACCAGGTTCTATCTGTACAACACGTGTTGTAGCAGGTGTAGGTGTACCACAAATCACAGCAGTAGAAGACTGTGCAACAGCAGCAGCACCATATGGCATACCAGTTATCGCAGATGGCGGTATCAAGTACTCAGGAGACGTTGTAAAAGCAATCGGTATGGGTGCAAACGTATGTATGATGGGATCAATGCTTGCAGGATGCGAAGAAAGTCCAGGAGCGATCGAACTTTACCAAGGAAGAAAATACAAAGTATACCGTGGTATGGGATCTATTGCAGCGATGGAAAAAGGAAGCAAAGATAGATACTTCCAAAATGATGCGAAAAAACTTGTACCAGAAGGTGTAGAAGGTCGTGTAGCATATAAAGGTCATGTGGCAGATACAATCTTCCAAATGGTTGGAGGACTTCGTGCAGGTATGGGCTATGCAGGAGCAGAAACAATCGAAGCACTTAAAGAGAAAGCGACATTCGTACGTATCACAAGTGCAGGCTTAAAGGAAAGCCATCCACATGATATCCATATCACAAAAGAAGCACCAAACTATAGTATTGAATACTAGAATGTCATACACCGAGCTAATGAGCTTTAGCGGGGATCAAAATACTGAGGAGGAATCAATATGAAAAAGCACGAACTTGTCATTGTACTTGACTTCGGAGGTCAGTACAACCAACTTATAGCAAGACGCGTTAGAGAAAACAATGTGTACTGTGAAGTACACCCATACAATATCAGCTTAGAAAAAATCAAAGAAATTAATCCAAAAGGGATCATCTTTACAGGTGGACCAAACAGCGTTTATGCAGAAGATTCACCAGTATGCAGCAAAGAAGTCTTTGAACTAGGTATACCAGTACTAGGTATCTGCTATGGTTCACAGCTTACAGCACACCTATTAGGTGGTAAAGTAGCGACAGCACCAGTAAGTGAATATGGTAAAACAGAAGTACAAGTAGAGACAAACTCAAAGTTATTTGAAGGTGTATCACCTACTACAATTTGTTGGATGAGCCATACAGACTACATCGAGTATGCACCATCAGATTTCGCTGTGACAGCACACACACCAGTATGTCCAGTAGCAGCTATGGAAAATGCAGAAAAAGGCATCTACGCAGTACAATTCCACCCAGAAGTAATGCATACACAAGAAGGTATGACAATGCTTTCAAACTTCGTAAACAACATCTGTGGTTGTGCAGGTGATTGGAAGATGAACTCATTTGTAGAAGATACAATCAAAGAACTTCGTGCAAAAATTGGCGATGGTAAAGTACTTTGTGCATTATCAGGTGGTGTAGACTCATCTGTAGCAGCAGTACTTTTATCAAAAGCAATCGGAAACCAATT
>JBOFIT010000127.1:0-2429 GCA_051650305.1 Cellulosilyticaceae bacterium
AAAAGAACGCTAGCTGTAAGGTTTCTCACCTACATCTAGCGTTCTTTTATCTATTGCCAAATACCTTGAAAGATAGGTAAATGATTTTTATTGTTGCTAATATGGTCTGTAACATAAGTTGCTACAAGAGCACCAATAAGAAGTGTTGCTAACTCTTCTTGATTTCCTGCGACTTTGATTTCTTTTCGCTGCTTTGCTTTCTCACAGATTGATTCAAATATTTTACCTAATGTAAGTTCATTATAATAGGTATACTCATTCTCCTCGATCCCATTGAAGAAGTATACAAACTCAGCATCTGTAAGCTTCATCTCATTATTTTTCTCTCCTACATTAAGCAGAAAGCTAATATAGCTATCCACAAAGCGAGAGTACTGGGTCTCTTCATTAAACCATTTGTAGATTTCTTCTACTTTTTCTTTAAATGGCATGTCCTCTGGCCACTGCTTGATACGCAAAGCGACTCTTACAGTAAAGATCCTTAAGTAGTAGTGAAACACATGCTCTTTGGTAGAGAAGTAATTAAAGAAAGTACCTCTAGAAATCTGTGCTCTACTACAAATCTCATCTACTGTAATAGACGAGAATTCCTTCTCTTTTAATAAATGACTTACAGCCTTTAAGATTGTGGTTCTTGTCTTAACAAAGTTTATTTTCCTTAAAGGAAAATTCTCTAATGATTCGTACATATGAAAACTCCTTTCAAATGTTCACCTTTTATTTTCCTTTAAAGTATGGTCTATATTATATATTCTATACATTTTTCATTATTTATTTTTTTTGGAAGCTATAAAAAACCTAGATTTGGGCAATAAATATTGTTATATTATAATATATATAAATTAAGGTTTTATCACAGGAGGTTATCTTATGCAGCAAGATACATTAGAACAAAAAGCTGAAATCCTAAAAGCATTGGCACACCCAGCTAGGCTTTGCATTACTGCTAATCTTCATTTTAAAGGCAAGTGTAATGTCACAGGGATTCAACACTGTATGGATATGCCACAGTCCACGATTTCTCAGCATCTTTCTAAACTTAAGTCCGCAGGCATTATTAAAGGTGTCCGCAACGGTTTAGAAATCGAATATGAAGTTGTCAACGAACATGCCATTGGAATCCTAAAAGTACTATTCCCTTGTACATGTGGCGATAAATAACGTAGTAAAGGATTATGTATGATTAAATTAAAGCACATTTTTATTTTATTTATTTTTTATTGTTTTTCTTTTTCTCTTTCTCTAGGTCTTCCTAGTCCCACGCTCCAAGGGGAAGGTGCCTTACTTTTGGAAGCTTCTACTGGTAAGGTTCTGTATGCCAAAAACCCTACCTATCGCTTCTACCCTGCAAGTACGACTAAAGTTCTTACGACCCTTCTACTTGCTGAGTCTTTCGATGTAGACGCTACCCTTACCAAATCTCCTGAAAGTATGATAGAAGTCCCTGCTGATAGTAGTCACATAGGTCTCTCTGTAGGTGATACCTACTCTTATAAAGACGGTCTCCATGCTATTCTTATGGGTTCTGATAACTATGTCTCTTATGATATGGCTATTCATAATAGCGGGAGCATCCAAGCCTTCGTGGATAAAATGAATGCCAAGGCAGCTTCTCTAGGTGCTACCTCTACTCATTTTGTCAATCCTCATGGCTACCATGATCCAAACCATTATACGACACCCTATGATTTGGCACTGATTACACAAGCTGCCTTTGCTAATCCTATCGTTACACAAGTCGCAGGTACTCCTACCCATAATTTTACGATTATGAATAAAGAACAGACCTTACCACTTACCCATACAGCTGCTTCTTTTAAGAAGGAATCGCCTTACTATAATTCTCATATCGTAGCTGCTAAGACAGGGTACCATACGCCAGCTGGTCGTACGCTCGTAGCGAAAGCTGTCTATGGTGATTTGGAACTGATTGGTGTCGTAATGAAGTCAGGTAGTCTTTCACGTTTTGAAGATATCAATAAACTTTTTGAGTATGGTAGCCAAAACTTCCGCTATACATTAAACGACGATGGCACCTCTTCTCTTGAAAATATCTCTTATGCACCTTGGGCTAAGCCACATATAGAGCATGCTATCAAGCAAGGTCTTTATCAGCCTACACTTAGAAGCTATATGGATACTTCAACCGCCCACAGCCTCTCTACTTTACTAGAGAAAGCCACTCTTGGCGTAGACTTAGAATCTGCAATACATTTACCTGCCACAGCACCTTCTCGTCACTATACACCACTTTTAGCAACGGATGCCCAAAAGATTTTCCAAAAGGTAGCAGACCTTCGTGGCGTGGAACTTCCAGCGCATTTCATTACCTCTTCTCTAAGTCCTTATTATTCTTCGATGCCTACTACCTTAAGCATCGAAGATAGTATTTATCTTGTAGAAGCTTTCCAACTTTTCTTATTAACTAC
>JBOFIT010000128.1:0-6940 GCA_051650305.1 Cellulosilyticaceae bacterium
TCCTCTACCTGCTCACGCTGTATACTCGTAGAAGATTCCTTACTTAGATCTGCTATAAAGTCTTGTATATCCCCCATAAGCCCTGTACCACCGAATATAATGATAAACCCTATGCCTATACTGACCATGCGAAATAAAACATTTACAACACTTTTTTTCTTTTTAACTTCTGGTTTGTTGGCATAGGCCTCATAAGCCTCATACGTTTCATCATCTTCTTCGTCTTCATAGTCCTCATCCTCATCTTCTTCATCGTAATAGGATGGTACATGATATGTATTTTCTACCTTATACTTCGTATCTTCCGTATAACTTCCCTGTGGTTGATCACTCGTGTATTGAGGTATCTCTACTTTCTTAATGCCTTTCTTCATAATGTATGCATCTGCTTTTTCTTCTTCTAGAATCTTGCCTCCACAGCGACTACACTGGTCTTCCAAGCTTGGATAGGCCCGTCCACACTCCCTACATTTATACATAATGTTCTCCCCTTAAACTTTTCTAATAATTCAATATTTTATCACACTGACTGCTCTTTTCCTACTCTACCTTATGATACTTTTAGCTTTCCTATAACTTTTTTCCCCCTACCTCTATACTTTCTTAACACCTTTAGGCTACAATAGTATTAAAAGCAATTACATAAAAGAGAGGTGTTCTTCATGCAAGACTTTCTACAAAAACTTCTTTTAAAATATCAGCGTTTTATGAACGGGCGTTACGGCTTCGACCAGCTTTCTCTAGCCATTCTAGGGATTACACTATTCACATCCATCGTTGCAATGTTAAGTACTAGCTGGGTGTTTTCCATCATTTCGCCTATCCTTCTCATCGTCTGCTACTACCGCGCTTTTTCAAAGAAACTTTATAAGCGTCAGCAAGAGAACTATAAGTTTCTTCGCCTGTGGTATCCTGTACGTGATTGGCTCAAGAAGAAATATACACGCCTTCAAGGCATGAAAACCCATAAGTATTTCAAGTGCCCTCAGTGTAAGCAGACACTACGTGTCCCTCGTGGACGTGGTAAGCTCACTGTTACTTGCCCTAAATGCAAAAACGAAATGCACAAAAAAAGCTAAAAAGTACTTCACATCGAAGTACTTTTTAGCTTTTTTAAGTTCTTTATAGACTTACATAAGTTTCTTTGTAAAGTGTATCCTCTATCATTTCATATCCCTTGATTGCTTGTCTGTAATACTGCGCTGCACATCTTGCTACTTCTTCACTTCCAAAGGATTTTGCTGTCTTGTATGCACCTTCTCTTAAAGTAGTTGCCAGTACTTCATCATCCATCACTTCCGCGATGCGTGCTGCCCATTCCTTCGTATCTTCTGCTGTCATATACCCATTCTCATTATTGCGTACCACTTCCACCACACCACTTGCTTCTACTGCTACCACTGGATTATGTGCCGCCATGGCTTCTAATAGTACGATGCCTTGTGTCTCTGATTTGGATGCAAATACGAACAACTCAGCTGCCGCATAGTAATTCTTAATCATTGCATTGGGTACCTTGCCTACAAAAATCACATTGTCTTCTATATCTAATGTCTCTGCTAATTTTTGTAATGCTTCTTTTTCTGGCCCTTCTCCGATGATAAGCGTTCTAAAGGTATCTCCCTTCATCTTCTTAAGCTCACTTAAGCCTTCTAAAACAAAGGTAAGATTTTTCTCTTTTGCAAGTCTTGCCACCGTACAGAAAAGATGTTTTTTATCGCCTTTATACTTGTCACGTAAAGCATCTACTTGACTCTGGTTGTAGTCAAAAAACGTGGGTTCTAATCCCGTTGGCAACGTGCGAATACTACTCTCCACGCCCATCTCCTGCAGTACATCTTCCATAAGCTTTGTCGGTGCAAAGACCGTCTCACATGCATTGGCATAGCTTTGTACCACCTTAGGTACAACAGTCTTTTCTGCAAAGTCCGCCACAGACTTTGCTACCTTTCCCTTAACCCCTTCGTCTTTTCCCATCTGCTGGAGTTTTTCGAAAGGTTTGAAATGATGGAGATATTGTTCATATCTTGTATGGTAGGTATAAACCACTGGAATCTTATACTTCTTCCCAAGGTACTGCGCGATCCATCCGATCATATTTGGATGATGTGCATGGATAATGTCTATATCCAGTGCTTTGAATTGCTTTTCAATCGTTCGATCAAATACATTAGGAATGACTACGTTGCCATCTAATGTTCTTTTATACGATCGGTAACGAATAACGTCTTCTTCTTCCACTTGATTTTCATAAGTCGGTGCGAAGATATACACTTCATGCCCAAGTGCTTTTAATCCCTCACTTAAACGTTCAATAGAAATAGGTACCCCTGCTACAAATGGCTTATAATTGTTGGTTAACATCGCTATACGCATCCCTTTTTCCTCCTACATCCACATCGTAAGTACTTCTTGCCCTAAAAAATAACCTGCAGCCATCAGTACACCATTCCAGATGGCTATGCCTAAAGTTGAGTAAATACTATATTGTAAAAAATTAAGTTTTAATACACCTGCTGGTACAGAAATAATAGTACGTGCCATAGGGATAAGCTTGCTAATAAACACGCCGAAATTCCCTTTGTCTCGTAAATAACCTAGTTTCTCATCGATATAGTCTTTCTGCTTCGGAAACTTCTTTGTATATTTACCAAGTAGAAATTCTCCACCATACCATCCCACTGCATATAAGATCCAGCTTGCTACCAGTGCTGCAACCACTGATACGCTCAGTGCTACCCCAAAATTAATCTTGCTACTAGCAGCCCACATCCCCGCTATTGGTAAGATGATCCCTGCTGGGAACCCCGGTAAGTTCAAATATTCTAAAAAGATAATTAATGCCAAAAAGAAAAGTCCGTATTGTGACATATATGCTAAAATTTCATTCATCTCCATGATTCATTTCCTCCCTATTTCATCCCTTGTATCTTATCGTTTCTATTGTGCACTTGCACTGTATACCTCTTATCATAACGTTTAAAACTAAAGAACACTTATAGGCTTTTCTTAAGTTTTTCTTAACATCTCTTAAGTTTAAATAAGGAATTTCTGAATCTAGATACAAAAAAAGACCAGAACGCATTTAAGGTTACTGGTCTTCTATCTTTATTATATGATTTTATGAGGTATTTGTCTTTTAGAAAAAGTAGGGACATAACTTGCTCAGCTAAGTCCCCTGTAGAATTTGTCTTTGTCTAATACCATTATGCCTTTCTTGATGTCCCTCTGTCAACGCTTTGCACGTCCCTTTTCTTCGGGACATTTGTCCCTTTATTAAAGAAGTGCTTTAAGTGCAATGAGGACAAGGATGCTTCCACCGATGATTTCCGACTTGTTCCCCAGTACATCACCACACTTTTTGCCTAGAAGGATGGCAAGCCCACAGCACATAGCCGTAATAAGTGTAATACTGGTTGTCGCCGCAAAAATATTTACCCCCATGGCACTAAAGCCTACACCTACTGCAAAGGCGTCAATACTCGTGGCAATGGCTTGGATAAGAAGGGTCTTATACGTTAATTGCTTCTTCATATCACCTTCTTCCGCTTCCTCTTTTTCCTCCTTGCCATGTGCGAAAGCATCTTTAAGCATCTTTCCACCGATGCATCCAAGAATTAAGAAGACAAGGACGCCTGCATAACGGCTCATCACATCCTTAAAGAGACCACCTGCAAAGTACCCTATTAGAGGCATCACCCCTTGGAATAAACCGAAAAGTACTGGCATTGCGATTACTTTGCCTTTATCCATCTCCTTATATACCATACTATTACTCATGGTTACTGCTACTGCATCCATACTAAGTGCGATACCAATTAAAAAAATCTCTACTAATCCCATTCATTTTTCTCCTTCTCTTTTTTTATAGTTTTCCAAAAACACAAAAGACCCATGCATGGCAAATAAACCATGCATGAGTCTTGTTCATTAAGGCAAGCCAGACTCGGTAAAGAGTCATTGTGTTGACGTGCCACTTATTTTTTGGATAAGCAAACTACTCCCTCACGAAGTAACTTCTTTTATTATAAAAAATCCTATGCGCTTTGTCAATCGATGGACATGCCTCCATATTGCTTTTCTTTACAATACATGCTATAAATAGTACAAGCTAAATACTTATTTTGAAATAAAAGGAGCATTTAAAATATGTCTAATTCTACAAAAATCATTGGTATTATCGGTGCAATGGATGAAGAAGTAGCCATCCTCAAGTCTTTAATGGATGTTACAGAAACAGTTGAAAGAGCTGGTATGACTTTCTACAAAGGTACATTACACGGGCAAACAATCGTCCTTGCACGTTCTGGTATCGGTAAAGTGAATGCTGCTGCTTGTACACAGCTTATGATTGCACTTTTTGATATTGATTACCTTATCAACTCTGGTGTAGCTGGTACACTTCATCCAGACATCAATCAAGGTGACCTTGTGATTTCTACAGATGCTGTACAGCACGACATCGATGTGACAGCACTTGGCGATCCACTTGGTGAAGTTCCTCGCCTTGGCGTTACCTTCTTCAAAGCTGAAGAAAAGCTTATCAACATCACAGAAGAAGCTGCTGCTGCCTTAAACTTAGACGGCGTACGTATCTTCAAAGGTCGTGTAGCAAGTGGTGACCAATTCATCGCCGGTGGACCACTTCAAGAACGTATCCAAACACACTTTGCACCTTCTGCTGTAGAGATGGAAGGCGCTGCAATCGCACACGTTGCTTACTTAAACCAAGTACCATACGTCATTATCCGTGCGATTTCTGATAAAGCGGATGGTGGTGCTGACCTTTCTTACGAAGAGTTCTTACCACTTGCTGCAAAGAACGCAAGCTTACTTCTCGAGCAAATCATCAAACTTGGTGCAAGTTTATAATTCAACTAAAAACAGCATGGCGGTTGCCATGCTGTTTTTTAATGCTTAGCTTTCATCACTCTATTCACACGTTCTGAAGCCATAAACATCACAATAATGAGTGTCAGTACAAAGTATGGTAATAAACTAAAGCCTGCTACTTTCGCAATGGCACCAAATAAAGGTGGCATTAGTGTACTGCCTATGTAAGCTGTCGCCATCTGGATACCCATAATGCTCTGAGAATACTCTTTCCCAAAGCGCATCGGTGTCTCATGAAGCATGGCTGGATAAATCGGTGCACAGCCCATACCTATCAGCATCACACCTACTAGTTGTAGCATCGGCGCGTTAAAGATAAGTAATGCCAAAGCACCCACCGCTGCAAGCACTTGCCCGATACGAATCATCATCGTATTATTTAATTTCATGGCTGCAAAACCTGCAATGAATCGCCCAAAGGTAATCCCAAAGTAGTACATAGACACCCACTGTGCCGCACGTTCAATACGAATGCCCTTACTCATAACTAAGTAAGAACTCACCCATAACCCTGTGGTTAATTCCACTGCACAGTAGCAGAAAAATGACAGTAAGGCTGGCTTTGCACCTGGTAAACGTAGTAAACTCGCTACCTTTATATGCTCTGCTTTTTCTTCCCCTTCTGCCTGTGAAGACTCAAACTTTTTCCACAGTGGTAAGGATGCAAAAAGACATACCACAAGCACTGCTTGCATCATCCCGATGGTACCATACCCCATTCGCCACCCGTGTTCTTTCACAAGGTAAAACGACATAATAAGTGGTCCAGCAGTCGCTCCTACACCCCAAAAGCAGTGAAGCCAGTTCATATGCTTTGCTTCATAATGAAGTGCCACAAAGTTATTAAGCGCAGCATCTACCGCTCCAGCCCCTATACCTAACGGTATACCTAGTATGCAGATCCACACAAAGTTTGGTGCATAGCAACTCCCGATAAGACCAATGGCCGTTAAAAATACACTGATAGTCGTTACTTTCCCCGTACCGAAGCGTCTCATCGCTTTTCCGCTAAAGAAACTGGATACAATGGTTCCTCCCGCTACAATCATGGTCTCTATCCCTGCATAAGAGATCGGCACTCCTAGTTCCATATGCATCAGTGGCCATCCTGCCCCCAGTATAGCATCCGGTAAGCCTAAGCTAATAAATGCTATATAAATAATGACTAATAATAATGTAAGCATTTTTTCCTCCTCATAATAGACGTTCGCCACGCCCCCTTTGTTATCTCTTTATATAATATACTTAATTTCTTTATAATCAAAGATTTTTTCGATTTCCTCAGTAAAAAATGTTTTAATACTCCCCATATCTTCTTTTGGATACACATACTTGCCATAGCCAAACTGTCCATGACGATACGTTCTTTCTTCATCCGCCATCGGCAAGGTATTCTCTGGGAAAATCTCTTGGATACGTGCCTTCGCCGTCGCTGTATAGCGATGAGAGATGACCTCAAATGTAAGGGGGAACTTCAGTATCTGTGGCATACGTTCTTTTAGCATCATAAGGAGTTCTCTATACTCTTCCTGCCAGTGTGGATAGATAAATACAGGGGCGATGAGAAAGCCTACTGGATACCCTGCTTCCATCATCTTGATACTTGCCTCTAGCCTTTTGTCCCGGGATGCAGTGCCTTGTTCATACGCCCCAATCACTGTATCTGTATTGATACTAAAGCGTACTTCCGTATGCCCCTTATGGTCTACATGACACAAGTTATCGATGTCATTATACTTGGTCACAAAACGGAATCTCCCATAAGGCTCTTTGGCGAAAAATTCAATGGTTTGCTGAAGTGCATGGGTATAAGGCTCCACTGGTACAGGGTCAGAAGTAGCTGCCCCTTCAAAGATGGTGATCTCTGGCTTCCGCTCTTCAATATAAAATTTAGCCTGAGCCAAAATCTCATCCACATTCACATTCACACGTATATAAGGTTTGTCCCCAAGCCTTGTGTTTAGGTAACAATACTGACATTTCCCCATACAGCCTGATACCAAAGGGAGTTGATAATGTGCTGATGGCTTGCAAGACTGAAAAGTCG
>JBOFIT010000129.1:0-4487 GCA_051650305.1 Cellulosilyticaceae bacterium
CCTGGAATATTTCCTGCTAGCATAATGGTAGCACCAAACTCACCTAATGCACGTGCAAAAGCCAACACCACACCTGCCATAATACTACGCCAACAATTAGGAAGCATAATCCCATAAAAAATCTTATTTTCTGAAAGCCCAAGCGTTCTAGCCGCTGCAATCAAATTTGGATCTAAGTCTTCTAACGCCCCTCTTGCAGTTCGGTACATAATAGGAAAGGCCACTACCGTAGCGGCAATGACCATTCCAAGTCTCGAAAAGACCACTTCAATGCCCCATTGGAGAAGCCAGCTTCCTAGCATGCTTTGTTTACTAAAAAGCAAAAGAAGCAAAAAGCCAATAACCGTTGGGGGCAGTACCATAGGTAGGGTGAAAACTGTATCTACTAACGCACCAAATCGTTTGATTTTCAGACGCCCCTTCGCCGCATAAAGGCCAAGAAAAAATGTAAGTAATGTACTGCAAAATGCCGTCTGCAATGAAAGCACCAATGGCGATAGCTCCATTTTCATCCCTTCTTTCTATACTTTCTAATCTTCTGTATGTGTTACACGACTAAACCCATAAGCTTCAAAAACTTCCCAAGCTTCTGGTGTCTTTAAGAAATCTAGCCATCTCGCGGCTTCTTCTTGTGCCTTACTTGCCTGAACGATCCCTACTGGATAAACGATAGGGCCTGTAAGCGTCTCACTTGCTTGAAGTACCACTTCTACCTCCTCCGAGGTAGCTGCATCTGTGCCATAGACAAAACCGCAGTCCACATTTTCTGTGGCTACCCAATCAAGTACTTGCCTCACATTGGTTGCTAAATTAGCCTTTGCATAGACCTCTTCCCACAGCCCCAGTGTCTCATAAAGCTTTTGCGTATAGTTGCCTACTGGTACGTAATCTTCACCGATAGCGATCAGCTTGATGTCTTCCTTTAGGACGTCTTCAAAACTTTCTAGCACCACATCACTTTGCTTGGGTTTGATAAGCACTAAGCTATTTGCCAGTAAGTCTTGGATGGTTTCTTCCACCATCAAGCCTTTAGCTTTTAGCCCTTCCATCTGCTTTGTATCTGCTGAGATAAAAACATCTGCTGAAGCACCTGCTTCAATCTGCCTTGCTAACGTTCCTGAAGCATCAAAAGAAAAGCGTAGCACCACTTCTGGATGCTCTTTTTTATAAAGCTCTCCCAGCTCCACCAAGACATCAGATAAGCTTGAGGCCGCTAAGACATACAGTTCTTCTGTCCCTTGCGCTTGTCTCGTACCACACCCCGTTAACATCACGCATATCATGAGCCATAAAAATACTTTTTTAAGGCTTCTCATTGTCTTATACCCCCTCTATAAGATGCATCTCATCTCCTACGCAAACTGTTCCACCTTTTAAAACGCGACAAAACACGCCTTCACGTGGCATGATGCAATCCCCCATCTTATGGAAGATTTGGCAACGATGATGGCATTCTTTACCTACCTGTGTAAGCTCGAGTACCACATCACCACAGCTGAACTGTGTACCCACTGGTAAAGTCTTAAAGTCAAAGCCTTCTACCACGAAGTTTTCACCGAAAGCACCAAAGTCTACTTCTGCACCACGGGCTCTGAAAGCTTCTATTTGTTCATACGAAAGGAGGCTAATCTGACGATGCCACTTCCCTGCATGTGCATCTCCTTCTATCCCATGATCTGCCACAATGTGAATACTTTCTACCCCTTGTTTTTGTGTACCTTTTTTAATACTTGTACATACCGCCATTACTTTTCCCATTTTGCTCATTCCTCTCTAGTCAATGTATTGATTGAAGTCATCATGTATGACATTATTTCTTCTATTTTATTTAAATCTACTACAGGTACACCTTCTACCTTCACATCACCATCACTAGCCACTGCCAGAAGGGTACTTGGGTCACAGATGCTCGCTGTTGAATTCCCCTTGCGGACGATTTCTATCTTTGGGTACTTGCTCCCCTTAAAGCCTTCTAAAAGGACGATATCAGCTTCTTTAAAGGATTCAAGCAGTTCGACTTCTGTAAGACCTGGCACCTTCTGAACGACCATTGCTTGCGTCTTTGAAAAAAGTGCTGTCTCACAAGCCCCAGCCTGTACGTGTTTGTACGTATCTGTCCCTGGTATATCTGCTTCAAAGTCATGGCCATCATGCTTGATGGTCCCTACTTTAAAACCTTTCTTTCGAAACTCTGGTATAAGCTTTGTGATAAGGGTTGTCTTTCCCGAGTTCTTCACCCCACTGATTGCTATAAGCAGTGGCTTTTTCACAGGCTTTACCGCCGTTCCTTTTTCCAGTAAAATGACAGTCACTGCATCACCTACTTGTAACCCTTCCGTTCCTGGCTTGATTTCTATCAGGCAATTGCACCCTAGCATAGAGGAAAGGACACCTGATGAGTGTAGCCCACTTGGCATATACACCTTGCCCTCATGGTACCTTGCACGTATAAATCGTCGCTTCTTACTGGCTTTATTAAAAGCATCTGCCATCACACCTCCCGTGCGACGTGGTAGGAAGCTTTCATCTTGACCCATGAAACCAATGAGTGGACGCATCAAAAGTTCAAAAGTCGTCAATGCCCCGAAAGGATTACCTGATAAACTGAGGATTGGCTTTTGTTTGTAGATGGAATAAATGACAGGGGTACCTGGTTGAAGCTGTACTTTCCAGAAGATGCGTTCGGCACCTAATAAAGGAAGTGCCTCATGTAGGATATCTTTCTTTCCTACGGATACCCCACCTGTTGTAAGAACCACATCCACCTCTTCAATGACTTGACGGATTGCCTGAGCTACGGCCTCGCCTTCATCTGGTGGCGTAATGATATGACTCACATCAATGCCTAGCTCATACATGCGTGCCACAAGAAGTGCTTGATTGCTATTGTAAATCTTGCCCAGTCCTAGCGGTTCTCCTGGTGCTACCACTTCATCTCCTGTGGTGAGTAAGGCCACTTTTGGCTTACGATAAACCTTCACATGGCTATACCCCATACTTGCCAAGATCCCTACTTCAATAGCACCGATCTTCATCCCTTTGGTTAAAAGTATGCTTCCTTTCTGGAAGTCTTCACCTTGGAAGCAATAGTTGCCATAAGCTTTGACGGGTTCATAGATCGCTACGGTATCTTCACCATAATCAGTGCTTTCTTGGCGTACACAGCAGTCACATCCTTCTGGGATGGCGGCTCCAGTCATAATACGTATAGCTTCACCCTTTTGGATACTGCCCTCATAATACGCCCCCGCCATGACTTCTGCCACCACTTGTAATTGTACAGGCTGGTCACTTGTAGCACCTACTAAATCTTCAGACTTACAAGCATAGCCGTCTACGGGTGCTCTATGAAAAGGCGGTTGGTCAAGCGGTGCGCATTGATCCTCGGCTAAGATGTAGCCTAAGCTTTGTAAGATAGGTACCTGTATGACTTCACGTTTAACGGATGTTGTGGCAACCATCATTGCCAATGCTTCTTCTAATGTCACACCTATCATCACTATACTCCTTTTCCAAAACTACATGCTGGGTAATAACAAGGCTTACATCCTAGGCATAAGCCACCATGTCCCATACGGACAATATCTCGCTTCGTTACCTTGATACCTGCTAAGATGCGTGGGAGGACCAAGTCAAATACAGTTGCCTTTGTATACATCACACAGCCTGGTAGTCCCATGATAGGCGTACCATCTTTAAAGTAGCCTAATAAAAACATCGCTCCTGGAAGTACAGGTGCGCCGTACGTTACAATATCTGCACCACTGGCAGCAATCGCTCCCGGGGTTAAGTCATCCGGATCTACACTCATACCTCCTGTACACAAAATCATATCTACCCCTTGTGCCTTCACTTCTTGAATCGCTTCGATGATTGTTGCTTTATCATCATTGACAATCTTATGTGCCACTACTTCTTGGCCAAAAGTAGCTAATTTCTCTCTAAGTACTGGTGTGAATGTATCTTGTATACGCCCGTAGTAGACTTCACTTCCTGTTGTGATGATACCTACTTTCATTGTCTTATAGGGTAAAAGCTTGGTCAAAGGTTCTTCTCCACCAATGACTGCTGCTTCCTCGATCTTCACTTTGTCTATCACTAATGGAATGACACGTGTCCCTAGTAAACGTTCACCTTTTTTGACTGGTGTATAGCTATGCTTGGTAGCAATCATGATTTCATCAATGCTGTTAATCGCTTCTAAACGCTCCACATCTACCACAAATAAGCCATCCGTTGTAGCTACTAGCTCGATCTTACCTTCTTTAACAGGTGTCGCTTCCATATAATCACTTTTGCATAGTCGGCATAAGTGTTCTGCTGCTTCATTTTCATGGTACTTGTTCTCATCTTTTTCCCATACATATAGATGATCTTTTCCTAGGGATAAAAGCACTGGTATATCTTCTTCTCTCACCACATGGCCTTTACGAAAAGCCACGTCTTTGACCACGTCTTTGACAATCTGAGTGATGTCATGGCAAATA
>JBOFIT010000130.1:0-44787 GCA_051650305.1 Cellulosilyticaceae bacterium
GCTCGAACCTATGACCCCCTGCTTGTAAGGCAGGTGCTCTCCCAGCTGAGCTAAGCGACCAAAGTAGCGGAAGACGGATTTGAACCGCCGACACCATGGGTATGAACCATGTGCTCTAGCCAACTGAGCTATTCCGCCATATGTGATTATCGTTGTCTTAAGGGCTTGCCTCAAGTACTTTTGTAGTATACATGATTACTTGTCATAATGCAAGTACTTTTTTGTGTTTTTATAAAATAATTCTTGTGTCTTTGTCATATACATTTAGGGAACAGTTATTAAAGGAGCTCATTATGAATGCATCATCTTATTCTTACTTACAGCCCACTTCTTCACTTGTCTTAATGCCACCTAAAACTGAGATCATCTCAGGCATCACCACCCTTTCATCGACCACTCTCCCTATCCATCATCTGATTGACTTTACCATTGAACCCGAAATAACACGGATTAAACCCTTGCATGCCACCTCTGAATCTGCCGCTTTCCCACTTTCTCAACTCACCATTGATCTAAACCTTGTGGAGACACTATCTTATATCAGTCGCACTTCTCCTTTTTCAATTCAAAAATACATTGTCTCCTACCCAAAACGCCTTTATATCAATCTTCCTCCTTCAGTAGAGGGTATAGCTACATATGAGCTTTTAAACTCCCATACGCTATGCATCTTACCATCTATTCACACTGTTTATTCCACGCTTTTAGATGCTCACAATCTTTACAAACGCGCACTCCTTTCTTTTACATTCAAAAAGGTACAATAGATTCCGCCTTTATAGGGCGGAATCTATTGTACCTTTTTCGTTTATCTTTTCATCGATTGTTTTATTGAAAGTCTTTTTATAGAAGATGCCAAAACAAATCATTGTTGTGATTGCAGCTAAAATATCCGCTATTGGCTCTGCCATAAATACTGCCCCTAATTGATCTTCCATAAACGTTGGTAATATGTAGATCAACGGTACAAGTAAGATTACTTTTCTAAGAAGTGCTAGGAATAATGAAATCTTCGCTTGCCCTAATGCTAAGAATGTCTGCTGACATGCTATCTGTGCACCAAATACAATGATTCCTGCAAAGAATATACGAATACTCCATGTAGTAATCTCCATAAGCTCTGGCTTGTTGTTAAAGATCTTTACAAATATCTGTGGCACAAACATAAGTGCACTCCACATCACGACTGTATAAATCATACATGTAGCTAGTAACATCTTATACGCTTTTTTTACACGGTCCATATTCTTAGCGCCATAATTGTAACTAATAATAGGCTGTGCACCTTGTGAAAGCCCTTGCAATGGTAATACAACGATTTGCATGATACTTCCCATAATCGTCATCGCACCGATCGCTAAATCTCCAATCCCTGGCCCCATGGCATTACCATGTATCGCCAGTTGCTTATTAAGCGATATAAGAACCAAACTTTCTGTCGATTGCATAATGAATGGTGATACCCCTAAGCCCATAATTGCCAAAGCAACTTTTGGTTCAGGAACCATATACTTCTTTCTTAAGCGTAAATCGCTTTTTTTGCCGAAGATTTCTGTAAGCGTTTTGCTCTTGAACTTTTGGTCTTTTCCTAGGAAGAACCACATAACCCATATCGCTGATACGAACTGTGCAATAATAGTTGCTAAAGCTGCACCCTTTACACCAAGTCCTAAACCAAAAATGAAGATAGGGTCTAAAACAATATTAATAACTGCCCCTACCATTACTGTTAACATCCCTACTTTTGCAAACCCTTGGGTATTAATATACGCATTCATTCCCAGTGCAATAAGTACTGCAATTGTTCCTATTAAATAAAGTGTTAAATAATCCGTCGCATAGCCTATGGTATTTTCACTCGCTCCGAAGGCCCATAAGATAGGCTCTTTAAATACTAGAAGTACAATCGTTAATATCACCCCTATTAGAATAAGAAGTGAAAAACTATTACTCATAATCTTCTCTGCATCTTCTTTTTTATTCTCGCCCATCTTAATAGCTGCTAATGGTGCCCCACCTATACCAAAAAGAGCTGCGAATGCTGAGATAATAATAATGATTGGAAACGCAACCCCAACACCTGCTATGGCTGTCTCCCCTGCTGGCAAACGTCCAATAAAGACTCTATCTACAATGTTATAAAGTACATTTACGAGTTGTGCTACAATAGCTGGTAATGCTAATTTAATCATTAACTTACCTACACTATCTTTTCCTAAATCCGTCGTTTGTTTACTCATGTCGATCTCTCCTTCCTTACTTCTATCATTGTTATGCTTCAATTTAATATAGTACTACATTATGTTTATAATATAAATACCTTAATTATTTTTACATATTTTTTTATTTTCGGAACTATTCCCCGCCTTCCTCAGTCTAACAAAATACCCCTTCATCTTTTTCAATCTTATGTCGATTTATCTTTATAGGGTATTTTACATCAACTATCTTACTGGAGGTACTAGCTATGAAATCAAAACAGTTTTTAATCGCACTCTCTCTTATCACCCTACTACCCACTATGAGTTTTGCAACAACCCCTACATATATAAAAAAAGAGTGCCCCAACAATAATCCTTACCATATCCTTGTGAACAAACAGCAGCACGTTACCAGAGATTTTGTGCCATCTAACTTGGTAGTTCCTAACGTTAAGTTTTCTTTTACAGGGTATCATGAAAAGAAAAACTTAGAACAAACTGCCGCTTTAGCACTTGAATCATTATTTAGTGCTGCTAAAAAGGATGGCATCACACTTGCTGCAGTCTCTGGCTATCGCTCTTACGATCGCCAAGCTCAGCTTTATAACAATTATGTCAAGAAAGATGGACAAGCCAAAGCAGATACTTATAGCGCTCGTCCAGGTACCAGTGAACACCAGACCGGCCTATCCATTGATGTTTCCGCTCCTTCTGTTGGCTACGAACTCACCAACCGCCTCGGCGAGACGAAGGAAGGCAAGTGGCTAGCCGCTCATGCCCATGAGCATGGTTTTGTCATTCGCTACCCTAAAGATAAAGTACCTGTCACAGGGTACATCTACGAACCTTGGCACATTCGTTATGTGGGTAGTGAATTAGCCCAAAACCTCTACATAAATAATCTAACCTTAGAAGAATTAGAAACATGCTGTGAAAAAGAAATCCCTCTAACACAGCTTACCCCTGCAACAATTACGCCAAGCATCCCACCTGAAGCTGAGGCACTTCTCAAGAACCCTATTGAGTTTTGGATTGATAAACGTCTCCAAGACCTTCAAATAATCGTATCTGAAGAAGCTGGCCACTATAAAGTGCTTATTCAACCTTCTGATTCTTAAAGAAAAAAGTAGCAGTGAGACTCTTTAAAAGAGTTCCACTGCTACTTTTCTTTAAAGACGATATCGTCCTTTTTAACCATCCCTAGCTTTTCTCTTGCTACTTTTTCTATATATTCTAAGGTGTCCATATTCTCTCGTTCTATTCTTAGTTCCTCTAAGTAAGTCTCTTCCTTAGCTTGCTGCTCTTCTGCTCGTAAAATCTGCTCATCCAATCGGCCGATAATACGCCCTATCTCCCTGGCTTTTAACCCCAAGTAAGCAACCGCACATACGGTTATTACCAAAGAAATGTGCCAGACTAATCTTTTTGTATTTTTCATTTGCATCCCACCTACAACTTACTACTTTTATCTTAATCTGTTTTTTTAGTATTGTAAATATTTTTATTTCGCTTCACTTTTGCCTCTGTTTTCATATCTGCTTTTATGTACTGCCATTTACGCCCTGCTTTTTTCACTTGCTTTCTTCTATAAGTGTTGGCACGTATGTACTGTCTACTGATAAATCGTAGAGGTATTTTAATAAGACCGATAAGCCAACGTATCGGCACAAGTACAGCCTCTATAATCGCCTTGATGATACGCCTCATCCATTCGATAACCCATGTAGCTATTTTCATAAATACAATACTAAAAGTAGCTAAATAAAGTATTCCTCCAAGGATCATCCCTAGAAATACAAACAATCTAATCTCTGCAAAATTATGTATATATAAAATACTAAATCCTATGAACATGCACGCTAGCCAGTACAGACTATCCTCTAGCTGTACAAGCCAATTAGGATGGGGAATAATCTTTCGAAAAATACGTACGAGATCATACACCATCCCAAATAAAATCCCTATTTCTATAGCTCTTATAAAAAGCAGTGTCTGAGTATTTACGATTTCATTCATACTCTTCACCCATTACTTAAAAAACTTAGAGAGCATTGATCCCTTTTTCTTAGACGGTGCTTGATCTTCATAGGTAAGCTGAATAATACGTCCTTCGACGATTACTTCCCCACTATCAAGATTCATCTTTACAATGTGCAAGTCCATACCCTCTATATCCAAATAGCCATCTACCGTTTCTAGCTCCACCACTTCTTCATTAAATGAGAAGACATCTAAAATTCCTGTCATATTCAATCGCTGACGATCTACTAAGTTCACCATATGTTTCTTGGATAATTTTTCATCCATTTTATTTTCCCCCTTTGAAATAAGTTTCTTCTACTTATTTATATTGGGGTTGTACCATTTTTATTACAAAATACGGTATAAGCTGTCTGTATCTTCTTTTTTTACGTGTTCTTTAATTTCTAGCACCTCGTATTTAGAAACATTCGTTCCAAAGGTAATCTCTATAATATCCCCTATTTTAACCTGTGTGCCTGCTTTTGCCACTTTATCATTAATCTTTACGCGTTCTTGGTCACACGCCTCTTGTGCAATGGTACGACGCTTAATAATACGTGTTAGCTTTAAGTATTTATCAATTCTCATTTATTTCATTCCTTTCTTTATATAACCTGTTTATGATATTAGAAAAACCTACACACAGTGTAGGTTTTTCTTTGCATTTATTATTATTCGTTAACTACGTCTTTTAATGCTTTACCAGCTTTAAACTTAGGAGCTTTTCCGCCTGGAATTTGGATTTCTTCATTAGTTTTTGGATTTCTACCAACACGTGGTTTTCTTTCAGCAACTTCAAATGTACCGAAACCTACTAATTGTACTTTCCCACCAGCTTTAAGTTCTTCCATTACAGCATCTTCAAAAGCTTTTAAAGCTTTCTCTGCATCTTTTTTGCTTAATTCAGCTTTTGCAGCCATAGCTGCTACTAATTCAGATTTGTTCATATTGATTTCCTCCTCTATTCATACCTAGGTATGGATATTATGTATTGAAAATCAGATGTTTGACTCAACCTTTTTACATTTATTCCATAGGCTGTCCATCTCTTCTAAAGTCATTTGCGATAGTTGTTTGTTCTCAGCAAACGCCGAATTTTCAATATATCTAAATCTATTTATAAACTTTTCTGTGGTATTTGTCAAGGCAAATTCAGGATTTATTTCAAAAAAATAAGATAAATTAACAACACTAAACAACAAATCCCCTATTTCTTTATTTAACTTGTCTTTATCCCCTGATTTGACCTCATTTTTGACCTCTTCTAACTCCTCTAGGACTTTATCTACGATGGGTTCATAAGCGTCCCACATAAAGCCAACTTGTGCCGCTTTCTTTTGGATTTTGTATGCTCTCATAAGGGCTGGTAAGGCCTTTGCTACATGCTCCATTGACTCGGTCACTGTTTGTTGATTTTTCTCTTTGGCTTTAAGTTCTTCCCATCGTTTAAGCACTTCTTCACTGGTGTCTAATGCTTCTTCACCAAAGACGTGGGGATGTCTATAAACTAACTTTTCTGCGATACCATGAACGACGTCATCTAATGTAAAATCATCATTTTCTTTAGCAATTTGTGCATGCATCAACACTTGTAGGAGCAAATCCCCTAGTTCTTCTTTTAAGTTAGGTTTGTCACCTTGATTGATGGCTTCTATGACCTCATAGCTTTCTTCTACGAGATAGGGAACCATACTTTTATGAGTCTGCTCCCTATCCCAAGCACACCCATTCTCACTGCGTAGTGTTTCTATAATATGTACAAGATCTTCATAGTTATATTGCTTCATCGCTTTACTCCCTTTTCTTTTTCTCTTTTCTTTTGACTATAACTTATGCCAGTAAGGATTTCAACCATTACTGGCATAGTTATTACTGCTCCATCTGTCTTCCTAAGAAACCTGATGCTGATTGTGCTAGCTTTTCCTCTACTTCTCCCATAACCGTCTGCTTATTGGTGCCTAAAAAGATAACTGCACCGATGGCATCTCCTTCACAGATAATAGGTGATATAATCTCTGAATGGTAGGCTTCTGTAGTTCCTTCTGAAAGGATAGGAACAAACTTCGCATCATCTTTATTTGCATTGACGATGCCTCTCGCTTCAATGGCTCTTTCTAAATTACTGCTAATACTCTTATCTAAGAATTCCTTCTTAGAGCCACCAGATATAGCTATAATTTGGTCTTTGTCTGATATACAAGTGATATGCCCTGTAGCTTGGGCTAATGCTTCTGCATATTCTTTCGCAAATGCACTTAATTCACCTACTGGGGAATACTTCTTCAAGATAACCTGTCCATCATGGTCTGTAAAAATTTCTAACGGGTCTCCTTCTCTGATACGCAATGTACGTCTGATTTCTTTTGGGATTACCACCCGCCCTAAATCATCTATTCTTCTAACGATGCCTGTTGCTTTCAAGTAAACAACCTCCTTAATGTCTTAATGTCTTATGTGAGTAAATGTTGTTTCTAGATTCTTTAGGTATATTATGCTACTTTTTTTTCTATTATATTCATTTTTATCCAGCCTTTCACAAAAAAAAGCTAGGAGTCTCCTCCTAGCTTTTCGTACATTCTTTAGTTATTTCCTGTTGTTTTGTCTGACTCTTCTGGTGCACTTTCTGTAGTTGCATCTGTTTTTGGTGCTTCTACTTCTGCACGTACAATCTTCACTGTATCATACACTTCTGTTTTTTCAACAGTAGCGTTTTTAATCATGTTACCGATTTCTGTATTCATGAATTTCATTTTTTCGTTTTTGATAAAGTCTTCGCGCATCTTAGCTTCATCTGCTGCATGATGTGCTTCTGTCTTAATAATGTGGTAACCGTAGTTTGTCTTTACAAGTTCTGGATACACTTCACCATCTTTACCATTGAATGCTGCTTCTTCGAATTCTTTTACCATTTGTCCACGTGGGAATGTGTATTCGCCACCTTTATCTTTTGAACCTGGATCTTCTGAGTATTCTTTAGCGAGCGTAGCCATATCTTCACCAGCTAATGCTTTTTGTAATACTTCATTTGCTAAAGCTTCTTTTTCTTTTAATTCTGCTTCTGGTAGTGGTTGACCCATTTCATCTACTGTTTCGATAAGTACATGCTTTGCTGTTACTGTTGCGTAAAGGTCTTGGTTTTCTTCTACAAACTTTTGTACATCTTCTTCAACTGGTACATAGTTTGACATAAGCTTTTCTTGTACCTTAGCTGAAAGTTTCGCTGCTAAAAGTACTTGTTCTACGTCTGCTACTGTAAATCCATGACTTTCTAATACAGCACCATTTACTTTACCAAATTGTTCTGCATCTTCTTTTGCAGCTTTTTTATCTTCTTTGGTCATTTCGATTTTCATTTCTTCTGCTTTTTTCTCAGCTACTACTGAAAGTGTTGCAGACTCAAGTGCATTTTCTTTTGCCCATTCTTCTGTTGATTTACCTTCTAATTCCATATCCCAGATAAGTGGCCCTGAAATTTGCTCTAGAATTTGCTGTGCACTCCAAAGGTATGTTCTATAAAGTGATTGTGGTACTTCCACACCATCGATAACTGCCACGATTGGTTGGTCCTTCGCAACGCCTTGGTTACCGCTACATCCTGTTAGTCCTGTCATAAATAGTGTAGCTGATAAAGCTACTGCGAGTACCTTCTTAAATTTTTTCACGGTGATCTCTCCTTAGTTTTTTCATTCTATTTTTTCTTTCTAAAAACTTCCTCTTATCATTATCTTTACTATTATAAGCTAAAATCATTCATTCTTCAATTTTTTAATAGCTTGTAACGTATTTTTAATATAAATCAGAACCTCTTTTTTGTTTACTTGCTGGATGTCCACTCTTAAAGTCATTTCCTTTCCAGATGTGAATTTCATCTTTCTTGGATAAAGCTCAAGCACCTCTGGTAAATAGGTAGGATTTAATGCGGCATCTGGTCTGAATTTGAAAAGCAGTTCTTTTGGTGTCTCTGCCACAAGTATAATATCTAGCTGATGTGCCGTCGCTTTCACCAGGGCAATATCCATCAGATTTTGTACACTCTGAGGCATCGTTCCATAGCGGTCTTCTAACTCTTCTTGTACGTCATAATAATCCTTTTCTGTGAGAATACATGCGATTTTTTTATAGATATCTAGCTTCTGCACTTCATCTACTATATAAGACACTGGAATATACGCATCGATCTTCATCTCAATGGTCGTCTCAAAACTCTCTGGCATCACTTCACCTTTCTGGAAAGCCACTGCCTCTTGAAGCATCTTACAGTATAAATCGTAGCCGATGACTTCCATATGTCCATGCTGATTCGCACCTAGTAAATTCCCTGCACCTCGAATCTCTAAGTCACGCATGGCAATCTTAAAGCCTGCACCTAGCTGAGTGAATTGTTTAATTGCCTGAAGTCTTTTTTCTGCAATTTCTTTTAAGACTTTATCTTTTTTGTAGAGTAAGTACGCATAAGCCCCTTTATTTGACCTTCCGACACGTCCTCTTAATTGATAAAGCTGACTGAGGCCCATATGGTCTGCATCATTGATAATCATAGTGTTTGCATTAGGTATATCTAACCCAGTCTCTACGATGGTTGTACATACCAAGACATCTATTTCATGCTCCATATAAGCAATCATCATGTTTTCTAGTTCTCGCTCACTCATTTGTCCATGGGCAAATGCAACGCGTGCACTAGGAACCATCTTTTGAATCGCCGCTGCCTTTTCTTCTATATCCCTCACTTTATTGTGTAGGAAGTATACCTGTCCTCCTCGGGAAAGTTCACGATGGATGGCATCTTTAATAAAGTCTTCACTATACTCAAGTACATAAGTCTGTACAGGTCGTCTTTCTAAAGGTGCCTCTTCTAATACACTCATGTCTCTAATCCCTATAAGGCTCATATGAAGCGTTCTTGGAATGGGCGTTGCAGTAAGTGTCAGTACATCCACCTCTGTACGTATCTCTTTCAGCTTTTCTTTATGCTTGACACCGAAACGTTGCTCTTCATCGATGATGACTAAGCCTAAGTCCCTGAACTTAACGTCCTTAGAGAGTAGCCTATGGGTTCCTATCACAATGTCTACTGTACCTTTACGAATACCTTCTACCGTCTCTTTGATCTGCTTAGGCGTTCTAAAGCGTGAGAGTACACCGACGGATACTGGATAAGGGGCCATACGTTCAAAGAAACGCTGATAATGCTGCTGTGCTAGAATCGTCGTAGGTACAAGGTAAGCCACTTGCTTGTTGTTCTGTACCGCTTTAAAGGCTGCACGTATAGCAACCTCTGTCTTACCGAAGCCTACATCTCCACACACCAGTCTATCCATGATTTTGCCACTTTCCATATCTCCTTTTACTTCTTCAATTGCTTCTATCTGGTCACCTGTCTCTTCATAAGGGAATAGCTCTTCAAACTCTCTTTGCCATACAGAGTCTTCATCATATACGAAGCCTCTATTATTTTGTCTTTCACTATAGAGTTTGATCAGGTCTTTCGCTATATCTTGTACCGCACCTTTTACTTTAGCCTTAGATTTCTTCCAATCACTGGTACCTAGCTTACTTAGTTTTGGTGCCTTACCTTCGGGTCCTACATATTTTTGCACCATATCCATCTGATTGATATGCACATACAAGGTAGAATCCCCTGCATATTCAATCTTTAGATTATCTCTCGCAACTCCTTCTACAACGATTTGTTCGATTCCTTTAAAGACACCAATACCATGATTTTCATGTACCACATAATCCCCTGGAGTAAGGTCTAAGAAGCTCTCGATTTTTACACCTTTATGCTTTTTCTTGGCCTTTGTCTTTTTCTTTTCTTTACCAAACAAATCCTTGTCTGCAATCACATAAAACCCTAAGTCTTCATAGACAAAGCCTTTTTCTAAGGAGCCTTTAGCAATGACTACTTGACCTTTTTGAACTTCGAAGTCTAAGTTTTCACTGTAGCTTGTAGTAATCCCTCTTTCTTCTAGCTCATCCATAAGTCTTTCTGCTTTTGCTTTGAGACCTGCCAGTATGACGACACGCTTGCCACCTGCTTTCCATTCCCTTATGTCTTTTTCTAGTAAATCCAAGTGCTTATAGAAAGTAGTATTTTCATACACTCTTAATGCCAATGTATTATCTACCTTCTCACTTTTGATTTCACCTTCAAAGTTCATCATATAGATACGCTTGTACTTGGCTATCTCATAGGTAATCTGGTCAGGGTTAAAGATAAGTTCCATTTGCTTAGGTAGAATATGGCCATACTCCAATCTTTCTTTCATACTTTCTTCGTACTCACTAAAAGTTCGCTCACATTTTTCTATAATCTTAATAGGTTCATCAATATAAATAGTCGAACCTTTAGGAATGTAGTCAAGGATAGTTACTGTCTTTAATCCCGTATAAGGAATATAACTTTCAAGTCCCTTACTCTCTATGCCTTCTTGGATTTGCTCTATATGTTCCTTCACTTGATCTTCAATACTTCTCGCACTGTCTTTCTTACCTGCACTACGTAAGCGTCCCGCTGTTAACTTAAGTTCTTCTTTGATGGTCGGTATCGCTTGCTGAAGCACCCGCATAGGGAAGATAATCTCTTCATTTGGACAGAGCAAGAGACGCTCGATTTTCTCAATAGAGCGTTGTGAAGAAGGATTGAAGCTACGAATGGAGTCTACTTCATCATCCCATAATTCAATTCGGTAAGGATTCATGCTATTGGGTGGGTAGACATCTATAATCCCTCCACGAATGGCATATTGGCCGATCCCCTCTACTTTACCTACTCTCTCATAGCCTACCTCTAACATATAGGTAGCTAATTTCTTTACATCCACAACTTGTCCTTCTTTTATTTCCTTTTGGTAAGAAAGCCAAGTCTCTTTTGGTGTTAGGGGGTTCATCAATGCCCCTATTGGTATGATGATAATGACATTTTGTTGCATGAGCATGGCTTCTATGATTTTCATACGTTCTGCTGTGATGTCCATACTGTGTACATCCGCATTATAAAAGAGTATATCTCGTGCTGGATAGAGATATACTTCTTTGTCTTCATAAAGGAACTGTATGTCTTCATAAAGTTTTTTTGCACTTATTTCATCTTGGGTAATAATAATCGGAGAAGTGCCTGTAAAATGTGCAAGACTATAAATTAAGTGACCTTTACAAGCATCCACTGTATGAATAACCTTGCCTTTTCCTGTCTTCTTGAATCCTGTAATAAATGTATCTAAGCCTTCTAACTTACTGAGCCCCTCAACAAGCGCACGTCGTCTACATTTCATCTGATCACCGTCTTAATTTTCCATTATAGTTATTCATCGCTGTATCTACATCTTTTTTTATAATCATTTCTACAGCATCACTTACATCTTTAAGCCTTGGTCCTAATACTTTCATTTCTTCGTCTGAAAATCTTCCTAGTACATGATCCGCCAGATCCCAACCCGGTGGTTTCTCACCTACACCTACTTTGACACGTGGAAATGCGTCTCCGCCTAAGTGTTGGATAATGCTCTTGATACCATTATGGCCACCAGCACTACCTGTCTTACGAATACGTAACTGTCCTACTTCTAATGTTACATCATCATATATTATAATTATATCTTTTGGCTCTATTTTATACCATGCCCTTGCCGCACTGATTGATTCTCCACTTAAATTCATATATGTCTGTGGCTTCATAAGGACTACTTTTTCTCCAGCGATTGTGCCTTCACCTATTTCTGCCTTAAATTTATTTTTATTGATACTTATATTATTGTATTCAGCTATGCTATCAATGACTTCAAAGCCTATGTTATGCCTTGTGGCTGCATACTTCATTCCTGGGTTTCCTAAGCCTACAACTAACTTCATTGTTGTCTCCTTTGTATGTTCATTTTTATTTCTTTTTCATTATACTATATTTTTTCCCCATACAAAAAGGGTTTAGACATAGCTAAACCCTTTTTGTGCTTTATTTATTAATCAAATAATTTAGAAACTGATAAATCTTCATGTATACGACGAATAGCATCTCCAAAGATAGGAGCTACTGAAATTTCTTTGATCTTACTAATTTTCTTGTCTTCTGGAATAGCAATTGTATTAAGGATTACTAATTCTTCAATGGCTGATGCTTCGATACGCTCCATAGCTGGGCCTGATAAAACACCGTGTGTACAACATGCATACACAGCTGTCGCGCCTCTTTCTCTAAGGGCATTCGCTGCATTACAGATTGTTCCTGCTGTATCAATCATATCATCAATTAAGATAACACGTTTACCATTTACATCACCAATGATGTTCATAATTTCAGAAACGTTAGCTTTTGGTCTTCTCTTATCGATAATCGCTAGAGGTATATCAAGTTTTGTTGCGAAAGATCTTACACGCCCTACGCTACCAAGGTCTGGTGATACTGCAACGACATCTTCTGTTTGACCTGCAAATTTTTCTGTGTAGTATTTTGTAAGTAATGGCATACCTACTAAATGATCTAATGGAATATTGAAGAAACCTTGAATTTGTGCACAGTGTAAATCCATTGTTAAGACACGGTTTGCACCTGCTGTTTCAAGAATAT
This sequence comes from Cellulosilyticaceae bacterium, assembly GCA_051650305.1. Classification (GTDB taxonomy): domain Bacteria; phylum Bacillota; class Clostridia; order Lachnospirales; family Cellulosilyticaceae; genus JBOFDK01. Next base: position 12,790 of record JBOFIT010000130.1, read on the forward strand.
CTGCTACAAGTTTAGAGCTGATTGGATCTCTTGCTCTTGTCTTTCTATCTTGTCTTGCATAACCATAGTATGGGATAACTGCTGTGATACGGCCTGCTGAAGCACGCTTCATCGCATCAATCATAATAAGTAATTCCATAAGATGCTCATTTGCTGGTGTTGATGTTGGTTGAATAATATAAACATCGGTACCACGTACTTTTTCATCAATTTTAACAGATACCTCTGCATCGCTAAAACGAAGTATTTCTGATTTTCCAAGATTGATGTCTAAGCATCTTGCTATTTCCTTAGCTAACTCAGGGTGTGCATTTCCAGTGAACACTTTAATATCAGTGTAATTTCTAATCATTTGATTAAGTCCTCCTTAAAATATATACGTCCAACAAGTCGACACCATTATATCTCATTTGATAGAGAGATTGCAACTTTTATGCTGATTTTTATACACTTTTAGCAAAGTAATTTGGTATTTTACGTTTTATTTTGACTGTTTTTTTGCTACCCAGCCTTCTTTATTCTCTTGTTTTGCTCTTGCAATACCAAGACTCTCTTTTGGTACGTCTTTCGTAATAGTCGATCCAGCCGCTGTATAAGCACCTTCTTCAACCACTACTGGTGATACAAGATTTGTGTTGCATCCAATAAACGCATTATCTTTAACGATGGTCTTGTGTTTCTTCTTACCATCGTAATTCACAACGACTGTTCCACATCCGAAGTTAACGTGACTTCCTACTTCTGCATCCCCGATATATGTCAGATGAGATACTTTCGTGCCTTCACCAATAGAAGCGTTCTTAATTTCTACAAAATCACCTATTTTTACGTTGGCACCAATACGGCTATTTGGTCGAAGATAAGCGAATGGTCCTATGTGTGCACCTTCACTTACTTCACTTTCTGTAATAACGCTTGATTCAATATGCACACCGTTGCCGATGCTACTATTTTTTATCTTTGTATTGTATCCAATAAAGCATTCATCTCCAATACTTCCTGTACCTTGAATGACACACCCTGGTTCGATAATTGTATCTTGGCCGATCTGAATACTTGGATCAATGTAAGTATTCTCTGGATCAATAAGTGTTACCCCATTATCCATATGTTTTTTATTGATACGTCTCTTCATAATAGCTGTTACTTCTGCAAGTTGTTCTCTTGAATTAACACCTAATATATCATCTGGTGTCGTAATAGCAATAGCGTCTACATTATGTCCTGCTTCTAGTAAAATCTCTATAGTATCTGTTAAGTAATATTCTTTTTGATTGTTGGTATTTGTAATTTTAGATAAAGCATACTTTAAAAGTGGTGCTTCAAAAACGTACATACCTCCATTAATTTCTTTGATAAGCTTTTCTTCATCTGTTGCATCTTTTTGCTCTACGATTTTTACGAATTGCTTACTTTCATCTCTCACAATACGACCATATCCATGTGGTGTATCCACAAGTGCTGAAAGTACTGTCGCTGCATTACGTTTTTTGCGATGGAATGCAAGCATTTTTTCGATGGTTTCACCTGTAATAAGTGGTGTATCTCCATATAAAATAATAACTTCACCTTCATCGCCGATAAAGTCTATGGCTTGCATAACTGCATGGCCTGTTCCTAATTGCTCAGCTTGTAATGCATAGCTGACACCTTCTCCAATTGCCTCTTTTACTTCTTCCGCTTTATGCCCAACAATCATGCATACGCTTGTTGCCCCTGCATATTTTGCCGCTTCAATTGGATAATATACTAAAGGTTTTCCAAATACTTGATGTAATACCTTTGATGTCTTAGACTTCATACGTGTGCCTTGCCCAGCTGCTAATATAATTGCCTTTGTTTTCATTATCTGCACATCCTTCCACTTTAATAGTAGTCTATCTCTCTTATTTTCTCATTTTATCCTGATATATGCAACACTAATCCTTTTGCCTAATAAAAAGCACCCTGCTTATATAAATATAAGTAAGGTGCTTTCTGATTATTCTTCGAATGCTGCTACTTCGTCCTCTGTAACTTCATCGTCTGAAAGAAGTACCATTTCGTATTTCTCAAGTACTGTCTTTTGAATACGATCTCTTGTTTCAGAGTTAATTGGATGTGCAATGTCTCTGAATTCACCGTCTAAAGTCTTACGGCTTGGCATTGCGATGAAGCTACCTTTGTCCCCTTCAATTACCTTGATATCATGAACAACAAATTCATTATCAAAAGTAACCGATACAACCGCTTTCATCTTTCCATCTTTGTTTATTTTTCTAACTCTGATATCTGTAATTTCCATTAGCATAACCCTCCTGTTTTTTAACCAAGCCTAGGCATCCCCATCCATAAGCTAACTGTCATATGATAATTTAGATTATAAAACATTTTTAACAATTAATCAATATTATTTTACACTTTATTTATAAAATTTACAGTAATTTGTTATTTATTCTGTAAATTTCTAAATAGTCAGCATTTTTCCGGTTTAGCTTATACGATACTGCGTTTAGAGATTACTAAAATATCATCTTTACTTCCTATTACACGTTGTCCATCAGATACATACACTTGTTTATCTAAAATAGCGTTCTCGATCACAGCGCCTCTTCCAATAGTACACCCCTCCATGATAATGGAATTTCTAACAATCGCATTTTCTCCGACGAATACTTTTCGGAAGAGTACTGAATGTTCTACCGTTCCATTGATAATATCTCCACCACTTATGATGCTGTTAGAGCTGTTTGCATAATCATTGAATTTTGCTGGTGGCTCATCTTTTGCTTTCGTACAAATATGTGGATAGGTCTTGAAAAGCTGTGTTCGAATCTCTGGGTTTAAGCAGTCCATATTAATTTGATAATAAGATGCTATGTCTTTCAATGTTTCCCAGTAGCCTTCATATAAGTAAGCATAGATATTTAGTTTTCTTCGATAACGCACAATGATATCATTTACGAAGCTATAGCGTCCTTCAGATTCTAGTTCCTCCAAAAGATGGATAAGGAGCTCTCTTCCAATGACATAAATCCCTAGTGAAGCCGTGGTATGCTGTGGCTCCAGTGGTTTTTCTTCAAAATCTATCATTTTATTATTTTCATCTAAGCCAATAACACCAAAGTCTCTTACATCATAGTTACCAAAATCCTTACACATAATGGTGATGTCAGCTTTTTTCTCTTCATGATACTTGATGACTTTAGTAAAGTCGATCTTTGAAATTTGTTCGCCTGATAAGATAACGACATAAGGTTCATTACTTTTCTTCAAGAAATCAATGTTTTGATAAATCGCATCTGCTGTACCTTTAAAACTAAAAGTTTCTGAATTAATCATATGTGGGGTAAACATGTAGAGTCCTGTTTTCTTTCTTCCAAATCCCCACCATTTTGATGAACTAATATGGTCTACTAAGGACCTTGTATTATGTTGTGAAATAACTGCTACTTTTTTAATTCCAGAGTTACTTAGGTTACTAAGCACAAAGTCAATTGCACGATAAGAACCGCCTACCGGAATCGCTGCTACGTTGCGTTGTACAGTTAATTCTCCTAATGTATTTCTTTTACCTCCCGCTAATACAATGCCTATTGCTTTCATTGTGCACCCCCTAAACGATCAATGAACGTCCGCTTTCTAATTTGCCATTTTCATAATCCTCTTTTTGTGTATTGCCACCTATTTCACAGTTCTTTCCTACTACAACATTAGCTGGCACATTGGTATATGCTCCAACTGTTGTAATGCCACTATAATAAATGTGTGGTTTTGTCTCATGAATCTTATTTTCCCCTTGTCCTATGTAAACATTTTCTCCTACGATACTCTTTTCTGAAACAATGCAACGTTCTAAAACCGCACCTTGTTTGATAACCGTATCTTGCATAATGATCGAATTTGTAACAATAGCACCTTCTTCGATATGTACACGTGGTCCTAACACAGAGTTATAAACTTTCCCCTCTACTTCACAGCCTTCAGAGATAATTGATTTTTCAACAACTGCTGTTTCACTGATAAATTGTGGTGGTTGATGATCGATATTGGTATAGATCTTCCAAAACTCATCATAAAGGTTGAACTCTGGTACAGTATGGGTAAGTTCCATATTTGCTTGCCAGTAAGCTTCTATCGTTCCGATATCTTTCCAATAATCATTGAATGGGTAAGCATACACATTTTTCTCACCTTCTAACATGCAAGGAATGATATGCTTTCCAAAGTCACTATCTTCATGAATTTCATGATCTTCTATGAGGGCTTGTCTTAGAACCTTCCATGTGAAGATATAGATGCCCATAGATGCAAGATTGCTTTTTGGATTTGCTGGCTTTTCTTCAAACTCTACAATACGTTTTTCTTCATTGGTATTCATAATGCCAAATTGCTTTGCATCTTCCCAGTCTACTTCTAAGACTGCAATGGTTGCATCTGCATTTTTTTCCTTATGATAATCCAACATCTTACTGTAATCCATCTTATACACATGATCCCCTGATAAAATAAGTACGTATTCTGGATTATAACTATCTATAAAACGGATATTTTGATAAATAGCATTGGCTGTTCCTGAGTACCATTCCCCTTGATTCCCTTTTACGAAAGGTGATAAAACGGTTACCCCTTCATTACTTCTATCTAAATCCCAAGGTATACCTATACCTATGTGTTTAGTTAAAAGCAACGGTTCATACTGTGTAAGTACACCTACTGAGTAAATCCCTGAATTGATACAGTTACTTAGTGGAAAGTCTATAATTCTGTATTTTCCTCCAAACATAACTGCTGGCTTAGCAATCTCTTTTGTTAAGACTCCAAGCCTACTACCTTGTCCTCCGGCAAGTAACATTGCCATCATTTCTGTTTTATTCATTAAATTCCCCTCCTACAAGCCACATTATAGGTAGTTTAAAAATTCTAAACATAATTTATTTTAACATTTTTTACCATTTTGTACAAGTTTTCCTACTCTTTTGTTTTAACATTTTTTCCTTATTTTACCTGTTATTTTTTGTGATTTTTGCCTACACTTTATCTTATTTTTGTTTTTTATCATTATTTTTCCTCGAAAATTCTCATTATTTTGTCTATTTTTTTCTTTTGTTTTTATGGGAATTTTTTATTTCTCTCCTACGTATACTATTATGATGGAAAATAAAAAAAGATAAGCTAGTGTAACCTAGCTTATCTTTTATTCAATCGAACTATAAATATTCACTTTTTTAGTTGCTTCATCCATGGTATCTAACCATAATAAGGTCTTGAAATCATCTACTAATTTTCTTTCTGGTTCTCTCGTAGCCATAAGTACACCTACGCCTACCATTTCTGCTTGGAACTCTTGCATCAAGTCGATAATACCCTTTGCAGTTCCTCCTGCTTTCATAAAGTCATCTATAAATAAGACTTTTGCACCTTTTTTAATCGCTCTTGTAGATAAACACATGGTTTTGATACGATGGTTACTTCCTGTAATGTAGTTCATATAAATAACTGTTCCATCAGTAAGTTTACTTTGATTTCTTACAACGACCATTGGCTTATTTAATGCACGTGCTGTCATTAAAGCAATCGGAATACCTTTTGTCTCTACTGTAATGACATAATCAATCTCACTACCATTAAACATACTTGCTAATGCCATTCCTATCTTTTTAGAGATTTGTGGTGAATAAAGCATGTCATTGGTATAGATATACCCGCCAGGAATCATACGATCTGATTGATCAATCATCGTGCACAGTTCTTCAGTAAACTCCTTCATCTGTTCATGATTCATCAGAGGATTATAAACCACACCACCTGCTGCACCCGAGATCGTATCAATAACACCTAGTTGGTAGTTTTGGAATAACTCTTTGATAACATCTATGTCTTCACTAATCGTAGATTTTGCGCAATTAAACAACTCGCAAAAATACGTCAATGTAAAAATTTGATTAGGATGATCGGTTAATATACTAGATATAACGCCTATTCTTTCATTTTTTTGAACTTTTTTCATCAACTTTTAGCTCCTTTAGTTTTTCTATTTAGATTCTATTATACCCAAAAAACCGAATATTTCAATCGTTTAATTACTAAATATTCGAATTATTTACGAGGTTTTGGTATACATCCTTAAAATATTTTAACTGTTTATCGTTTTAAGTGTATTATCTCTACTTATTATAGTATAATACGTATTAAAGATTATTATAGATTTTAAAAGATTGGAAGGATATTCATTATGATTGATATTCATTTAGATGGTATGAATAAACATATTTATTTTATTGGTATAGGTGGCATTAGTATGAGCGGCTTATCCGAAATTATGCATGCTCGTGGTTACAGAGTTAGTGGCTCTGATATGAAGCATTCTGCAATCACTAAGCAATTACAAGAAAAAAACATCGACGTTTTTGTACCTCATAGTGGCGCTCACATTAACTCAGATATTGATTTAGTCGTTTATACAGCAGCTATTGCTTCTGATAACCCTGAACTTGTAAAAGCTAAAGAATTAGGTCTTCAAGTTGTTACGCGTTCTCAATTTTTAGGCTATCTTATGAATACATATAAATATCCAATATGTATTTCCGGTACACATGGAAAAACCACTACTACCTCTATGCTTTCTGAAACATTCATCAGTAGCGGACTTAATCCTACCATTACTGTAGGGGGTATCCTAAAGTCTATCCAAGGTAATATTCGCCTCGGTGGTGATGAGTATTTCATTACTGAAGCCTGTGAGTATTGTGATAGTTTCTTGAACTTCTTCCCTAAGGTTGGCGTTATTCTTAACATCGAAGAAGATCATATGGATTATTTCAAAGACATTGACCAGATTCGTTCTTCTTTCCTTAAGTTTGGTAAGCTCATTGCGTGGGATGGTTTCTTAGCTATCAATGGTCATATCGAGCATATTGAGCCTCTCCTTTCAGAGATGGTATGTAAAGTTGAAACATTCGGTCTTGATGAGAGCTTCGACTGGTATGCAAAGAATATCGTCTTTGATGATACTGCCTGTCCTTCTTTTGATGTCTACTATAAAGGTTCTTTCATGGGGAACTTAAAACTTCACGTTACAGGTATGCACAATGTATTAAATGCTTTATCTGTCTGTGCAGTTTGTCATTTCGTGCATATCGACATTGCAAGTATTAACCTTGGTCTTTCACTTTTCACAGGTGCTAACCAACGTTTTGAAATCAAAGGTAAGTTACATGATATTACGATTGTTGATGATTATGCACATCATCCAACAGAGATTGCTGCTACACTTTCTGTTGCCAAAGCATTCCCTCATAATCGTCTTTTCGTGGTATTCCAACCACACACTTATACACGTACCAAAGCCTTCCTTTCTGACTTTGCCGCTGTGCTTTCAGAAGCTGATAATGTCATTATAACGGATATTTATGCTGCACGTGAGAAAAACCCTGGCGACATCCATGCGATGGATATCATCAGCAAGATGGATACTTCTGACAAAAACATTCTTTATTTGGCTGATTTCAGTGAGATTGCAGACTATCTTTTAGAAAACTGTGTTCCTGGTGATTTAATCATCACTATGGGCGCTGGAAATGTCAATCAAATTGCTGATATTTTACTTGGTAAGTAAAGTTTTGCTCCTCTTTTTAGGAAGAGGAGTTTTTTTATTTAACACCATGTTATTTAGAAGGTTTTGTGCTATAATACTAGCACAATGATTTTATTTTTAAGGAGGCGCTTGTTGTGGCATGTATTACATTCAATCATTCAACTACTGAGACCATTTCTGTACCGTATTGGTTCATATCAGATTATATGCCCCAAGCATTAGGTGGCTACGTTAAAGTCTATCTCTATTTGCTAGGAGCTTATCAGAACGCTCCTGAATCTCTCGATTTAGAAGAAGCTGCTAAAACTTTGGACATGCTCTACTCCGAGCTTATGGCAGCACTGCATTACTGGCACGAAAAGAAGGTGCTAGACTTTGCTGAACTTGATGAAGATAGCTATGAGCTTACTTTCAATTTCATCAAACCACTTGCTTCTAATACCACACGTAAAATTCAGTCTATCCAAGGTAATGTCTCTCGCATGCATCTACAGCAGACGCGTCCACATTATACGACAGATGAATTAAGCCTGTATAAAAAGCAACATCAGTCTATCGCCAATCTTTTTATTATCGCAGAGAAATACTTAGGTAGATTGCTGTCTAATACTGATCAGCAAGTCCTCTTCGGCCTTTATGATTGGCTTAATATGCCTCTCGATTTAATTGAGTTTTTAGTAGAGTATTGTGCTTCTAATAACCATACCCATATTCGCTATATTGAAAAAGTAGCACTGAGTTGGGTAGACCAAGGGATTACCTCTATAGAAGCTGCCCAAGCTCAGACGACTATTACTCAGAAATACCGCCAAATACTAAAGACGCTTGGTCGTAGCGGGGAGACCATCACCAAGCATGAGCGTGACGTACTGGATAAATGGTTGGCATCCTTTGATTTATCCCTCCTTTTAGAAGCTTGCAAACGCACCGTGCTTCAAGCTTCTAGTCCTAGCCTTAAATATGTAGGCTCTATCTTAGATAATTGGACTAAGAACAATGTTAAAACATTAGAAGATGTGGAAAAACTAGATAAAGAGTATACCCATCAACCTACCAGTTCTTCTAATAATAAGAAATCAACACCTAAAAATAAAACTTTCACATCTATGTATTCTCACAATTGGGATTTAGATGAATTAGAAACCCGCGCAAGCGATTATATGGAACAAACACTTTATGGAGGTAAATCCTAATGACTACTACTGGTGCCCAATATAAACTACTCATCCAAGAGTATGATAAAAAACGCACACGTGCATTACACGAGAAGCGTGAACGCGAAGAACAGATTTATCGTGAAATACCTGACATTGAAAAAATCGATCGTTCCCTTAGCAAAATAGGCATCCATCTTCTGAAGTGTTCACTTCAACCTAATGGAGACGAACTCATGGCTGCTTATCGCCAAAAAAACGAAGATTTAGTACGTCATAAAAAGCAACTCCTTGTAGAGTATGGCTATGCTTATGATTACCTAGATTTACACCATGACTGTCCTACCTGTCAGGATACAGGCTTTATCAATGACCATCCATCTACTGAAGAGAATGGTACGATGTTTTTCTCTAAAAGCACACCTTGTAAGTGTTTTCAGCAAGCACTTATCGACCTCGCTTATAGCCAGTCTAATCTAAAGAATGTTCTTCAACGTGAGAATTTTAATACATTCCGCTTTGACGTCTACTCTGACCAAGTAAATCCTAGATTTGGCCAATCACCTCGTGATAAAATGCGTAAAATCTATGATAAGGCTGTTGCCTTTACAGAGTATTTTGACACACGTAAGGAAAACCTACTTTTCTTAGGACCTACTGGCCTTGGGAAGACCTTCCTTTGTAATTGTATCGCCAAAGAGATCTTAGATAAGGGTTATAGTGTGCTTTATTTAACTGCCCAAGAACTCTTCTCACTCTTTGAAGAGTCTCGCTTCCATCGTGACGATATGGAAGATGAATCGAAGAATGCCCTAAGTACACTCTTCACCGTTGATTTACTTGTTATTGATGACTTTGGTACGGAAGTTCAGAACTCTTTTACTGCACCTGATTTATTCCATGTCATTAATACCCGCTATCTCAATAAAAAATCAACTATTATCTCTACGAATCTCCCATCTAAGGACCTTCAGTCCCTTTATTCAGACCGTATCATCTCTAGATTATTTGGTAACTATGATGTGTGTCGTGTCTTTGGAGATGATATTAGACTTCTTAAATTACGCTCTTAATTCGCCTTAGCTTGGAAAAGCTAGGGCTTTCTTTTTTGTATGATGGATATTTCCTACCTGTCCTTAATATATATGTATATAAGACAAGGAGGACATATCTATGTTTTGTACAATTCAACTTTCAAAATCTGACCCTACTCCCTTATATATACAACTTGCAAACGAACTTTCAAAGCTTATTAAAAGTGAGCAACTTCCTGCTCATACAAAGCTTCCTACCATTCGTTCACTGTCTCGTAAGCTAGGCATTAATCGTGACACCGTTGTAAGTGCCTATAAAGTTCTAGAAAATCAAGGGCTTATCTTAGCTTATGTAGGTAATGGAACCTATGTAGCACCTAAGCACACCCTTTTAGCTCCACCTACTCCTTCACCTATTCCCTGTAGTTCACTGGGTTTCTCCAAAGACTTGTTTCCCACTTCTATCCTAAAATCCATCTTAGATGATGTGGTGGCTACTGAAGGCTGGCAAGCATTTGCCGATCCTCTTCATCGTGAGAAAAATATGATTCGTGAAGCTATCGTTTCTTACTTTGCTTCTGTCGGTGTTGAGACGACCTCTGCTGGAGTCAGACTACTTCATCATTTTTCTTCTTTTTTATTAGAATTACTTAAGCTTCATCCAAATAGTTGTATCTGTGTAGAGGCTAACCATGATTTGACTTATACTTCTTTTTTACGCTCCTTAGGCATCAAACTTATAGAGATTCCACTAACACCTCATGGTATGTGTATCCATACATTAGAAGAAGTCCTAAAGCATCATAGCGTTTCCTTTGTCTGTGTATCTACTTACGTCCAAAATCCCACAGGCATTAGCTACGATACTGCTACGAAGGAGAAACTCTTAGAGCTAGCTTCTACCTATGATTTTTATATTTTAGAAGATGGTACATATAGTGATTTTACTTACGCTACTGAATGCCTTAAACCGCTACATCAATTAGATCGCTCTGGTCACGTTATTTATATCTATCATTTTTCTAAATTATATTTACCTTACCTACATTATAGTTTCGTGGCACTTCCAAAACAACTTGCTGCTCGCCTTGCTGATTTATATGAATATACCCTCAATGAACGAGTGCTTTATTTCTATCTCCAATCGCCACTCTTTCATCAGCTCCGTCTCGACCTTATCCAAAATACCTACAGCTATTTCAAAGTGGTCCAAGACGTGCTCTTAGAGCTAGATGATGTATTAGAACCCTACACTGTAGATGGTGGTTTATTCTTGTGGATCAGGCCTCTTAAGCATTCTGTATCAGATATTTCTTCAGTATTCTTAAAGAATCATCTGATTATCTCACCGGGAGAAATCTTCTCCTTTAAGACCAATAGCCCTTACTTTAGACTTTCTCTTTCCCAGCTTACACCTGATTCGCTTCCACTTCTTATTAAGTCACTTTATGAACTCAAAAAAGCTGCCATTTAAGGCAGCTTTTATTGTGCTTTTATATCTTCTGTTTGTTCAAAGAAACTAACGATGCCACGATAAATCGCCCATGCCATCTTATCTTGATAAGCATCGCTTACAAGCAATGCTTCCTCTTCTTCATTTGTAAGAAACCCACATTCAATGATAATACCTGGCATCTCACTTACTTTTAACACATAGTAATCTTTACTGCTTTTTATTTTGCGAGTGTTATTACTATCTGCAAAATCTTGAATAGCTTTTTGTACATTAGAAGCTAAGAGCTTTGCTTCTTCCGAATCTTTATAATAGAAAACCTGTGCACCTCTTACTTGTGGCTGAGTAAATGCATTTTGATGAATGCTTATAAGCACATCAGCTTCACTTACCTCCATCACTTGTTTACGATGACTCATGTCTTTTCTCTTATGGGTGTTGCCTCCTGGTCCTTCTAGGTAGCTATCATCTGTACGTGTCATAATGACCGTTGCTCCTGATTGCTCCAAGTAATTCTTTAATTTCATGGCGATTTGCAAGTTGATTTCATCTTCATGCACGCCCTTAGAGCCTACCTTTCCAGGGTCATGTCCACCATGTCCGGGGTCAATCACAATGACTTTTGAAGCCGTTGCTAACCCAAATGTTTCTGCACTTGTATTTGCAAATTTGAGATATGTACAAAATCCTATTAAACAGATAAATAAGACGACCATCATGTTATTGCTATGTTTTTTCACATTAGCACCTTCCTTACCATACATTGTCCTCTTTTCATTGTATTAGTAAGGAGGCTATTTCATTCCTGTTTACCCCAGTATTTGGTCAATTTCTGTTATTTCTTCTTCTGAGAACGCAAGGTTCTCTAAAGCCTGTACATTCTCTCTAATCTGAGACACTTTGCTTGCACCAATTAAAGCTGATGTCACACCACCTGGACGCAAAGTCCATGCAATAGCCATCTGTGCTAAAGTCTGGTTACGCTTTTGCGCCAGCACATTTAGCTGCTCGATCTTTTCCATAACTTCTTCAGTGATTTGACCTTCCTTTAAGTGACCATGAGCTTTAGCTGCTCTTGAGTCCTCTGGTATCGTCCCACCTAAGTACTTATTGGTAAGTAACCCTTGTGCTAATGGACAAAATGCGATAGAGCCAATGCCTTCTTGTTTTAATGTATCTGTCAAGCCATCTTCTATCCAGCGATTTAGCATGGAATACGACGGTTGATGTATAAGGCAAGGTACCCCCATACCTTTTAAAATGCTAGAAGCCTTCTTGGTGTCCAGTGGATTGTAACTAGAAATCCCCACATATAATGCTTTTCCTTGATGAACAGCCGTTGCAAGTGCACCCATAGTCTCTTCAAGGGGTGTATCCGGATCTCTTCTATGTGAATAAAAAATATCTACATAATCAAGCCCCATACGCTTTAAGCTCTGGTCTAAGCTTGCTAGTAAGTATTTTCTAGAGCCAAAGTTCCCATAAGGTCCTGGCCACATGTCCCATCCTGCTTTTGTAGAAATCAATAATTCATCGCGGTAACCGTAGAGCTCTTGCTTTAGTATCTTTCCAAAAGTTTCTTCGGCTGATCCTGGTGGTGGTCCATAATTATTCGCTAAATCAAAATGTGTAATACCTAAATTAAAAGCCTCTATAATCATCTCTTTACTATTTTCATATGTATCTACCCCACCAAAGTTATGCCATAACCCTAGTGATACAGCTGGTAATAAAATGCCACTATTTCCACATCTGCGGTAAAGCATTTTATCGTATCTATTTGACTGAATCATGATGTTCCCTCCTTCTCATCTTTCCTATCATACTACTTATTGTGGCTTATTTCTATACTCTTTTGTGTTAAATACTTGTTTATACAGAAAAAACCATGCAGTTTATGCATGGTCTTCTCGTTATTTTACTTGTTGTAATGATTCCCATACAGTCGCATCTTCTAGCCCTAGCTTCCATACAGCGTATCCTGCTAAATTATGTGCTTCAATCATACGCACACGTTCAGCAATACTTTCCTTATCTTCTAGCCATACTTTATACACTGTATCCCCTTCGGTTACTTGTGCATAGTACTGCTTATGCTCATCATCATAAACTGGTGTTACACCCCAGCTAGTTACCTTCTTCTGTGCTGATACCATACCATGAGGTGTTGATTTAAGTCCATCAGCTGTCTCTTCCCATATACGTGTAAAGAATGGTATACCCAGCACTAGTTTTTCACTTGGTACTTCTTTTAAGTTAAGGGTTATACCTTCTTCTACCCATCTAAGGCCTGAGGTTGGTCCTGCTTGTTCAGAACCTGACCAGTGCTGGTCATATGCCATCACGATGAAATAATCCACCACTTCGCCTATTTTATCTCTTTGATAATGCTTCGACCACGCAGATGGCATATATACATCTACAGATACTGTTGCCCCAATCGCTTGCATTTGTGGATAAAGCTCGCGCATAAACTGTACCCATTCACGCCCAAAGTCTGCTTGTATATTCTCGATATCGATATTAATCCCATCTAAACCATACTTCTGCACGAAGTCTATTAACTGATTGATAACGTGCTGACGCTTCTTTGTACTTGTTAGAATCTCTCTTGTATATTGAGGCTGTGTAAAATTATGGCTCATTAGTGCCCATACTTGAAGTCCTCTTTGCTTTGCTGCTGCCACATAATCTGGGTGTCCTCTATCGATTAAGTTACCCTCTGCATCTGCAAATTCGAACCATGTAGGCGCGATGACGTTAGCACCTTGCATCTTCGTATACTTCCCACTATTCCAGTTACCTGGTGTACGTACTGTCATTTGGTCCCACGCTAGTTTTACTTTATCATCTAGTGGTTTCGCAATAGGCTTCGCAGTGAACTGCTTGTCCTCTTTAATCTGCGTCTTACCTTCTAGCGCCACATCCTTTTCTTTCATATAACCCACGATGCCATTTTCATTTCTTACACGTAGGTAGCCATTCTCACCACTATAAATCACCACTTGATGACCTTTTTCCATCTTATCTGTGATGACTGCTTTCTTATCTGGTCTCGTTCTGATGACAGCTTTCTTGGCTTTAACCACACCTGTTTGCTTTTCTGTGTGTAGATTAGAAGCTACTATGAGCCTTCCATCTGCCCCTTTTGTCACTTCGAATCCATAGACTTCTTCTAAATACTCTTCTCCCACATACAACTTATCCCCTTGTTGTATATATTCTATCTGACGGTCAGATGCTTTGTTATTTACTGTCACCTGATTCGTTCCTATATTTATGCGAATGACTTCTTCCACATTTGTAATGGTTAGTATATTTTCTGCTACATCATAATACACTCTTTCATTTACATTCTGTGCTACCCATTCACTATCTATATAAATCCTGTCGTTTTCTTCAATAATAGGCTTTACCCAATCCACACGCGTATCTTCATACACCATATTTTGTTGGTCACTTTTGAACTCATCAAAATATGTAAGTGGATCTACTTCTTGCGTTTCAGACGTATTACCAATAATTCCTAAGCCTACAGCCCCAAGTACTATACAGCCTATAATAAATAGCAATATTTTTTTTAGCATGCTCTTACCTCCTTCTTCGGTAAGTATAGCATATTCTTCTGTTAGATAACATTAAAATATACTTAAGGTACATTAGTATTTATTACAAATTTTTTATCATTCTATAGGAAATAAAATATTATACTTCTTCATATAATGCACTAAGAGCAATTATGGCCATTATTTGATAGATTTATCCTCTTTACTTTTAATAAGCATTACCTTATACTAATTTATATCTTTATGCACTTTTAATAAACCCGTGACTGAACGAAAGGATGTGAGTTGTATGAAAATCGAAAAAATTAGCGATACACAAATCCAGGTCACTCTTAATCCTTCTGATTTACAAAATAGAGATATTAAAATAAGTGAATTAGCCTATGGTTCTAGCAAAGCTCAATCACTTTTTAGAGATATGATGACACAGGCTTACGAAGACTTCGGCTTCGAAACTGAAAATGTCCCTCTAATGATTGAAGCTGTTCCGCTTTCTTCAGACAGCATTAAAATTGTTGTTACTAAAGTTGAAGACCCTTCACAAATTGAAGAAAAACTCGATACAATCGGCGAACGACCTACTCATAGAACCTTTAAGGACCCTGTTGAGGATAGACTGACTGATTTAGAGCTTATGGGGAAATCTCAAAAGGCAGCTCAGAAAGAGACAGCGATTCAAGCGCAAACTTTCATGTACTGTTTCAAGACATTAGATGATATTTGTTCTGCTTCACACCATATCAAGCACCTTTACTTCGGTGAAACAAGCCTTTATAAGTACGATGAGAAATTCTTTATGATTTTTCATCCAAACCAAAAGCAAGATACACCAAAAGATGTGGTTCTTTGCAGACTCGATGAATTTGGTCAGCAAGGTATCGTGAGCGATCTAAATGAATATTTCCTAAAAGAACATGGAAAAGTAATGATCTCCACTAATGCACTAGATATCTTAACGAAATACCTATAAAAAAACCCTCTCGCTTATGGCAAGAGGGTTTTTTTATAGGTATTTTTTATAATGTTGCTAAATAATCATTCATTTCTTTAACTAAAACATCAACGTCCATACCGTGTACAGCGCATGCTTCTTCTAAAGATTCCATTTGTGCTGATGGACATCCTAAACAGTGCATCCCAGCATTCATAAGAATTGGAATAAGACCTCTATCAACTTGTAAGATCTCACCAATGATCATCTCTTTTGTAACTTGTTTTGCCATGACTTATCTCCTTCTATAGCTAAAGTTTAAATGGTATTTCCTTCTTTTATTATAAATAGGATACGCCTATTAATCAACTTTTATTCTTACAAGATTAGCCATTTTGTACTGTAGACATAAGTTTAGGAAGAATTTGTTTCTTACGTGAGTAAACATCTTTCATAAAGACGCTCTCTTCATCCTTCTGCATATCGAATGCACGATCTGCGATCCACTTCTCTGGGCCTACTGCAATAAGCTCTGAACCACCTACGATAATGTCTGTCACCATAAATACAATGACATCTAAGCTTTCATGTTCGATCAGCTCGTTCATTTCTGCTAAGATTTCTTCTTTCATCTTGAAGATGCTCTTGAAATCTCCTGTGTTAATCTGTGCTACAGAAGCATTGAATTTACCTAATGTAAATTGCTTTCTATCGATACCTAATAGTTCTTTCGCACTTACACCCTCTAGTGATGTACCTGCTGCTAAAAGATCCATTCCGTATTGATCGAGATCTACTTCTGCAATCTTCGCTAGACGCTTCGCCATTCTCATATCCACTGGTGTACATGTTGGTGACTTGAAAAGAAGTGTGTCTGAGATAATCGCACTAAGCATTACCCCTGCAATTTCTCTTGGTGGCATAATGTTGTTTTCTTCATACATTTTAGCCACGATAGTTGATGTACAACCTACTGGTTCTGCTCTTAAAAAGACTGGTACACCTGTATTGATATTTGCGATACGGTGATGATCGATAATCTCTAGTATCTCTGCTTGTTCGATACCTGGCGCACTTTGTGTTTGCTCATTATGGTCCACAAGGATTACTTGTTTTTTCTTAATATCAAGAATATGACGCTTAGAGATAATCCCTTTTACAAGGCCTTCCTCGTTAATAATTGGGAAGTGACGATGTGTCGAATTAAGCATTGTCTCTTTAACTTCATCAATCGTATCACTTGTATCAAAGTATACTAAATCTTGCTTTCCGATAAGATTCTTTACTGAGATACTTTGTGAAATCATCTTGATTGCCTTAAAGAATGAGTATGGTGTACAAATAATCGCACAACCTTCCTCTGTACCTTTTGGTACATCAAGCTTTTCCATATCTTGATCTGTGATAATCACACAGCCAGCTCCTGATTTTAATGCAATCTCTACAAGCTCTTTATTGTTTCCTGTAAGGATAATATCATTTTCATTTAGTTTATCATGCTCGCTAATAGATGCTGTCGTATACACATCACCTTGTACATAAGGATGTGGATAATCACCACTAACGATTTTTCCTTCTAATACTGCTGCAATATTCACAAAAGGTGTCTTATGCTCTCTAAGTACACTACCATCTGTTAATCCGATGTATGTCTTTGAGATATCTGATACAGATACGACACCTGCTAATTTATGATCTGGATAAAGCACTGGTGTCATTGGTCTACCACTCTTGGTCATCACATCCCATGCTTTTTTTACAGAATCTACTTGGTAGATTGGTGGTGTCACATAGTATTGCATATCGCTTACCTGTGGTTTAATGCTTTCTAGAAGCATTGGCTCCTTCACTTGGAAATACTCAAGAGCAAACTTCGCTTCTTTTCCGATCTTTCCTAGTCGTGCTGCCTTTACATTATCATAGCCTAGTACACTTTTTAAATGTGCATAAGCAATCGCTGAACATATTGAGTCTGTGTCTGGATTTTTATGTCCAAAGACGTAGATGTCTTTTCCCATAACTGTCTCCTTTGGTAAAATTTCTGTCATTTTTTTCAACTTAGTATACCTAATATCCCTCTTTTTTTCAAGTTCAATATAGTATTCCTAGTTCTCCTTTATTCTATCATTCATTTACATGATTAATCTGCGCATTTATACGCTACTACCATTCCTAAAATCATCACGATTAAAGACACCATCCCTGCACTATTGAATGCAAAGCCTGGATAAATAACGAGTACTGAGCCTATCACTAAGCCAAGGATTGCCATATAAGTGGCTTGATTATATTTTTCAAGTAAAATTTTTACAAGTTTGATACCGCCAAATAACCCTACTAATACCCCTACACCTGTCACTGCAATGACTGGTAAGTTGAAATGTGTGATGGCATTAATCACTGTGTGATAAGTTCCTAAAGTTACCATGATAAATGACCCACTAATACCTGGTATAATCATTGCAAAAGCACTAATAGCCCCTGAAACAAAAAGTCCTAGTGCAGACCAGAAGTTTTGCTTTAAGACAACCTCTGTAGCTTCTGGATTACCGCTTTGTGCCACAACCATTGCAACCATAATGCCAAAGGTAACGAGGCAAGGAATCCAGTTCACTGTTCTAATGGCACCTTCTTGCTTAGCATGCTTGATAATCATCGGTATACTTCCTAATATAACCCCAATAAATGCAAATTGTGTCTGCATTGGATAGTAATCAAAAAGATAAGTAATACCATTACTGAATGCTATAATACCGATACCCACACCAATACCTAGCATCATTAAAAACATGAAGTTTTGTTTGATTTTCTCCTTGTCCAATGAAACAGCATCTAAAAGCTTATCGTAAATATTCATAACAACAGCCATTGTACCTGCGCTAACACCTGGTATAACGTTAGAAACGCCTAATACCATTCCAATAAAAACATTCTTTATATGCTCCATTTTCTACTCCTTTATATCCATTTTTATACAGTTTCTTCCTATTATTATACTCATTTCAAAATGCTAATACAACCTTCCATTTGACATTTGAAATGATTCCCTTGCCTAATTTTCCCGAAACTTACAAACTAATCTAAATTGAACGTTAAATTCTTCACATTTTTTAATAAATTTTTGTGTAACATATTGACGTGTATACAGTATACATTATATAATATCACTGTAAACAATACTTATTAATAATTATTATTAGCTACCAAGTTATTCAGAGTTTATTCTTCTGTGAACTTGCTAATACTAAAATCATATTTATTCATTTAAAGGAGTTGACCATAATGTTTGAACAATGGAATGGATTCGTACCAGGTAACTGGACAAAAGAAGTAAATGTACGTGACTTTATCCAACAAAACTACACACCTTATGAAGGTGATGATACTTTCTTAGCTGGTGCTACTGAAAGAACAACTAAACTATGGGATAATGCAATGACTCTTATGAAAAAAGAGTTAGAAAAAGGCGTTTTAGATGCTGAAACAAAAATCCCATCATCTATTACATCTCATGGCCCAGGTTACCTTGATAAAGATGCTGAGCAAATCGTTGGTTTCCAATCAGATGCACCTTTAAAAAGAAACATCATGCCATACGGTGGTGCACGTACAGTTCAAAATGCACTTGAATCATACGGTTATGAATTAGATAAACAAACAGCAGAAATCTTCTCAAAATATCGTAAAACACACAATGATGGTGTATTCGCAGCTTACACAACAGCTATGAGAAAAGCTAGAAAATCTGGTGTTATCACAGGTCTTCCAGATGCTTATGGCCGTGGTCGTATCATCGGTGACTACCGTCGTGTTGCTTTATACGGTATCGATAAATTAATCCAAGATAAAGATGCTCAAAAATTATCTCTTGAAGTTCCAAGCATCACAGAAGAAATCATCAGACTTCGTGAAGAAATCACAGAGCAAATTGGTTCATTAAAAGAACTTAAAGCTATGGCTGCTTCTTACGGTTTCGATATTTCTAAGCCAGCTCAAACAGCTAAAGAAGCTATCCAATGGACATACTTCGGTTACTTAGCTGCTATCAAAGAGCAAGATGGTGCTGCGATGTCACTTGGTCGTGTATCTACATTCCTTGATATCTACATCGAAAGAGATATTAAAGCTGGTACATTAACAGAAGCTGAAGCTCAAGAATACATGGATCACTTCGTAATGAAATTACGTATGGTACGTTTCCTTCGTACACCAGCATACAACGAATTATTCTCAGGAGACCCAACATGGGTAACAGAGTCTATCGGTGGTATGGGCGTAGACGGTCGTACACTTGTAACAAAGAACAGCTTCCGTGTACTTCACACATTATCTAACTTAGGTCCAGCTCCAGAGCCAAACTTAACAGTACTTTGGTCAACACATTTACCTGAAGGCTTCAAAAACTTCTGTGCTAAAATGTCTATCCAAACAAGCTCAATCCAATACGAAAACGATGATCTTATGAGATCATATTGGGGAGATGACTACGGTATCGCATGTTGTGTATCTGCAATGAGAATTGGTAAGCAAATGCAATTCTTCGGTGCTCGTGCAAACCTTGCTAAAGCACTTGTATACGCAATCAACGGTGGTAAAGATGAGAAATCTGGAGATCAAATTGCTCCACAATTCGCACCTGTTACTAGCGAATACCTTGACTTCGATGAAGTTTGGTCAAAATTCGATCAAATCATGGATTGGTTATCAGAGCTTTACGTAAATACATTAAATATCATCCACTACATGCATGACAAATACTGCTACGAAAAAGTAGAGATGGCTCTTCATGATAAAGAGATCCTTCGTACATTCGCAACAGGTATCGCTGGTCTTTCAGTAGTAGCTGACTCTTTATCAGCAATCAAATATGCTAAAGTTAAAACTATCAGAAATGAAGAAGGTCTTGTAGTTGACTACGAAATCGAAGGCGACTACCCAGCATACGGAAACAACGATGACAGAGCTGATGATCTTGCTGTTAAAGTTACAGAAACATTCATGAACAAAATTAGACAACACAGAACTTACAGAAATGCTTACCCAACTATGTCTATCTTAACAATCACATCAAACGTAGTATACGGTAAGAAAACAGGTAACACACCTGATGGACGTAAAGCTGGTGAGCCATTCGCTCCAGGTGCTAACCCAATGCACGGACGCGATACAAAAGGTGCTATCGCTTCTCTTGCATCAGTTGCTAAACTTCCATACCAACATGCAGAAGATGGTATCTCTTACACATTCTCTATCATCCCAGGCGCTCTTGGTAAGTCAGGTGAAGAAAGAGTTCACAACCTTGTTGGTATGATGGACGGTTACTTCACACAAGGTGGTCACCATGTAAACATCAACGTATTCGATCGCGAAACATTACTTGATGCTATGGATCACCCAGAGAAATATCCACAGCTTACAATCCGTGTATCTGGATACGCTGTAAACTTCATTCGTCTTACACGTGAACAACAATTAGACGTAATCAATAGAACATTCCACGAGAAATTCTAATTAAACCATATTAAAAGATAAGGTGGGGATGCACTTCCCCACTTTATAAAGACAGGAGGTTATGACATGAAAGGCAGAATTCACTCGATAGAAACTTGCGGAACTGTAGACGGCCCAGGTATTCGTTTTATTTTATTTACTCAAGGCTGCCCTCTTAGATGTAAGTATTGTCACAATCCTGATACTTGGAAAATGCAAGATGGTAAAGAGATGGACACTGATTCCCTCATCAGTGAAATCGTACGTTATAAGCCATATATGCAATTTTCAGGAGGCGGTGTTACAGTTAGCGGTGGTGAACCTCTTCTCCAACCAGATTTTGTACGCGACTTATTGATGAAATGCAAGGATAATGGTATTCATACTTGTATTGACACCTCTGGTTTTATTGGTCTAGATAAGGCTGATCCTGTACTTGACTATACAGATTTAGTACTCTTAGACATAAAGTCATATAATCCTGACGTTTTTAAAGACTTAACAGGTGTTCCTTTAGATCCAACCTTAGCTTTCGCACATCATTTGAAAGAACGAGGCATTCCTGTTTGGATTCGCTACGTTTTAGTACCAAATCTAACAGATAACGAAAAGGACATCGAGGATTTAGCACAATTTTTATCTACACTTACAAATGTAGAACGTTTAGATATCCTTCCATTCCATAAAATGGGAGAGTTCAAGTGGGCACAGCTCGGTTATGAGTATGCGCTACTTGATACAGAAGAACCCTCAAAAGACGAAGTTACTAAGGCAAAGAATATTTTCCTCAAATACAATTTGCCAGTACACGCATAAGCAAAAAAACACAAAAAAAGAGTATGTATCGCCCTACATACTCTTTTCTTGTGTTTCATTTTCTATTTCTTTTGTTCCGAACAACTTTTTCCAGATACTTGATTTAGGTTTTAACTGCTCGATCTCTGCTATTTCTCTTCTTAATTTTTGCATCTCACGCATAGTCTCATCAATTTTATTGTAGTACTCTTCGTCTTTCATATTTTGCATGACTTCCATCTCACGCATTTTCTTAGTAACGAGACAATTGACTTCTTCTGTCAATTCTTCTTTTAATTGCTCTTTTGTCTCACCATTAAACTCTACAAGTGCTTGCTTAAACATATCTTTCATCATAAGCTGGAAATGCTGCACCTTTTCATTTGTCTGGTCTGTGATATCTAATTCCTTAGGCTTGTCCCCGTGCAATTGGACAACTTTCCCCCCCATACCTCCTAAGTTCATCAACGATTCAATACCACCTTCATCAAGTGTATGTACGATGTTTTTAATTGCCTTAAGCTCTAACCCCTGCTCACGTAAATCTTTAATTTGGCGCAATACTTCTATGTC
Source organism: Cellulosilyticaceae bacterium (assembly GCA_051650305.1). Lineage (GTDB taxonomy): Bacteria > Bacillota > Clostridia > Lachnospirales > Cellulosilyticaceae > JBOFDK01. The sequence continues at coordinate 35,362 of JBOFIT010000130.1, forward strand.
GTCCTCATCATAAATCCTATGTCCCTGTGTATTGCGATGAATCTCCAACTCTAACTCTTTCTCATAGTACCTTAATACATATGCTTCTATATCGAGTATTGTTGCTACTTCTTTTATAGAATAGACTTTATTTTTCATAGCCCTACCCCTGTCTTTTGTAATCTCTTTCTCAAATTATACCATATTTTACCATATTTTCAACCAATTTCAGATTATATCTGAATATTTATTAATTGTTTCTAAATATTTCTTCATAACTTCTTTGTAGCTTGACTTTATACTGAGTTAAGAATATACTTTGAATATCAAAACAAATATTTTCTATACTTTGATTTTCAAAACAAATGAGGTGACTATATGAATTTGAATACATTATGTATCGGGGATTTAAAACCTAAGTTTCCGATTATCCAAGGTGGTATGGGCATTGGCATATCACTCCACTCCCTTGCTAGTGCAGTTGCAAATAGCGGTGGTATTGGCATTATATCCGGTGCTCAGATAGGCTTTAGAGAAAAGCACTTTATCAAAGATAATTTAGGTGCCAATCTAGATGCTCTTGAAAAGGAGATTACCTTAGCGCGTTCTAAGAGCCCTAACGGCATTATAGGCGTTAATTTAATGGTAGCCATGAAAAACTACGCTGATTATGTCAAAAAGGCTGTAGCATGCAAAATAGACCTTATTATATCTGGTGCTGGCTTACCCCTAGACTTACCACTCTATACGAAAGGTTCTTCTACTAAGATTGTACCAATTGTTTCTTCTGCCAAAGCAGCATCTGTTATTTGCCGCATGTGGGATAAGAAAAATCAATGTGCACCTGATGCTATCGTTGTAGAAGGTCCTCTTGCTGGTGGACACCTAGGCTTCCATAATGATGAGATTGACAATGCACGTCCTCTTATGGAACTTGTAAAAGAAGTAAAAGAAGTAGCCCTTACTTACGCTGAGAAATACAACAAACATATTCCCGTCATTGCAGCTGGTGGTATCTATGATGCTTCTGATGTTGCTTTAGCACTTGAACAAGGTGCTGATGGTGTTCAAATGGCTACACGCTTTGTTACTACACATGAATGTGATGCACCACTTGCCTTTAAAGAACGCTACATCACTTCTACTGAAGATACCATCGGTATCGTGAAAAGCCCTGTAGGTATGCCTGGTCGTGCCATACTCAACAACTTTATTACCAACTCTCCTGGCAATGATAAGTGCCTCTATAAATGCCTTCATAAGTGTGGGGTTACTACCATCCCTTACTGTATATCTGAAGCACTCATTCAAGCTGCTAATGGTAATCTAGAGGATGCACTCCTCTTCTGCGGAAGCAATGCTTATAAAGCTACCAAACTCGAATCTGTTCAAGACATCTTCGATGAGATCGAACGCTACCCTAACTAAAAAAGAGCATTTCCTAATTAATAGGAAATGCTCTTTTTTAGTATTATCTATCCATATTGGCAAACTTAGTGTATTGCCCTAGCCATACAAGTTCTACTGTTCCTGTAGGACCATTTCTTTGTTTTGCTATAATAACTTCACCAATGTTCTTCTTATCTGTATCTGGGTTGTAATACTCATCACGATATAAGAACATAACAACGTCAGCATCCTGCTCGATGGCTCCAGATTCACGTAAGTCTGATAGCATCGGTCTATGGTCTGCACGTGTCTCACAGGCACGTGAAAGCTGTGATAAGGCTATAACCGGTGCACTCATTTCCCTGGCAATAGCTTTTAAAGAACGAGAAATTTCTGAGATTTCTTGTTGTCTTGAATCTGTCTTACCATTACCACTCATAAGCTGCAAGTAGTCAATCATAATCAGATCTAGACCTTTTTCTAATTTCAACCTTCGACATTTTGCACGCATCTCCATAACAGAAATACCTGGTGTATCATCTATAAAAATATCTGCTGCTGCAATGGTTGGTATCGCCTTAGCGATGCGATCCCAGTCTTGAGGCTCTAAGTTACCTGTCCTTACTTTCTGTGCATCTACCATCGCCTCCGCACAAAGCATACGGTTAACTAGCTGGTCCTTTGACATCTCCAGACTAAATACAGCTACTTTTTTCTTATTCTTAATGGCTGCCGACTGAATAACGTTCAATGAGAAAGCTGTCTTTCCCATAGATGGTCTCGCCGCTACCAGAATAAGGTCTGAAGGTTGCATCCCTGCCGTCTTATAATCAAGGTCAATAAATCCGGTTGGAACCCCTGTAACGGCCCCTTTATTAACCAACGCCTGCTCGATCTTATCAATCGATGTAACGATAATTTCATTGATATGTGAGAAGTCCTCTGTATGTCTATTTTGAATGATATCAAACACTTGTTTTTCAGCAAAACTCATAAGGTCTTCGATGGGTTCATCTCCCTCATAACTTTTCGCTGTGATATCTTGACTTGCTTTAATAAGTCTTCTAAGTACAGCCTTATCCTCTACAATTTTAGCGTATTCTTTGATATGGGCTGACGTTGGTACAATGGTAGCTAACTCTGCCAAATAACCGATGCCGCCAACCTGCTCTAAAACACCTTTTTCAGACAGTCTATTTTGTATCGTTACTAAGTCTACAGGGCTATTACTTGTGAAAAGCTCCATAATAGCACTGTAAATCTCTTGATGGTCTGGCCTATAAAAGTCGTTAGGTCTTAATATCTCACTTGCTACGGTCATAGCTTCATGATCCATTATGATGGCACCTAGTACAGACTGTTCTGCCTCTATATTATGGGGAGGAATCCTCATCATTTGCAATTCTTCCATAGCTCTTTATCTCTCTTTCTTCTAATTACTTACCTTCTACTGTACATACAGTTACTTCTGCAACTACTTTTGGATGTAACTTAACTTCTACTGTTCTCGTACCTATTGCTTTAATTGGTTGAGATAAGCTGATTTTCTTTTTATCGATTGTTACACCAAAGTTTGAATGTAAGCTATCTGCGATCTCTTTTGTCGTTACTGATCCAAATACACGACCACCTTCACCTACTTTGATACCAATGTTGATTTTTTTGTCATGGATTGTTTCTTTGATAGCATTTGCTGCATCTAATTCTTGTTGTTTTCTTTTATCAGTTGCTTTTTCTTCTAATTTTCTTTGATTAAGATTAACTGCATTTGCCTCTACTGCTAAGCCTTTTGGAAGTAGTGCATTTCTTGCGTAACCATCTTTTACTTCTAAGATCTCACCTTTTTTTCCTACTTTTTTTACGTCTTGTGTTAAAATAACTTTCATTTTATTCACCTTCCTCTTGATATTCTGTGATAGCTTCTTTGATTTTTAATTTAGCTTCTTCTATAGTCATGCCTCTCAGCTGAGCACCTGCAATATTACGGTGTCCACCTCCGCCTAGCATCTCCATAATACGCTGTACATTGGTATCTTCTATGGAACGTGCACTAACGAGTAAATCATCACCATTTCTTGCAACAACAAAAGCTGCCTGTATCTCCTTGATATTCAGAAGTTCATCTGCTACTTGTGCTGCTAAAATGTTGTTATTACTATACTCACCCTCAACAGCTGTAATGACAATGCCTTCTTGCCACATCTCCACATTCTTAATAGCTGTCGCTTTGATGCGGTAAGTATCTAAATCATTTTGGAAAAGCATCCTTACACGTGTACTATCTGCCCCTGCACGTCTTAAAAACGCTGCAGCTTCAAAAGTTCTTACACCTGTCTTAAATACAAAGTTCTTGGTATCGATTGTAATCCCTGCAAGCAACGCATCTGCCTCTATCTGAGTCAGCTTCACTTTATCCGTTAGATAGTTAAGGATCTCAGAAATCATTTCGCATGTAGAAGAAATGAATGGCTCTATATAAGTAAGTACTGCATCTTCTATAAAGTCCGTACTTAAACGATGATGGTCAAATACAACGACATTCTCTGTCTTATCCAGTAGCTCTGGATACTCCAGTTGACTTCGACGATGGGCATCTACCAATACGAGTAGTGTTTGCTTTGTTATTTCTTGGTCTGCTTTTTCCGTCGTTATAAAGATATCCTTGTACTCAGGCGTTGCTATAATTCTATCATAGATTCCTTGTACTGCAAAATTAGATTCGCCTAGTATAATCTGTGCTTTCTTACCCATAATCGTAGCTGCACGGTAAACACCCATTGCAGCACCTAAGCAATCCACATCGATATTCTTATGTCCCATAATATAGACTTTATCGGCATCATGCAGAAGTTCTTTAAAAGCATACGCTTTAATTCTTACTTTGACACGGGTACTCTTCTCTACTTCCTTGGTCTTTCCACCATAGAAAGTATACTTATCGTGGGTCTTAATAATCGCTTGATCGCCCCCACGTCCCAGTGCTAAATCAAATGCAGCTCTTGCATCTTCTTTTGACTGGCCTAATGAAGTGAAGTTCCTACCAATACCTATACTTACTGTAACAGGTAGATCGTTCCCTACTTGTATATGTCGAAGTTCATCTAAAATATCGAATTTACGTTGCTGCATGCTTTGTAAACTTTGCTCTGTAAAAAACAACATATAGCGGTCTCTATCAAACTTACATAAGCCCACATCATTATTTTTAAACCAGATGCCAATCTTACGGTCTATAATAGCCCCTAACATCGGTCGTCTAACTTCTTCTGTACTCTGCATAATCTCTTCATAATTATCTATATAAAGATAGCCTAGCATACATTGCTGCTGCTTTACCTTTTCTTCGAGGAGCTTCTCTTTACTGACATCTACAAAGTATGCTGTATAGTTAAAATCAATCTCGATTTCATCAAAGCTTACTTTTTGACAAATCATTTCATAGCGTTTTTCATTTTTTTCGACTAATCGCATATAGACTTCGTCATCTTTAGGTAAACTTTCTATTTGTATATCGGCAAAAATAGACCTTATGTTTTTTTCTAAAACTTCCCCTTCTCCAATCATCGCTTGGAAACTTTTATTATTCCACACGATATTCCCCAACTTATCTAATACGATAACTGGCATAGGTGCTTCTAAAAACATATCTTTTTTTACTCGGCATAGTTCATTGGCCTGAGTCGTCACTTCTTCCTGTACCGTCTTTTTTAGCTTATTCTCAAGAACAAAGCTATACGCAAAAAGGGATACAAATATAAGTGATGTACTCACCCCTATCAATGTACTTATATAAATAGTAAAGATTCCTTGTAAAATACCGAATCCAAAGCTGATCTGAGCGAATCTTAGTATATAGGTCATATACACTAAAGAATTATTCTTATCCTTTTTCATATCCTTATTACCTTCCCTAATATCTACTCCCTCAATATTAAACAATAATTTTTACTTTTCTAAAGTTAAATAGGGTATCTGCAAATCCAACTGCCATAAATACTGTTGGCATTCTGAAAAATAACATGACTATCGTTACTACAGCTAGAGTCTTTAAACCAAAAGACCACTTTTTCCTTTTAAGGAGCACGGCTATTATAATGATCCCTAGACATTCTAATAAACTACTTATAAATACAAATAAATTCATTCCTAGTAAAACAAAAGATTCATTATCATTTGCTCCTAGTTGGGTAAGAAGTAACGCTACTATCAGCAGTACTGTCATCCATTTAGAGAATGTAAACGAAAATACTTGTCTAAATGATCCTAATCGCCATTTCTTTAAACGTCCAATAAGTTGGATGATACCTACGTACCCTGCGGATAAGATCATTCCTATAATTAAAAATAAAGCTGGATATACCATACCTAAAATGTCTATTTGCATCCTTATCATATCTTTAAATGCTATGATGTATTCTTCTGTTAATGTTTGTTTTAGACTATTAGCTTCATCAAGTATCTGAAATTGTAAAGTTTTATATTCCTCTAATGCTGTCATATAATACGCTACGTAGTCTACTCCTGCATATTTCATCGCTATCACGTAGAGATACAAGCTCCCCATAACCGCCATAGCTATATAAATAATCATATGCGGTATAGACGTATGTTTACGGTATAAGCTCACCACCATATAAGCTGGTAACACTACCGCAATAAGATAGAGAATAATTCCGCTTACACTTTCTCCTATTGCTAACAATCCTACTATTATAAGCAGCTGTAAAAGTACATCTCGTTTTGTATTGATTCCATTGCTCATCAGGAAAATTGCTAACGGTGTTGCTAACAGCGGAAATAAAAATACCAGTGTTTCTGTATAAATACCCAACATTCCTAGTAGAATATATGTCATGAGCATTCCTAGTAATATGATTTTTTCTTTGGTTGTCACTTTCATTTTTCGTGCCCTCCTGATTTTCTCATTATAACATATATTTCTTTTTATTTATAGTACCTCAACTAAAGGCGTTTTGGATAGGGAAAGCAAAAAAAAACACTGCTTCATTAAAAAGCAGTGTTTGTGCATATTGTGTGTGCGCTTATTTGTTTTCTCTCTATGGTTGATAACTTTTATTAATCTTGAGTGTATGGTAAAAGTGCTACGTGTCTTGCACGTTTGATAGCTACAGTAAGTTTACGTTGAGCTTTAGCAGAGTTACCTGTAATTCTTCTAGGAAGAATTTTACCTCTTTCAGAGATAAATTTCTTAAGTGTGTTAATATCTTTATAATTAATCTTCTTGATATTATCACCAGCGAATTGGTTAACTTTACGTCTTCTACGGTTACGTCTTCTTTGCATTGCCATTGTATTTCCCTCCTTCATTTTAAGTTATTTTAAAATGGTAAATCGTCATCTTCTTCCATAGTAGTTGGCATAAAGCCTGATACTGAACTACTTGAAGGAGGAGTTGATGGATTGGACTCTAAAGGTGCACCTACTGATACGCCTCTTGACTCTGCTGAATTTTTACTTTCTGCAAAGTGTTGCTCTTCTGCTACAACATCAACAGATGTGTGCTTCACTTTTTGTTGGTCTTCCCAAGTACTAACTTGTAAACGGCCTACAACAGCAACCATTTGTCCTTTTCTAAAGAACTTCTCTGCAAATTCACCGGCTTTACCGAATGCAACAACATTAAAGAAGTCTACATCTGGTTCTCCCTGTTTTGTAAATTGTCTTCTAACAGCTAGTCCATATCTTGCAACTGCAACTGGATTGGCAGATTGAGAATAACGTACTTCTGGATCACGTGTTAAACGGCCCATGAGCATAACTTTATTCATCATTTTACCCCCTTCTTTATAGGAATTTTATTTTTCGTCAAGACGAACGATTAAATAGCGAAGAGCTGTTTCCATGATACGGAATCTGCTTTCAAGTTCAGCTGGAACTGAAGTTTCAGCATTGAATTGGATGAAGTAGTAGAAACCTTCTCTTTGCTTGTTGATTTCGTAAGCAAGTTTTCTTTTGCCCCAATCATCAACGTTTGTGATTTCTCCTCCAAAACGTGTGATAAGTTCCTTAGCTTTTTCAAGGTTAGCTAACTTATCTTCTTCGCTTAAAGATGGGATTAATACAAGTGCTAATTCATAGTTTTTCATTCTGGCACCTCCTTTTGGACTTTGGCCCTACATCTTGTGTAGAGCAAGGATTCGTTACAATTCAATATGATAACATAAATAGTCGTCCTTTACAACTATTTTTGTGAAATGACGACTGGATAATGTTAGGTGATAAAAAATTAACTATTCATTTACTGCTGGACGAAGTACTTTTTTAACACTTTTTTCAAATTTTTCACGAGGTAGCATAATCATATGCTGGCATTCTTGGCAGCGCAGTTTAAAGTCCGCACCTACACGTAATACTTCCCAGGCATTGGTACCACATGGGTGCGGCTTTTTCATCTGCACAACGTCACCTACTGAATAGTTCATCAATTTTACCCTCCTTTCAGTTATGTCCCATTTAACATCTTATTATACATGAAAAAAGTTTTTTTATAAACTTTTCTCCATGATATAGTCATCCATTATAAATCCCTCACCGATGGCTGCTTGCTCTTCTCTTATTTTTTTAAAACCTTTTTTTGTATAGATAGCGATAGAGTCTGTATTATTTCGGTTAACGGTGAGCCATATAGACCCATACCCTCTTTCTTTCCCCATGTTCTCTACCCAGTTAAATGCATAGCTTCCAACGCCCTTACCGCGTGCTGTTTCTTCTATATAAAGCTTACTTAAAAAGATCGTATTCTCTTGACACTGGATACCTATATACCCTACTTCTTGTTGTCCTTCATACAGAAGGTAATACTCATAGCCCTTTTCTTTAATCTGAGCTTTGATGGCTTCTGCATTTTGAAGGTTTGTTAGCATATAATCAACCTGCTCTTCACCAATAATTGGTGTATAGTGCTGTCTCCAAATCTTACTCGCCAACTTCTCTACTTTTAGGACTTGATCTGTTTCTATAACTTTTTCATGATGAATCATAATGGTCCCCCCATAACTTTTAACTAAGTATATGCTTTTTTAACGCTGTTGTAAATGTTTGATTATAAAAAGAAAATACGAGACATCTTAGTGAGTATCTCGTATCTTTAGGGCATTTATTTTTTTAGGTCAATCACATTTTGTACAAGTGCTTTACATCTACCACAAGCACTTCCTGCTTTTGTTTGCTCTGCTACTTGTTCTACTGTCTCTGCACCATTCTTCACAGCTTGTAAGACATCTTCAAGTGATACATTATGACAGCCACATACAGATGCTAATATTTTTTCAATTTCACCTGTACATCTACCACAGATAGCTCCTGCCCCTGTCATCTCTTGAATCTCTTCTAATGTTCTTGCACCTTCAATCATTGCTTTTCTTATATCTATATATGTTACATTATTACAATAACAAACTACGCGATCTCCTGCCATTTATCTTACCACCTTTCTATTATACCTCTATTATAGCTTAATAATAATTATTATTCAATAGTATTTTTTATCTTTTAGGCTGTCTATTTGTCTTCTCTTCTTTTTAGCTTATACACATTTCAAAAGATAAAATAGCCTTGTTTGTGGAAAACTTCTTCTTAAAGGTATAGTCATTGTGGAAAAATAAAAAACGCTTAGTAGATTCTAAGCGTTTAAAAGGCGGCAACCAGATTTGAACTGGTGATGAAGGTGTTGCAGACCTCTGCCTTACCACTTGGCTATGCCGCCATATATTAAGTTTGAATTAAGATTTAAAAAAACACCTAGTATTTACTAAGTGTTTATAAAGGCGGCAACCAGATTTGAACTGGTGATGAAGGTGTTGCAGACCTCTGCCTTACCACTTGGCTATGCCGCCGTAAAATTTGGCAACCACTTACTCTCCCGGTCCGTCTCCAGACAAGTACCATCAGCCGACTAGGTCTTAACCTACGTGTTCGGTATGGGAACGGGTGTGTCCCCTAGTCGCATCGTCACCAAAAATGACCCATAGGGGAATCGAACCCCTGTTACCGCCGTGAAAGGGCGGTGTCTTGACCGCTTGACCAATGGGCCTTACT